>CAZPFL010000198.1:0-8980 GCA_964585785.1 uncultured Rhodospirillaceae bacterium
CGCCGTCGTTGTAGACGATGCAGTTCTGGAAAATCTCGACGAAGGACGCGCCCTTATGGGCATGCGCGCGCTTGAGCACCTCGGGCAGATGCTTCTGCAGCGTGTCGACCGAGCGGGCGACGAAGCGCGCGCCGCAGCCGAGCGCGAACTCGGTCGCCGAGACCGGGTTGTCGATCGAGCCCAGCGGCGTCGAGGGGGACTTCGTGCCGACCCGCGAGGTCGGCGAGTACTGGCCCTTGGTCAGGCCGTAAATTGCGTTGTTGAACAGCAGCACATTGACGTCGACGTTGCGCCGAATGACGTGCAGCGTGTGATTGCCGCCGATCGACAGGCAGTCGCCGTCGCCGGTCACGACCCAGATGTCGAGCTCCGGGTTGGCGAGCTTGAGCCCGGTCGCGATCGCCGGCGCGCGGCCGTGAATGGTGTGGAAGCCGTAGGTCGCCATGTAATAGGGGAAGCGCGCCGCGCAGCCGATGCCGGATACGAAGACGGTGCGCTCACGCGGCGTGCCGATCTCGGCGAGCGCGCTGCGCACGCCCTTGATGATGGCGTAGTCGCCGCAGCCCGGGCACCAGCGTACTTCCTGGTCGGACGTCAGATCCTTCGCCGTGAGCGCCGCGGGGGCTTGCTGGACGGTCATATCACTTCTCCAACTGTTCGCGGATCGCCGCTTCGATCGTGCTGATCTTGAAGGGCTTGCCGCTGATCTGATTGAGGCCTTCCGCCGGGACGAGGTATTCCGCCCGGAGAAGCGTCACGAGCTGCCCGTGGTTCATCTCGGGCACCAGGATTCGGTCGAATTTACGCAAGAGATCGCCGAGGTTGCGCGGCAGCGGCCACAGGTGGCGCAGGTGGATATGCGACACGTCGAGGCCCTCGGCCCGCAGGAGCGAGACCGCGCGCGAGATCGGCCCATAGGTCGAGCCCCAGCCGACGACCGCGAGCCGGCCGCCCTCGGTCCCGTCTTCGACGGTCTGCAGCGGAATGTCCTTGGCGATGCCGTTGATCTTCGCGGCGCGGACTTCCGTCATTTTCTGGTGGTTCGCGGGATCGTAGGAGATGTGACCCGTCGCGTAGGACTTCTCGATGCCGCCGATGCGATGCATCAGCTCCGGCGTTCCCGGCTTGACCCAGGGTCGCGACAAGGTCTCGGGATCGCGCAAGAAGGGTTGGAAACCCTCCGGGTCGGTCCGGAAGGTCACCGGGAAGGGCGCGTAGGCTTCCATATCGGGAATGCGCCACGGCTCCGCCGCGTTGACGATGTAGCCATCGGTCAGGACGATCACCGGCGTCATGTATTTGGTCGCGATGCGCACCGCCTCGATCCCGACCTCGAAGCAGTCGCTGGGCGAGCGGGCGGCCAGGACGGCGACCGGGCTGTCGGCATTGCGCCCGAACACCGCCTGATAGAGGTCGGACTGCTCGGTCTTGGTCGGCATGCCGGTCGACGGGCCGGCGCGCTGCGCGTTGACGACGATCAGCGGCAGCTCCGCGGAGATGGCGAGGCCGATCGCTTCGCCTTTGAGGGCCACGCCCGGGCCGGAGCTGGAGGTGATGCCGAGCGCGCCGCCATAGGACGCCCCGATCGCGGAGCAGGCCGCGGCGATCTCGTCCTCCGCCTGAAAGGTGACGACGTCGTAATGCTTGAGGTTCGCCAGCGCGTGCAGTAGCGAGGACGCGGGCGTGATGGGGTAGGAGCAGAAGACCGCCTTGACCTCGGCGAGCTGCGTTCCCGCGAGCAGGCCCCAGGCCATCGCGTCGGTGCCGGTGATGTTGCGGTAAATACCCGGCGCGAGCGGCGCCGGCGGGACGACATAGGCGCTGATCTCGCCCGGCATCTCGGCCGTTTCGGCGAAGGCGTGGCCGGCGTTGAGCGCGGCAACATTGGCTTTCGCGATCTCGGGCCGATTGGCGAAGCGGCGCTCCAGCCACTCGACGGTCGACTTCCGGCTGCGGCCGTAGAGCCAGTAGACCAGGCCCAGTGTCCAGAAGTTCTTGCACCGGAGCCCCTCCTTCGAGGTGAGGCCCATATCCTTGACTGCTTCCAGCGTCAGCTTCGAGATGTCGATCTTCAGCGCGCGGTATTTCTTGAGCGTGCCGTCTTCCAGCGGGTTCGACGTGTACCCCGCCTTCTCGAGGTTGCGCGCGCCGAAGGTTCCCGTGTCGACGATGACGAGGCCGCCCGGATAGATGTCGGGAAGGCAGACCTTGAGCGCCGCCGGGTTGAACGCGACCAGCACGTCCGGCGCGTCGCCCGCGGTGGCGATCGATCGGGCGCCGAAATTGATTTGGAACGCCGAGACGCCGAAGGTGGTGCCGGCAGGCGCGCGGATTTCCGCGGGGAAATCGGGAAATGTCGCCAAGTCATTCCCGGCAAGCGCGGTCGTATCGGTAAACTGGCTGCCGGTAATCTGCACGCCGTCGCCCGAATCGCCGGCAAAGCGGATGACGACGGATTCGACTTCGCGACGTTCAACGTGATGCGGTTGTTCCGCGGTGACAGCTGCCATTCTTGTTAAACCCTCCTTCGTGGGTCCCTGTGGCTCTCGTGCTCCGCACCATCGCCCTCCCGGCGGCGAAACTCACGGACGACACGGGCCACCGCCTCAGCTTCGGCGGCCTGAAAATAATTTCCATGGCGGTCGCGATATCGCCTAAAGCCAAGGCCGGTCGGGACAAATCCGGCTGTCCCGCGCCCTGGTACTGGGCTATGCCGAAACCGCGATCCCCAATTCAACCGCTAAATTAGGCCTTTTCGATTGCTTGTCCAGTATCCGCTTGCGGCCGTTAATACAAGTTATCGGAGCAGCGCCAGCATCTCCTCGACCGTGGAAAACTTGCGTCTCGGCGCTCCGGTCGCGGCGTTCGCGATCTCAGCATCGTCGATCTTTTTCCAGTCCTCGTAGGAAATCCAGCGGACTCCCTTATCCTTGAGATGCGCTTCAAGCCGCTTCCGACCGGGCTTGCCGCCCTGCGGGACGTCTTCCAGGATCTGCGCGGCGGCGAGATCGCCGTCATGCTTGTTCGTTCCGATCACCCCGGTCGGACCGCGCTTGATCCATCCAACCGCATAGAGGCCGTCGCCGATTCGTCCGTCGTCATGGATCACGATGCCGCGCTTCTCGTTGTAGGGCACGCCCGGGAAGGGCTCGCCGGAATAGCCGATGGCGGCAATGACGAGGCCGCAGGGGACCTCGAAGAAGTCGCCGGTGCCCACGGCGCGGCCGTCCTTCACGACGGTCCGCTCCATCCGCACGGCTTCAACCCGGTCACCGCCGAGCACCTCCACCGGGTTGGTATAAAACATGAAATGCATGCGCTTCTTGCGCCCGCCGGGGCTCATCTTGGCGAACTCGCGCAGGGTCTCGAGGTTGCGCTCGCGCAGACGGCGGTCGCGGTCGTCGAGGTCATCCGGTACGCCGTCCTCGAGCTGCTTGGCATCGACGATCGGCGCGCAGTCGCTCAGCTCGCCCATCTCGCGCAGCTCGACATTGGTGAACTTGGCGTCGCCCGGGCCGCGCCGGCCGCAGAGATAGATATCGGTCAGCGGCGATCCGTGGATCGCCTCGGCGGCGTATTCGGTGAGATCGGTCGATGCCATCTCGGCCGGCGTCTTGGCCAGGACGCGGGCGCAGTCGATCGCGACATTGCCGTTGCCGACGACGACCGCCCCTTTGATGTTCATGTCGGGATCGAGGTCGTGGAAATCCGGATGTCCGTTGTACCAGCCGACGAAGGCGGCGGCGCCGTAGACGCCCTTCTTGCCGTCGCCGGGAATGCCGAGGTCGCGGTCCCGCGGCGATCCGACCGCCAGAACCACGGCATCATACATCTGCCGCAACTCTTCGATGGTCACGTCGCGGCCGACCTCGACGTTGCCGAAAAAGCGCACGGACTCCTGCTGCGCGGATTTATCATAAGCGCGCCAGACATTTTTGGTCTTTTGGTGGTCGGGCGCGACGCCGCCCCGAATCAGCCCGAATGGCGTCGGCAGGCGCTCGATGATGTCGATTTGGCAGTCCGGCGCGAGCTTGAGCAGTGCCGCAACCGTATAGAATCCGCTTGGCCCAGAGCCGACAATCGCCACGTTCAACGGCATTGCAGCCTTCCCTTCCCTTAAGTCTTCTTATGACGGCTTTTTCTTAATGCCGCACGGTAGAACAAAGCTTGGGGGGAATCAAAACTGTTGCCGTGCCATGGCTGCGCGCGCAGGGCTCTGCCTGTCGCCTGCGCGACGGTTCGGTGGGCCGCCGTCGGTCAGTGGATATAGCCGGCCTCGGTGATGCCGCGGACCTCGGCGGCGGCGATGATCCGCTTCCCGGCCACTTTCACCGAATGGATTCTTCCGTCGATATTATGTTCCCAGAACAGCAGGAACCCCGCCAGCTTCGGGTAGCGCGGCGCACGGTCCATGAACTGCCAGACGAAGCTTTGGAGCAGGTGCGGATGATCCGGCATGTGATAGAGGATCTCCGCCGTCGTCAGCCGGTATCCGGCGAGCTGGGTTGCGAGACTCGTCATGGGCAACTCCAAGGTTGACGTATACCTTCATCGAAGTTTGATCTAATGATCATCCAGCGGCAATACTGAAAAATCTTTTAAATCAATCTATTGGCAGCCAGTTTCCGGGAGTGCTAACAAACCGTCGCGCCGCGGTGCGGGATCGGACGGTGGCGAATCGCCGGAGGCCTTTATAAGATGGCCACGCGTGCAGCCGTGAAATCGGCGGCCGCGGCGGAGACAAGGGGGCGGGGACCGGTTTCATGGATCGAGATACGCCGTCGCGGGCGACCGGCTATTTGTTGTGGCAGGTCGTAAACCGCTGGCAGCGCCGCCAAAAGAAGGTTCTGGCGCCGTTCGGCTTGACGCCGGTTCAGTTCCTGCTGCTCGCTGGGCTGGACGACTTGGCGAAGGGCAGCGAATCGCCGGTCACCCAGGTGGCCTTGGCGCGGCATTGCCGCACCGATCCGATGATGACCTCGCAGGTGCTCCGGGTGCTGGAGGGGCAGAAGCTGGTCTCGCGGCGGGCGCATGACGAGGACGCCCGCGCCGTGGCGCTGGCCATCACCGAGCGGGGACGGAAGATCGCGGCGCAGGCGGTCGCGGCGGTGGCCGATTCGGACGGCGCCTTCTTCGCCGCGCTGGGCCCGGACGTTCCGGCGTTCGGCGACGCCTTGTCACTGCTTGCCGGCGAGAAGCCGCGGCGGCGGGTTCCGGCCGGGCGCGGTTGAACCGATCGGATCGGCCCGCTTCACCGTCCCCTATTGGCGTCCCGGGCGCTTCCTGCGATAAGCTTAGAAATATGCCGCATTGCAGAGGCCCTCGCGCGGCACGCCTGATCCGTTCAATTCCAACTCCGGAGGAATCGCATGACGCAAACGGCTGCCCAGCTCTTGGCCGCGACACTGGCGACGCACGGTGTCGATGTCGCCTACTGCGTTCCGGGCGAGAGCTATCTCGCCGTGACCGACGCACTGATCGAGCATCCCGCCATCCGTTTGATCGTCTGCCGGCACGAAGGCGGCGCCGGCTTCATGGCGCTCGCGGATGCGCGGATCCGCGGCAAGGCCGGGGTTTGCTTCATCAGCCGCGGCCCGGGCGCGACCAACGTCTCGATCGCCATTCACAGCGCCTTTCACGACGCCATTCCGGCGGTCTTCTTCGTCGGCCAGGTCGAGCGCTTCGAGAAGGGGCGACAGGCGCTGCAGGAAATGAACTACACGAAGACCTTTTCCGACACGACCAAGGCGGTCTTCGAGGTTGATACCCCGGACATGATCGCCGAGATCGCGGCGCGCGCCTTTCATCTCGCCACCTCGGGCACGCCCGGCCCGGTCGTGGTCGCGCTGCCCGAGGACATGCTGGACGAGCCGGTGAAGGCGCCGGTGCTGAACCCGGTGAAACGCGCGCGGATGGCGCCCGACGCCGGCGACCTCGACCGCGTGGCGGTGATGCTGGAGAAGGCGGAGCGGCCGCTCGTGGTCGCCGGCGGGCTCGTGCATTCGCCGAAGGCGCGCGCGGCGCTCAAGACCTTTGCCGAGACCTTCAAGCTGCCGGTCGCGCCGAGCCATCGCCGCGCCGACGTGTTCGACAGCTATCACGCGAATTACGGCGGCTATCTCGGCAACCGCGCGCCGAAGCCGCAGATGGATATGATGAAGACCTCCGACCTGCTGCTCGTCGTCGGCGAACGGCTGGGGCCGTCGGTCAGCCAGGGTTTCAGCTTCCCCACCGCGCCGGTGCCGCAGCTTCCGATGGTCCATGTCTGGCCGGACCCGCTGGAGGTCGGCCGCGTCTGGCATCCCGAGGTCGGCATCGCGGCGGACCCGGAGCTGTTCCTCGACGCCATGCTCGCACGCGGCGCGGGCAAGGTTCCGGCCGGGCGTGACACCTGGATCGGCGAGCTGAACAAGATCCACCGGAGGCTCACCGCCTGGGAGCCGGTGTCATCCAATGACGGCGTCGTCTTCGGCGCGGTCGTCGCGGCGATCAACGAGCGCATGGCCGCGGACGCGGTCGTCACCTCGGATGCGGGCAATTTCAGCAGCTTCCTGCACCGCTATCTCTATTTCCGCCAGACCAATAGCTTCGTCGGTTACGCCACGGGCGGCATGGGCGGCGGTGTGCCGTCAGGCGTCGCCGCCGGCATCTGCTCGCCGGGACGCCAGATCGTCACCTTCGTCGGCGACGGCGGCTTTCTGATGACCGGCAATGAGCTGGCGACCGCCGTGCAGTACGACGTGCCGATCAAGATCTTCATCGCCAACAACAACGCCTACGGCACGATCCGCATGCATCAGGAAGGCCGCTATCCCGGCCGGGTCACTTCGACCGACCTGAAGAACCCGGATTTCGCGAAACTGGGCGAGGCGTTCGGCGCGCGGGGCTTCAAGATCGACAGTGATGCGGACGTGGCGCCGGTGGTCCAGGAGGCGCTGTCCTGCGACGGTCCCGCCGTCATCGACGTGCGCACCAGCCTGAACCACCTCAGCGCCTACCGCCGCCTGCAGGACATGCCGGCCTACGCGGGGTAGGGGGCGCGCCCCCCACCCTAACCCTTCCCCGCGGTGGGGGAGGGAACAAGGCAAGAGCTGTCCAAACAACAAAGTCCTCCCCCCTTGCGGGGGAGGACTTAGGTGGGGGGTAATCTAATCCCAATCCAGGCGCAGCTTTAGCCCCACATGAATCGCCGTAACGCGGAAAGGTTTCATATTAGAGAGCTGGCGCCCAATCCGGCGCCTATTTGTTGCCTCTGGGATCGTTGACCTAAATGGCGCGGTCGGGGTGCAGGGTCACGATTCTGAGCACACTGCTGGATCCTGAGGTCGTCGCCGAAACAACGGCCGTAAACCAACGAGGCCTAGGCCGTCTGCCGTTATAGTCAGCCCAAATTTTCTTATGAAAGCACGTCCGCCCCATCTTCCCGGCGCTTTTGCGGGCGGCGTCTCGCACAACACTCTCCGCAACGAGAAATGGAATGCCGCGATCCTTAGGGTCGTCGACGAAATGTCGCGACGGTTTGACTTTCCGCTTTGGCCGCTCGTTACTGCCGGACTTGAATGTCATTTCGTCTATATCTGGCTGATCCACGATTCATGCAAGGGGCAGGCTGGATTACCGGTGCCATCTAATCCCGCTTCAGATGCAGCTTCATCCCGACGTGGCTCGCCGTGAATCCCAGCGATTCGTAAAAGCGGTGGGCGTCGGGGCGGGTCTTGTCGGCGGTGAGCTGCACCATATGGCAGCCGTGCCGGCGGGCTTCCGCGATCGCCCATTCGAACAGGCGGCGGCCGATCTGCTGGCCGCGGTAGGCGTCGTCGACGCGGACGCCTTCGATCTGCGCGCGGATACCGCCCTGATAGGTCAGATTGGGGATGAAGGTGAGCTGCAGCGTGCCGATGACGACGCCGTCATGCTCGACCACGATGAGCCGGTTGTTGGGATCGCGTGCGATGGCGTCGAAGGCGCGGGTGTAGCAGTCGGGCAGCGGGTTCTCGAAGCGCTCGCGCTTTTGGCCCAGGGGGTCGTTCGCGAGCAGGCCCACGACCGCCGGCAAGTCCGCGCGCGTGGCGTCGCGGAAGACCAGGCCGTCGCCGCCCGCGGTCAAGGCTAGGCCGCCGCGTAGCGGATCGTCACCGCCTTTTCCAGCGCGTCGGCGACCACGTCGTCGATGTCCAGCCGCTCGCGGATGATCTGGAGAATGCGCAGCTCGCCCGGCGAAAGCTTGTGGTCGGCGGCCGCGACCTCGAGCGCGAGCGCATAGGCGGTCTCGCGAAGGTTCTTTGTCAGGCTGTTGGCGACGCCGTCGAGCGCGTCGTCCAGGCCGGTTTCGCCGGCCAGCGTCTCGGCGCAGGATTCGGCCGTCTCCGTCAGGCGGGTCACGTCGTAATCGGCGAAGAGCGGCAGGTGCTTCACGATCGAGCCGATCGAGGACAGCTCCACGCTCTTCATGTCGCGGTCCGCGGCGGCGACCATGATCATGATGTAGATGAGGGCTGCGTGCTTGTTGAGCATGGTGTCTTCTCTTTCTCCGTATCTCCTGGGTCGGCCGGAAGGGGCCGCCGCGGCGCGACTTTGGCGGCGCGCTGCGCGAACTGCAAGCCCCGATACTATTTCGGGCGGGCTGCGGCCGTTTCCGCCGGTTGGGCGAGGAAGGCGCGGCAGGCGGCGACCGTGTCGGCCAGGCCCTGGCGGACGATCTCCACCCCCTCGGGAAAGGCGCCGCCGAGCCGGGACGGCATCATCGGGTCGAGCAGGATGAACACGCCGCGGTCGTCGGCGCGGCGCACCAGCCGCCCATAGGCCTGCTTGATGCGCAACCGCGTCAGCATGTCGTCATAGACCCGGCCGCCGAAGGCCTGCCGCCGCGCGCGGTGCAGGATGGTCGGGCGCGGCCAGGGCACGCGGTCGAACACGATCAGGCGCAGGCTGTCGCCCGGCACGTCGACGCCGTCGCGCACCGCGTCGGTGCCGAGCAGGC
>CAZPFL010000199.1:0-8949 GCA_964585785.1 uncultured Rhodospirillaceae bacterium
GGCGGCTGCGCGCTGGACCTGAGTGTCCCGCCGTGGGTGAAGGAGTTCGGCGGAGTTGGGCGCACGCTCCTGGATATGGACACCGTCGTGCGGACGACCGACCGCGGCGGCGCCTGCGGCGTGCATGTCGTTCCGCTGGGCGACGGCGCATTTTACTGCGGAGCATCCAGCGCGGTCTGGGTCGAGCCGGACTACGAGCCCAAGGCGCACGGGGTCCACGTCCTTCTGCATTCCGCGATTACCGAGTTCAACCGCGAATTCTTCTATGCAAACGTGGCCATCCGCGGGAACGGCTTCCGGCCGACCTCGGCGGATACCTACCCGCTTCTCGGCGAATCGCATCTCAAGGGTGTCTGGTTCATGAACGGCATGAAGCGCGATGGCCTGACGGCGTCGCTTTATCTGTCGCGGGAACTGAGCAAGGCCATTCGCGGCCTGCCGCATGAGCTGCCGGAGCGGTTCCGGCCAAGCCGCAAGCTGATCTCCTACAAGCGAAAGGAAGAAGCGATCAAGGCGACGGAGCGTGCGTATACCGGCTCCGACTTCCAGCATGGCGGCGTGCAGGCGCCTTACAATATCGATCGCTTCACGCAGGCCCGCTTCGCGCCGATCCGCGCGGTCTATGAGAACCGGAAGATTCAGAATTTCGGTATCCATCCGGAGCTAGTGCATCTCTACGAGAACGACCAGTACTACGAGATCATCAAGCACGAGCTTGAGATCAAATAGCAGAGGTATTACGGGAGGCGGCCGGCATCCGATGGGGACGGATCGGGTTGCATGACCCAGGAGAGTGTTTGATTTTTCCAGAAATGAACCTTTGGAGATTGGAATAGATGAAAGTCGTGGTTACGGGCGGGGCCGGTTATGTCGGCGTGCCGCTCTGCAAGGCGCTGCTGGAACGGGGCGACGAGGTCGTCTGCGTCGATAACTTCATGTTCGGCTACGACCCGGTGCTGGATCTGGTTCGCTTTCCGGGCTTCAGCGTGGTCAAGCAGGACATCCGGCGCGAGGACTGGGGCTACCTGAAAGGCGCCGACGCCGTCATCCACCTGGCGGGGATCAGCGGCTATCCGGCCTGCGAGGCGAACCCGCACTCGGCGAAGCTGATCAACGTCAGCGCGACCCAGGCGCTGGCGGATGTGATGGATCCGGGGCAGACGCTGGTGTTCGCCTCGACCACCTCCTTCTACGGCTCCTCCGGCGAGCGCTCGACCGAGGAGACGCCGGTCAAGCCGGTCAGCCTCTACGGCGTCACCAAGAAGGAGGGCGAGGACATCGTCATGCAGCGCGCGCGGTCGATCTCGCTGCGCTGGGCGACGGTCTTCGGCGTCAGCCCGCGCATGCGGGCGGGCCTGCTGGTCAACGACTTCTGCGAGAAGGCGGTGCAGGAGCGCACCATCGTGCTCTATGACAGCGATTCGATGCGCACCTTCATGCATGTGAAGGACGTCGTGCTCGGCTACCTTTTCGCGCTGGACAACGCGGAGAAGGTTTGGGGCGAGGTTCTCAACATGGGCACCGAGCGGCTGAACTACTCGAAGCGCCAGATCGCGGAGGTCATTCGTGAGCGCCAGCCCTGCGAGATCATGGAAGCGGCGATCGGCGACACCGACATCCGCAACTTCCTGGTCTGCTTCGACAAGGCGAAAGCGCTCGGCTACGACTGCACGGTGACGCTCGAGGAAGGGGTCGACGAGCTGCTGAAGCTCTTCCGCTTCTATACGCCGAACTCCTTCATCAAGCCGATCTGAGCGCCGGCGCGCGGCCGCGTCACATCCCGGAATACGAGATCAATGATCCATAAGGTCTGCGTGGTGGGGCTGGGTTATATCGGCCTGCCCACCGCGATCATCGCCGCGGAAGCCGGCTATGACGTTGTCGGCGTCGATATCGACGCGTCGATCGTCGAAAAGACGAACCAGGCGAAGATGCATTTCCAGGAGCCGTTCCTGGACGATCTCCTGGCGTCCGAAATCTCGCGCGGGCGACTGCGGGCCCAGACCGTGCCGGAGGCGGCGGATGCGTTCGTGATTGCGGTGCCGACGCCCTTCAAGGACGGCTACGAGCCGGACATTAGGGCGGTCGAGGCGGCGGCGCGGGCGCTGGCGCCGGTGCTCGCGCCCAGCAACCTGGTGATCATCGAGTCCACCGTGCCGGTCGGCACGACCGAGCGGGTTCGCGACATTCTGCGCGACCTGCGCGCCGACTTGCGGTTTCCCGAGGATGCGGCGTCGCCGCCCGGGTCCTTCGACGTCTCGCTGGTCTTCTGTCCCGAGCGCGTGCTGCCGGGCCGCATCGCGCAGGAGCTGCGCAGCAACGACCGGGTGATCGGCGGCCTGACGCCGGCCTGTGCGGAACGGGGCGCAGCGTTCTACGGCGCCTTCGTCGACGGGACCTGTTTCCGCACCGGCGCGCGGACGGCGGAGCTGGTGAAGCTCACCGAGAACGCCTTCCGTGACGTCAACATCGCCTTCGCCAACGAAATGTCCATGGTCGCCGACGACCTCGGGCTCGACCCGTGGGAGGTGATCCAGCTCGCGAACCGCCATCCGCGGGTCAAGATACTGAATCCGGGCCCAGGCGTCGGCGGCCACTGCATCGCCGTCGATCCGTGGTTCATCGTCCATTCCGCGCCGGAGAAGGCCAGGCTGATCCGCCAGGGCCGGGAAGTGAACCTGGCCAAGACCGACTGGGTGGTCGAGAAGGCGCTGGCGCTGATCGACCAGACCGGGGCTACATGCGTGGCGTTGCTCGGCCTGGCCTACAAAGCGGATGCCGACGATCTGCGCGAAAGCCCGGCCATCGACGTGGCCAGGCGGTTGATCGCCGCGCGTCCCGGCGTGGCGTTCCTGCTCGTCGAGCCGCATATCGATCGGGCGCCGGCCGCGCTGCTCGGCGCGACCCTGGCGCCGGTCGAGACCGCGCTCGCCGACGCCGCGCTGACCGTATGCCTTGTTGCGCATTCGGCGTTCAGGCGGCATATCGAGGCGATTGTCGGCGGGCCGCATTTCGATGCCGCGGGCTTGCTGGCGTCGAAAGACTGAGCGCACGCGCATCGGCGCCCACGGGTAGGTTCATGAAGCAGGTTTTTATCAAGAACGGCGACGCGGTGATTGAGACCGTGCCGGCGCCGCGACCGCAGCCGGGCGAAGTGCTGGTGCGGGTCCGCCGCTCCTGCATTTCCGTCGGCACCGAGATGAGCGGCCTGCAGGCCTCGAGCCAGCCCTTGTGGAAGCGCGCGCTGAAGCGCCCCGACAAGGTGTTGAAGGCGCTGAACATGATGGCGACACGCGGCGTCTCCGAAACGATGAACATCGTGCAGGGGCAGCTCAACGCCGGCCTCGTCGTCGGCTACAGCGCGGCGGGCTCAGTGGTCTCGTTGGGCGAGGGAGTCGACGATCTGGAGATCGGCGACTCCGTAGCCTGCGCCGGCGCACAGTCGGCCCATCACGCGGAGATCATCCGCGTGCCGCGCAACCTGGTCGTGCCCGTGCCGGACGGCGTGTCCTTCGACGACGCGGCGACCGTGACGGTGGGCGCGATCGCGCTGCAGGGCGTGCGCCGCGCGGAGCCGACGCTGGGAGAGACCTTCGTCGTCGTGGGACTCGGCCTGATCGGCCAGCTCACGGCGCAGATGCTGAAGGCGAATGGCTGCAACGTGGTCGGCATCGACGTCGCGGCCGAGCGCATCGAGCGCGCCAGGGCGCAGGGGCTCGATCTCGGGATCCTGGCCGGCGCGGAGCCGCCGATCCGCGAAGTCGCGCGGCTGACAAGCGGCGTCGGCGCCGACGGGGTGATCGTCACCGCAGCTGCGCGCGATCCGAAAGTACTTGGCGACGCCTTCAAGCTCTGCCGGCGCAAGGGGCGTGTCGTGCTGGTTGGCGACGTGCCGATCCAGATCGACCGCGCCGACATCTACCGCAACGAGATCGATTTCCGCATCTCGACCTCTTACGGACCCGGCCGCTACGACCGGCGCTATGAGGAGGAGGGGCTCGACTATCCGGTGTCCTACGTCCGCTGGACCGAGAACCGCAACATGCAGGCCTATCTCGCGATGGTGGGGCAGGGCAAGGTGACGCCGGGCCGCCTGATCGACCGCACCTTCGCGATAGAGGATGCGACCGCGGCTTATGCGTCCTTGAAGAGCGGGGAGGAGCGTCCGCTCGGCGTGATCCTGTCCTATGACAGCGGCGACGACGCCTTCGCCGCGACGCTGGCTGCTCGGCGGGTCGCCGTGGAGCTCGGGCTGCCGAAGCGGAGCGGGCCGATCCAGGTCGGCGTCGTCGGTCCGGGCGCCTTCCTGCAAAGCGTGCACCTTCCGAACATGGCCGCGATGGGCGAGGCGTTTCAGCTGCGCGGCGTGATGAGCCGCACCGCGCATGCCGCGAAGACGGTCGCGACCAATCAGCGGGCGGCCTACGCCACGACCGATCTCGGCGAGCTGCTGCAGGACCCGGACATCGAGCTGGTGATGATCGGCGCGCATCACGACGTGCATGGGCGCTACGTGCTCGACGCGCTGCGGGCGGGCAAGCATGTCTTCGTCGAGAAGCCGCTAACGATTGACGCGGCCGAGCTTGCCGCAATCAAGGATTTCTATGGCGACGACGGCAAAGGCAAGCCGCTGCTGCTGACCGGCTTCAACCGACGTTTCGCGCCGGCGGTCGCGGCGATCCAGGCCGGCGTCAAGGGCCGCGGCGGGCCGCTGATGGCAAGCTATCGCATGAATGCCGGCTATATCCCGCTCGACCATTGGGTGCATGGCGCGGCGGGCGGCGGGCGCAATCTCGGCGAGGCTTGCCACATCTATGATCTTTTCACCGCCCTGACCGGCGCGCGCGCCGTTTCCGTCTCCGCGCAGGGCGTATCGCCGCAGCCGGGGCAGCGGGCGGTCAACGACAACTTCACCGCCACGATCCGCTTCGACGACGGCTCCGTCTGCTCGCTGCTCTACACCGCGCTCGGCGAGAGCGGCTGGCCGAAGGAGCGGATGGAGCTTTTCTGCGATCAGAAGGTGTTCGAGCTTGACGATTATGTCCGGGCGGCGCGAAGCGGCGCGGAGAAGCCCTTGTGGAGCGGCGCGGCCGACAAGGGGCATGCGGCCGAGATCGCGCGCCTGCACGCCGCCCTTCGCAAGGATAAACCCTGGCCGATCCCGCTCTGGCAGCAGCTTCAGGCGACCGATATCGCCTTCCAGGTCGAGCGCGCGCTGTTTGCGAAGTGATGGCGCTGATGTGTATGGATCCCCGATGAGCGGCCATGTGCGGCATTAACGGATCACTCGCGATCGGGCCGGGCGGGTCACCGGTTGATCCCGCCGTAATCGAGGCGATGCGGGACTCGATGGCCCATCGTGGGCCGGACGGCGCGGGGCTTTGGGTCGATCCGCAGCGGCGCGTCGGTTTCGGGCATCGTCGGCTGTCGATCGTCGACCTCTCGACCGCCGCAGCGCAGCCGATGGCGACGCCGGACGGCCGTTACGTCCTAACCTTCAACGGCGAGATCTACAACCACACCGAGATCCGCGCCGAGCTGGAGCGCGTGGGTATTCGCGACTGGCGCACCGATCATTCGGACACCGAGGTTCTGCTCTTCGCCTTCCGGCAATGGGGCATCGACTGCCTGGCGCGGCTGCGCGGCATGTTCGCCTTTGCCATCTGGGATGCGAAGGCGGGCGAATTGACCATGGTGCGCGACCGGCTCGGCGTGAAGCCGGTTTACTGGACGCGCCGGGCGGGCCGCTTTTCCTTCGCCTCCGAGATCAAGGCGCTGCTCGCCGACCCCGCGCAGGAACGCGCCGTCGACGAGGAAGGGCTGTTTCACTACCTCGCGGTCATGACGACGCCTGCGCCGGGCACCATGTTCGCCGGCATCCGCAAGCTTCCGCCGGGCTGCTGGCTGCGCATCGGCCGCGACGGCGAGATGACCGAGGCGCGCTACTGGGACGTCTGGGACGAGACGACGCCGCTCCGGGGCGAGAGCGAGGGCCAGGTGGCCGAACGCATCCTCAGCGAGCTCGAGACCGCGGTGCGCTACCGCAAGGTCAGCGACGTGCCGGTCGGCGTCTTCCTCTCGGGCGGGATCGATTCCTCAACGAATGCGGCGCTGTTCGCCAAAGGCGAGACCCAGCCGATCAAGACCTTCTCGATCGGCTACGAGCAGGACTACGGCAGCTACAAGAACGAGCTGCATTACGCGCGCATGATGGCGGAGCGGATCGGCACCGACCATCACGAGCTGCGGCTGACCCAGGACGACCTGATCAACTTCGTGCCCCGGCTGGTGGCCTTGCAGGACGAGCCGATCGCCGACCCCGTCTGCGTGCCCGTCTATTACGTTTCGAAGCTCGCCCGCGATCACGGCGTGACGGTCTGCCAGGTGGGCGAGGGCGCGGACGAGGTGTTCTGGGGCTATCCCTGGTGGAAGATGACGATGCAGGCGAACCGCCTGCTGCGGCTGCCGCTGCCGCGCGCCGCCTTTCGTCTCGGCGGTGCGATGATGGACGTGCGCGGCTGGAAGGATCACCGCTTTCGCGAGATGCTGCGCCGGCGCGCGGCGGGCGAGCCCTTCTTCTACAGCGGCGCGGAGACCTTCACCGACTATGGCCGGCGCCAGGTGCTGTCGCCCCGAATGCGGGACGCCTTCAAGGGGCGCAGCACGGCGGAAGCCCTGCAGGATATTTGTGACCGCTACCAGGCGGGCGCCTGGGAGAAGACGCCGCTCAGCTGGATGAGCTATGTCGATCTCAACCTGCGCCTGCCCGAGCTCCTGCTGATGCGGGTCGACAAGATGAGCATGGGCGTCAGCCTGGAATGCCGCGTTCCGTTTCTCGACCATAAATTCGTTGGTCTCGGGATGAGCATTCCGACCGCGATGAAGACCAGGGACGGCGAGCTCAAGCATATCCTGAAGCGTGCCGTCACCGGTTTGATCCCCGACGAGATCATCCACCGCAAGAAACAGGGCTTCGGCGTGCCGATCCACGAATGGTTCCAGGACCGGCTCGGCCTCCAGATGCGCCGCGAGATCGACGCATTCTGCCGCGAGACCGACCTGCTCGACCGCGCCGGCGTCGAGGCGCTGTTCGCCCGGCGCGACGGCACCAGCCTGTGGTGGATCTTCAACCTGGCGGCCTGGCACAAGCATTTCATCCGGCGGGAAGCCTTCGAGATCGAAAGCGCCGGCGCGACGACGAGCGCCGCGTGAGCCCGGGGGCCTTGCCGTGACGCGCTACACGGCGCCGGACATCTATCGGATCTGGCGGTACGAAGGCGGGCGCCGGGCGCTGCGGGCCCTGCCGCCCGACATCGAGATCACCACCCCGCGGCTCGAAGCGCGCGCCTATGCCGATTTGGCGGATGGCTTGCTGAGCCTTCATGGGCCTAAGCGTTGGGTCTGGCGCGACGCCACCGGGCGAAGCGATCGCGGCCAGGGCTTTCTGCGTTCGGCGTTCCATATCGGCTGCGACGTTCTCGCCGCGCCCGTGCTGCCGCGTTGGCATGCCGCACGGGCAAGGCGGCTGCAGCAGCGTCCGGCCGTGCGGTCCTCTCTCCTGCCGGACGCGCCGCCGCTCTATCTCCGCACCGACCACATGTTCGACCTGCGCGCCGGCGGCTCGGTGGCGCACACGTCGGGTGTGCTGAATGCATTGCGCGCGCTCTGCGGCCCGGTCGATGTGATCAGCACCGACCGCCTGGCCCTGGTCGAGACCGACGATCGCTTCCACATCCTGACGCCGCGCTACGGCCTCGGGCGCAACCTGCCGAACATGCCGCTGCTGGGCTACAACGACCAACTTCTCGCCTTCTATCGCGGCCGCGCACAAAGGCCGCGCTTTGTCTACGCGCGCTATAGCCTTGGGAACTACGCCGGCCTCGCCATCGCGCGCGCCGCGGGCGCGCCCTTCGTGTGCGAATACAACGGCTCGAATATCTGGATTTCGCGCAATTGGGATACCCAGCGCCTGCCTTTCGAGGACTCGATGCTGGCGATCGAGGATGCGAACCTCTTCGGCGCCGAGCTGGTGATCGCGGTGAGCAACGCGTCGAAGGACGAGCTTGTCGGCCGCGGCGTTCCGGAAGGCCGCGTGCTGGTCAATCCGAACGGCGTCGATGTCGAGCGGTTCGACGGCAATGCGGGAAACCTCCGCGCGACGCTGAAGATCGCGCCCGACGAGACGGTTATCGGCTTCGTCGGCACCTTCGGGCAATGGCATGGGACGGGCGTGCTGGCCCGGGCCTTCGCCCGGCTGCTGGCGCTGCTGCCCGACCGCCGCGGGCGCCTGCGCCTGCTCATGATCGGCGACGGGAATCTGCGGCCCGAAGCCGAAGAGATCCTGCAGAAGGCCGGCGCCGCCGACCGCGCCGTCTTTACCGGGACGGTCCCTCAGCATGCCGCGCCGGCCTATTTGGCGGCCTGCGATATCTTGGTGTCGCCGCATGTGCCGAATCCGGACGGCACGCCCTTTTTCGGCTCGCCGACCAAGCTCTTCGAGTATATGGCGGCGCGGCGCGCGATCGTCGCCTCCGATCTCGATCAAGTGGGCGAGGTGCTGGCCCACGAGGAAACGGCGCTCCTGGTGCGGCCGGGCGATGCGGAGGTACTGGCAGGAGCCATGATGCGCGCCGTCACCGACGACGCGTTGCGTGCACGGCTTGGCGACAACGCCCGCGCGGTTTGCGAGGCGAACCATACCTGGATGATCCATACCCGCCGCATCCTCGAGGCGCTGACGGCCGTTTCGGATACGGGAACGCTACGGTAATATCCAGGCGGTCGCGGCCTCTTGTGGCCGGCCTGGGCGTGGGAGCGAGAGCGCGGGTCTCCCCATTAAGGGACATGGCGCTAGCCACCAAAAGAACGGACAGGAACAGAGATTGTCGAGAAACGTAGCACTCATCACCGGGACGACGGGCCAGGACGGCGCCTATCTCGCCGACTTCC
>CAZPFL010000200.1:0-8918 GCA_964585785.1 uncultured Rhodospirillaceae bacterium
TCATCACCAGCGTCGAGTGCTCGCCGCCCAGCAGCTTGTAGGAGTTGGTCACCTCATGCACTTTGCCGCTCTTGAGCTCCTCATAGGAGTACGGGAGCGTCGAAAAGTGGCTCTTCACCTCCTGGCCACCTGACAAAATGGCCGCCATAGCTGTCGGATGTTTCATGGAGACGACGAGATGGTCGAGCCTATCCGGCTGATGCCAGAGGCGCTCCGCGGCCATCTCGAGCACGACCGCCTGGAGCGACACCTTGGCTGCCGGAGTCGCGATCTTGTCGTTCTTGACGGTGAGATAGTCTTGGAGCGTCTTGACGTGAGGATCGTTCGTGACGAGCTTCAGCGGCATGTGCGTCATGTCGAACGCCACCTTGAACCGCCCTTTGGTCGCACCCCAAAGCTTCAGAGCTGGAGCGATCCCGGCGGCCCCGAAATCGATGGTCTTTGCGAGCAGCGCCTTGTCGATATTCGCGCCGCCGCTGATCGTGTAAAGCTCGACCTTGGGGGCCGCGATCCCCAGCGTCTTGGCGTGTTTCTGGATGAGCTTTTTAGCGAGGACGACATTCAGCGGCAAATAGAGCAAGCCGAATTGCTGAGCGAGACGCACCGTGTGAGTCTCGGCGGCAGCCGGCGCCGCCATGCCGGCAGCGACGACGGCGGCAAGCGCTGTCCGTGTAATCGCTTTCATCAAAGTCGCTCGTGTCATACGAAGTCTCCCTATTGATCAATTTGATTTTCCTTGACGGTGTGGTTTGCCGGACAGGTTCGGCGCCCTTTACCTTCTTCATGGGCGAGTCCCAGGCCAGTAACGTCATCTAGATCGAAAAATTTGGAGGAAGTGTCGCGGCAAGAGTCGGAGCGAACGGAATTTGGTGGTTCCGTCCCGGATATTTGGACCTTGCTACGTGAGCGTTTCCGGCCAATTGCCGCAGCAACCCGATTTTGGCGTGGCATGTTCTTGTACCAGAGGGTCGAGAACCTCGGTTTGAGGAGCCGTCTCACCGTGCCACCGCAATGCGCGTGCCAAACTGAAATTTTCAGATATGCCAGATACTTAGATGGTCGTCTCCTGGAATCGCCGCGGTCCGAAGGTTGAAATCCACCGGCGGCGCGCCGCGGAATGGCTGGAGCGAACCGATACCGCCTCGTCCCGGTTATCGTCTAATTTGGAGCAGACTGCTGTCTCTTCCAATAGACGCGTAGCTCGCCCCGCTCCGTCAGATACGATGCAGCAAGGCCCGCTACGACCGACCAGAATCCCGAGGACACCCCCAGAATCGTGAACGGTGTCGCGGCGGTCGCGAAGGCGACCAGGGCGCCGAGCCGCAGCGTTTTGCCGAAGGCGGCTTCGAGCGCGCTTTGCAGCGAGGACAGGATGGCGAGGCCGGCGAGCGTCACCACCAGCGTGTGCGGCAGTACCGCGAGCAGCGAGGAGAGCGTCGCCGCGCCGAGCGCGATCGCCAGCGTCAGCACGGCTGCGATCAGGCTCGCCCAATAGCGCCCGCGCGCCGGCCCAGCGTCGGGCCCGGCGAGAATGGCGGCCCCGGTGCGCGCGACCGTCGCCGGATGCCCGCCGAGCGCCGCGTTCAGGATCGAGGCGAGGCCGACCGCGACCGTCACCGGCGTGACGGGGACGCGATAGCCCTGCGCGATCAGGAAACCCAGCCCCTGGACGTTGCCGAGCCCGATCGCCAGCACCGTCATCGGCAGGCTGACGGCGGCGATGGCGGACCACGAGAACCGCATGTCCGGGACGACGAGGTCGGGCAGCGACCAGGCGACGACGTCGGGTGTCGCGGTTCCGGCGAGCCAGGCGGCGACCCCGCCGGCGACCACGGCGAGGCCCATCGGCGGCACGCGCGGATCGCCGATGGCGCGGCCGGCCAGATAGCCCGCGACGGCGAGGCCGGCGACCGCCGAATCCTCGATACCGGCCGCGACCATGCGCGTCACGTAGACGAGGATGCTGCCGCCGAACATGCCCATGACGATCGGCAGCGGCAGCCAGGCCATGAGACGCTCGCCGACGCCGAAAAGGCCGAGCAGCAGAATCGCGATGCCGGTGACGAGATTGGCGCCGGCGATCTCGGCGAAGCTGAACTGGCCGGACAGCGTGCCGAGATAGATCAGGCCCGGGATCGTCCAGGTGATCGGGATCGGCATCCGGTAACGGAGGCTGAGGGCGACCGACGTGATCGCGCCGGTGAACCAGATAATGAAAATCCAGCTCGACGATTGACTGGCGGAGAGCCCGAGCTGCCCCGCCACGTCGAGGTGCAGCGGCAGCGCCCCGAAGCCGTACCACACGAAGCAGGTCAGCCCGGCCCAGACCGGGGTCATGGTGAGGTCGCGAAGCAGGCTCGAAGCGGGCGCAACCGTTGCGTGATCGGTCATGGCGGCACCTGTGTGCGTGGCTTGAAGGGAAGGCGGGCGCGGCATCGAGAGGCGCCGCGCCCGCGGCCGGTCCGGTCAGGCGGCCAGCGCGGTCGCCGCGCCGGCGATCTTCTCGCCGCCGGCGACCGTCAGCTCGTCGACGACGTGGACGAACTTCGGGTGCTGCAGCCCGGAGACCAGGAAGGTCCAGCGGTAGGACCGGCGCTGATGCCGCCGGATCTCGTCCTTGTCGCGCTCGGCGACGGTGCGGCCACAGACCGTCTCCAGCGCCGCGATGTCGAGCTCGACCTGCTGGGCGAGCAGCCCGTCGACCGCCATGCCGAGCTCGAGCAGCTCGTCGACGGCGCACTCGCGATCCGCCCCATCCATCACCGCCGCGACCTCCACCATCAAGAGGGAGTCGGCCTTGGCGTGCTGGGCCTCATCGATCCAGTGATAGCGCAGGATGTCGCGGAACAGCGGGTCGAGACCGCCGGTGTCGCGCACATGCTCGACATAGTGCATCTGGGTGAACCACTCGATCATGCTGGTCAGCATCAGCGCGGTGAGCCGCGACTTGCCGAGCACCGCCTTGGCGACGTCCTCGCGGCCCGAGATGACGCCGCAGGTGACGCCCAACCCCGCCGCGATCTGCGTCATGGCGCGCTTCAGCATCGCCTGGTGCTTGCTCTCGTCGGCGGCGAACTGGATCAGGTAACGGAGCCGCGTCTCGTCGCCGTAGACGTCGGCGCGCGCGTGGTCGAGCACCATCGGGATGATGTATTCCTCGACGAAAGCGAAGATGTGGCAGTAGCTGTTGCCGCGGATCTGGTTGAGCACCCGCTTCTCGTCCGCATCGAGGCATGCGATGGCGTCGACGCCGGCGATGCGGTCCGGCAGGAAGCGCTTCGAGAAGTCGAAGTCGCGCCCCCGGAAGCAGTCGTCCACGGTCCACGCGCTCTTGATCGCATGGTCGAGGCAGTCGCCGTAGCTGTAGTCGTTGGTAAGCATCGGATTGTTTCCTTTCCCGTTCGTGGTTGTCCGTCCCCGGCGGCTTTTGCGCCGTGCAAGCGCTGCCGGTGATCCCGATCGAAACAGGCCGGCCGTCAAGCGAGCGTTCGCGGGCGGCCGGTAGGGCGTGAAAAAGCCGTCAATCGCTGTCAAAATGCGAAAAAGTGGGCGAGGGTGGCCCCAATGAGTCGCGCCGCGGCCCGGTTTGCGCGGCGCGGTCGACCGGGAAACGACGCATGACGGCTTTGCGCTTGACGCTACTGGGCGGGTTCACGCTGCGCGACGCGGCGGGCGGCGCGGTCGTCGTCCGCAACAGGAAGCTGCAGGGCTTGATCGCCTATCTTGCGCTCAACCGCGATCGCCGGCATGGGCGCGACGCGCTGGCCGGCCTCTTGTGGGGCGACCGGTTCGACGCCCAGGCGCGCCAGAGTCTGCGCCAGGCGCTGACTGCGTTCCGCCGCCTCCCCGGCGTCGAGGCGGCGGGCGCGCTGGACACGGATGACGAGACGGTGGCGCTCGACGCCGGCGCGATCTCGGTCGACGCCGCCGAGTTCGAGCGCCTCGCCCGCGACGGCGAGGCAGAACGGGCCGCGGCGCTCTATGCCGGCGATTTCCTCGCCGGCATCGACATGCGCGCGGAGCCGTTCGACGCCTGGGCCGCGGACGAGCGGGCGCGATTGCGCGACCTCGCCTGCGGCGTATGGGAGCAGCTCGCCGAGCAGCGGCTCGGTGCGGGCGACGCGGAGGCCGCGGTGGACGCGGCGAAACGGGTCGTGGCGCTCGACTCGCTGCGGGAGCCCGGCCATCGGCTGCTGATGCGGGCCTATGTCCGCGCCGGACGGCGCAGCGACGCGCTGCAGCAGTATCAGATCCTGACCGGCCTGCTGCGGCGGGAGCTCGACGTGGCGCCCGATCCCGAGACGACGGCGCTGCATGAACGAATCCGCCAGGCGCGCGCCGGCGCCGAGATCGGGCCTTCGCTCGCCGGCGGACCCGGTGCGACGCCGCGAGCGCTGCCGGACAAGCCGTCGATCGCGGTACTGCCGCTCGACAACCTAAGCGGCGATCCCGAGCAGGAGTATTTCGCCGATGGCATCGCCGAGGACCTGATCACCGCGCTCTCGCGCATCCGCTGGTTCTTCGTCATCGCGCGCAGCTCCAGCTTTGCCTACAAGGGCCGGAACACGGACGTGCGCGCCGTCGCGCGCGACCTCGGCGTGCGCTATGTCGTCGGCGGCAGCGTGCGTAAGGTCGGCAGCCGCATCCGGTTGACCGCGCATCTCGTCGACGGCGTCGACGGCCGGCAGCTCTGGGCCGAGCGCTTCGACCGCGATATCGAGGACATCTTCGCGCTGCAGGATGCGTTGACCGAGACGATCGTGGGCGCGATCGAGCCCAAGCTGGAGAAGGCCGAGCAGGAGCGCGCCCGGATCAAGAAGCCCGGCACTGTTGGCCTGTGGGACCTCTACCAGCAAGGTATGTCCGCATTGCACCGGCTGACCGCGGAGAGCCTGCCCGAGGCCGAGGCGCGCTTCACCCGTGTCACCCAGGCCGATCCGGGCTTCGCCGCCGCTTATTCCGGACTCGCCGAGGTCAACTACTACAAGCTGGTGCTGGGCTTCACCGACCGGCCGGAAGCGACGCGCGAAGCCGCGCTCGCGGCCGGGCTGCAGGCGGTCGCCTGTGATCGCGAGGATTCCGGCACGCACTGCGCGCTCGGCCGCGCCTACACGCTCAGCCGCCGGTTCGACGAGGCGATCCGCGAGCTGCAGGCGGCGATCGAAATCAACCCGAGCAACGCGCTCGCGCATTACGGGCTCGGCGCGGCCTATGTCTTTTCCGGGCGGCCGGAGCCAAGCCTGGCGCATCTCGACGACGCCGTCCGGCTGAGCCCGCAGGACGCCAACATGGGTTCCTTCTGTGTGCGCAAGGCGCAGGCGCAGCTATACCTGCACGACTATGAGGCAGCGATCGACTGGGCGCGGCGGTCGCTGCAGTTTCCGAATTTCCAATGGTCGCGCTACGTCGTCCTGATCTCCGCCCTCGGCCATCTGGGTCGGACAGCGGAAGCGCAGTCCGCGCTGGAAACGCTCCGCCAGCGTATCCCGGGTTTCTCCGCACGCTACGCGCTCGATTATTCACCGTGGGTTGACGACGTGCATTTCCGCCACCTGATGGATGGGCTCGAAAAAGCGGGACTGACGATTTAAGCGATTACCAGGAAAAGGACATGGCATTGTAAATGTCCGTTCTTGATGCTGTGGATGGTTGTCCGCCGAGGTAGAAGCGTCGGCTTCTACTGACGACGTTGGAGGAGAGTTATGGAACGCATCGAGGTTTTCGGCTCGGACCATATATCCGGCCGATCAACGCCATCTGCGGGCACATGGCCGAACACGGTCTCGTGGCACCCGTTGGCCATCTTGGCCTGCAGAAGTTAATCGACACCAACAGGGATCAAAGCAACAAGCGCGTTCCAGCTCTGGCTCGCACTTGCCAGCGGATGGTCGTTGTGCAGCTTGAGCTGGTGAATGCGCAGGCGCTGAGGCCGTTCGGCGGATTCGCGCGAATTCCGATTTTTACGGAATTTAGGCCCAGTTGATGGAAGGGGAGCAAATCTTTCGACGCGACTCTGGCCCGCGAGCGATGCATTCGGGGTGTCCGTGGGGGTCGCAAGGGGCCCCTGAGCTGCTACCCGATGTTGGACCACCCGGCTGGAGATTTTCCGGGGGTTGATGCTCAGCGACAGAGACGGGGACACTTTTGGTAAGGGTGGGGTCGAGTGTTCAATTCACTCCGGCGGCACCAGCACTTAGATTGAATTCCAAAATTTTGCGCAAGCGCCGAGCTGCACGCCGAACCGCTCGCGTCGATCGTCCGCGCATCGATACCGTGGCCGCTGAAACTCGGCATCGTCCGCTGGCCGAAATCGCGATTATTTCCCACCCCGGCGTAAGTGCCGGACGACGGACACCAGTCGACCCGTCGAGGGGGGCACTTAGACGTGCCGGCCTCGCCGCGTCGAGGTGACGTTAACGGGTCCCATACGTCTACGTCGCTACGCCTGTTGCGGCGCGAGGCGACCCCCGTCGGCCATGCTCGAGAGCGATTGTCTCCGCATAGCCTGACTGGCGTCCGCCGCGACGGCATCATTCATGCGCGCGCTGGCGTGCGTCCGATTGGTTCATGGAAAGAACGATCTTACCGGCCTTAGCATCGAATTTGCTCGGCCGCACGGCGAAGGTCTTGCCGCCGATCTGGTCATTCGGCGCGACGCGGATATCGGCGACTCGCCCGTTCTTGTTAAGGGTCATGGCCGCAACGTGGCCGACCGTCTTACCGTCGCTCGAAACGACGGGGCGCATTTTCCAGCCGTCCGCCTCGGACTGCGTCAGCGTGAGCGTATTGCCCTTGCCGGACTTGGCGTCCACCCGCGGGTCGGCCGACGCGTTATTTTGGTTCGGCGTAACCGATTGCGCATGCGGCGTTGCATGTGGATCGGTCTGGTGACCAGAGTAGACGTTTTGCCGGTTCTCTGGGCCTGTCGGTGCGACCGCGCCCGGCTCGGGCTTCGCATGCGCGTCTACCGCTCCATTGGAATACACGTACGGCCGCTGCTCGGGTCCGCCTTGTGATTGCGGGTTCACCGAATTCGGATTCGGCTGGGCGTGCGCATTCGGCTGAGCGTTCTTGTAATCGTATGGCTTCTGCATGCCACTGCTGATGTCGGCGGCTTGTGCGGATACGCCAAGCGCCATGGCGGCGCCGATCGCAGTCGTAAGTAAGATTCTACTTCGCATTGTTTACCTCCGTGCTGGTTGCGTATGAATCTGCAAAGTGGGCAAAGTGCCCGCTTTCTGTACGAACGCGTCTCTAGCGGTGCTGTTCCAGTGCTGCTTAACGAGATGGCCCGTTGATGTGGTCCACTCGGCGGCCCATGCGCAGGTCTTGTGGGTCCAATTCGGCTGCGCGCAGGGCCGAGGCGCTTTGCAATTCGTTCAATGGCAGCTAGGCCAATCCCGTTTCGCCACTCAACCGGCTGTGCGCTAAACTCGGGGCATCCTAAAGGAGTCTTACCCGCCGGGGGTGCCATGCTCTTTTCCATATTGATTTACGACGAACCGAATTCCGCGGCCTTACGGGACAAACACCGGAAGGCGCATCTCGACTACCTGAAGGAATTCGACGACCAGACCATTTTCGCGGGCCCGTTTACGACCGACGATGAGTCGGAGGATTTGGGCAGCCTTCGGCTGATCGATCTTCCGGACCGCGCGGCGGCGGAAAAGAACGTTGCCGACGAGCCATACGTCATCGGCGGGATTCAGAAGCGCTGGCAAATTCACCGCTGGAGAAGCTCGCTGCCCTACACCTGGCGCGACTGCCCGCGCAAGGAAGGCAACATCCAGGCGCTGTTTTACGGGCTCGATCATCCAGGCGGGATGGCGAAGCGTTTGGAGCACCGCGACGCCCATGCGGCCTACCTCAAGGCGCATGCTGACATGATCATGGTGCGCGGCCCCCTGCTCAACGACGCGGGAACGGAGCCGGTGGGCAGCCTCTGGCTGATGGACCTGCCCGACATGGACGCGGGCCGTGCGTTGCTGGAAGGCGATCCGCTCTATCGGTCAGGCGTTCACAAGGAAACGATGCTCCGCCGATGGCGCTTCGGCCGGGTATTCGACCGGTTCAAGGTTTGATTGCCGCGAGACTGGCGGCGACCTGCCCGAGATCCGCAAGGCCGCATCCCAAAAAAAGAAGCCCCCGAAGGGGCTTCGCAGGTCAGGGAGGAGGCTGGTCAGGGAGCGAAGAGGGTTGAGCGCGCCGGCAATCGAAGATCCATCTCTCTACAGGGTTTGCGTGTGATGCTTGATCTGATCTGCTTTTGCGCTCTCATCTATAAGAACGGGCGCACACCGGCGGAGGGGTTAGCGCCCGTCAAATTTTTTTGCTGAGAGACTTGCGGGACCGATCGATCGCGCATGTCGCGCCCGGCATGGCAGCAAGTGAGCCCGCCCCGCACCGCTCAATAAGGGACCAGCGCGTCCGCTATACTGAGATGGCTTCGTCGGTCAGCGCCATCGGCGTCCAGTTGCGCGACCGCACGTAGTCGGGGCGCGGGTTCTCGACATCTGCCGGCCGGTTGGCGCACTGGTTGAAACAGAAATACGTTTGCCAGCGGTCGTCCGCGGACAGGTTGTGCCCGGACGCATGCAAAAGATTGCAATGGAAAATCGCAGCGGATCCGGCCTTGCCCTTGATCGCGACGGGTTCCGGGAACTGCTTCAAATACGCCCGCATGTCTTTAGGTCTTACCGCCCACAGCTTGTAGGCCGTCGAGTCATCCCAATAAGGGTCCGAGCGGCCGAACCGGTGGCTGCCAGGCAGGAAGTACAGGCATCCGCTCAACTCCGTCGCGTCGTCGAGCATGATCATGAACGTCGCCATGTTCGGTTCGGCGATACCGTCCAGGTGCCAGCTGCCGAAGTCCTGGTGCCAGGACCAGGCGGTCCCTTCGATGGCGGCCTTCATGTTGA
>CAZPFL010000201.1:0-8844 GCA_964585785.1 uncultured Rhodospirillaceae bacterium
ATCGGGCTGGCGGCGGCCGGCGAGGCCCTCATCATCGGCAAGCAGTTCGGCCTCGACCCGGCGGTCATGGTCGACACGATCAACCGCTCGACCGGGCGCAACAACGCGACCGAGGTGAAATTCCATCAGTTCGTCCTGAGCGGCGCCTACAACGCCGGCTTCACCAACGGGCTGATGCTGAAGGACCTGACCACCGCGCAGGACCTGGCGCGGGCGACCGGCGTCTCCGCGCCCTTCACCGCGCTGATACGCGAAGTCTACGCCGCGACGCTGACCCAATACGGCCCGGCCTCCGACCATACCGAGGTGGTGCGCTGGCAGCTCGAGGCCGCGAAGGTCGATCTCGGGAAGAAGCCGGCCAAGAAATAGGCCGGATACCGGGCGCGGCGGCGCGTTACTCCGCCGCCGCGCTGGTCGCGCCTTCCTGCGCGGCGAGGTACTTCTCGACCTCGAGCGCCGCCATGCAGCCCATGCCTGCCGCGGTGACCGCCTGGCGGAAGACCTTGTCCTTGACGTCGCCGGCGGCGAAAACGCCGGGAATGTTGGTCGCCGTGCTGTCCGGCGCGGTGCGGATATAGCCTTCCGCGTCCATGTCGACCTTGCCCTTGAAGACCGCGGTCGCCGGGTCGTGGCCGATGGCGATGAATACGCCCTCGCAGGGAATGTCCGTCACCGCCCCCGTCTTGACGTTTCGTACGCGTACGCCCGTGACGGTCAGCGGCTCTTCGGTCCCCAGGACCTCCTCGACAACGCTGTCCCAGACCGCGACGGCCTTCGGGTTCTTGAACAGCCGGTCCTGCATGATCTTTTCCGCGCGCAGCGAGTCGCGGCGATGGATCAGCGTGACCTTGCTCGCGTGATGGGTAAGGTAGATCGCCTCCTCGACCGCGGTGTTGCCGCCGCCGACGATGCAGACCTCCTGGTCGCGGAAGAAGAAGCCATCGCAGGTGGCGCAGGCGGAGACGCCGAAGCCCTGGAATTTCGCCTCCGAGTCGAGGCCGAGCCAGCGCGCCTGCGCGCCGGTCGCGATAACCACCGCGTCGCCGGAATAGGTGTCGCCGCTGTCGCCCGTGGCGCGGAAGGGCCGCTTGGAGAAATCGACATCGACGATCACGTCGCTGATCATCCGGGTGCCGACATGCTCGGCCTGCTTCTGCATCTGCTCCATCAGCCAGGGCCCCTGGATGACGTCGGCGAAGCCGGGATAGTTCTCGACATCGGTGGTGATCGTCATCTGCCCGCCCGGCTGGAGGCCGGCGACGAGCATCGGCTGCAGGTTCGCGCGGGCGGCATAAATCGCCGCGGTATAGCCCGCCGGGCCCGACCCGATGATGAAAACCTTGCTGTGATGGTGCTGAGCCATTCTTCGCCTCCGCCGCCTGCCTGATTACCGGAATTCCGCCGCCGCAGCAGGAGGTAATACGCCTTGGCCCGCGGATCAACCCGTCAGAAACGCAAGCCCGTCATTCCCAGTGCAACGGCTCGACATCGACCCGGACGGCAATGCCTTCCGTCGATTTCGAGGCGGCGGGGAAGCGCGCCATGACCAGGGGGTCGTGGCCCGCGATGATGTGCTTGGGCGACTCGGCGAGCGCGTGGATCGTGCGGTAGCCCTCGAGCATGTGGCCGACGTTGAAGACAATCGGGAAGGGATTCGTGCGGAAGATATTGTCGTAATAATGCGTCGCGTCGGAGGCGAGCACGACCCAGCCCCGCTTGGTCCAGACCCGCAGGACCTGCAGGCCGTCGGTGTGGCCGCCGACATGATGCACGGTGATGCCCGGCGCGATCTCGCGCACCCCGCTGACGAATTCCACGCGGTCGTCATAGAGCGCGCGGACGATATCGACCACGTAATCGACGCAGAAGGGATGGCGCATCACCTCTTCGCGCATGTACTTGCCCGTGGCGTAGCCCATCTCGCGCTCCTGCAGATAAAGCTTCGCCTTCGGGAACATGCCGAGATTGCCGCAATGGTCGTAGTGCATGTGGGTCAGGACGACATGCTCGGCCTTGGCGGCGTCGAGGCCGATGACCTGCAACGCCTCGGCCGGCGTACGGATGAGCTGGCGGCCGCGCTTCGCCGCCTCCTCGGCGTCAAAGCCCGTGTCCACGACATAGCTCGCCTTCTTGCCGACGATCGCCCAGATGTAATAGTCCATGGGCATCGGCACGTCATGCGCGTCCGAGAAGATGAAATGCTCCGCCCGGAAGGCATTCCGCTGAGCGTATTTTATCGCATAGATCTCATAGGGTTCGGGCGCGTCAGCCATTCCTGTTATCCTTTCCGCAGATGAGCGTCATACTTGAGCGCGAAGGCGTTCCCGGCCAGCATGGTAGCGGGAAGCGCGCAAAATGAAAAATGGGAGAAAACCGATGTCAGAGATCAAGGCCGTCGGCTTTATCGGCCTCGGCGTCATGGGCGAAGCCATGTGCCGCAACCTCGTCCGCAAATGCGGCAAGCCGGTGATCGGCTTCGACCGCCGCCCGGAGCCGCTCGAACGGCTGGAAAAGGACGGCGTTACCCGCGCCGACTCGATCGCGGACCTCGTCCGCCGCGTCGATCTCGTCCTGATCTGCGTCCCCGGCGAGCCGGAAAGCCGGGAAGTCTGCCTCGGCAAGGACGGCGTCGTGGAGAACGCCCGCGCCGGCCAGATCGTGGTCGACATGTCGACCGTGCCGCCCAAGGTCGGCCGCGACGTGGCCGCGGCCTGCGCCAAGAAATCGGTCGACTTCCTGGACGCGCCGATTGCCCGCGCGCGCTTCGCCGCCATCGAGGGCACGCTCTGCATCATGGTCGGCGGCGACGAGGCGGTGCTTGAACGGGCACGCCCCTTCCTCGACACCATGGGCACGGACGTCATGCATTGCGGGCCCGTCGGCACCGGGCAGGTCATGAAGCTGATGAACAACATGATCGTCTTCGAAAACCTGAACGCCGTCGCCGAAGGCTTCACCATCGCGAAGCGCGCCGGCATGGACGGGAAACGCTTCCTGGAGATCCTGTCCAAGGGGTCCGGCGACAGCTTCGTCGCGCGCAACCACGCCATGAAGTCGATGGCCATCGACGATCATCCGGAGAACGCCTTCCCCGTGACCTACGCCATCAAGGATGTCAGCTACGCCGTGAAGCTCGCCGAGGAGGTGGGCGTGAATGCCCGCGGCGCCAAGCTCGTCATCGACATGCTGGAACAGGCCAACAAGGCCGGCCACGGCGCCAAGTACAGCACGATCATCCAGCGTATCGTCGACGGGAGAATTTAGCCGTCCCGGTATCGTCGTGACCCGCCTTGACGCAAATCAAGGCGGGGTTTGCCGCTGTCCGCATCATCCCGGCGAAACGCGGGCACGCCTGAACGTGAAAGTGAAAGCGTGCCCGTGCCGGTTCAACACGATGGACTTGGGGACGGCACCACGATGCACTCACCTTCACGCGTTTTCCTGGGCGCGGCGCTCGCGCTCGCCCTCTTCACCACGGCCGGCGCCTCCGCCAGCTTCGCACAGACGCAATCACAAGATCGTATCTACGGCAGCCAGCTGATGACGCCGCAGGAGCGCAACGCCTATCGCGAGCAAATGCGCAACGCGAAGACCGCCGAGGAGCGCGAGCGCATCCGCGCCGAAAACCATCAGCGTATGACCGAGCGCGCGAAGGAGCGCGGCGTGACCCTGCCCGACAACCCGCCGGCGGCGGGCATGCGTGCCAACCCGATGGGACCGGGCGGCGGCATGGGTCAGGGCATGGGGCAAGGCATGGGCCAGGGAATGGGCCCGGGTGGCGGCGGCCGGCGCTGATCCAGGCGGCTAGCGGCCCACCGCGTAGCCTTGCATGCCGCGCGGGTTGGCGGCGGCGCGGAAAAGACCCTCGTCCTGCCGTGCCGCCGACAGCCGGCCTTCGGACCAATCCTCACCTACCTCGAGACGATGGCCGCGCCGCTGCAGCTCGGCCATCGTGTCGCGTGGGAAGCGGCCCTCGACGACCAGGCGGCCCGGCGTCGCCGAGCGCGGATAGAACGACCCCGGATGGTGCTCGTTGTGGAAGGACGGCGCGTCGATCGCCTCCTGCAGGTTCATGCCATGCACCAGATGGCGGAGGAGGAAGATCGTCTGCCACTGGTCCTGCTGATCGCCGCCCGGCGTACCGAAGGCCATGCATGGATTGCCGTCCTTGACCGCCATCGACGGCGATAGGGTCGAGCGCGGCCGCTTGCCCGGCTCGAGCGTCGCCGGGCGGCCTTCCTCGAGCCAGAACATCTGGGCCCGCGAGTTGAGGCAGAAGCCGAGCTCGGGGATAACCGGCGAGCTTTGCAGCCAGCCGCCGCTCGGCGTCGCCGAGACCATGTTGCCGTCCTTGTCGATGACGTCGATATGGCAGGTGTCGCCCGAGGCCGGGATCTCGCGCCCGGTGGTCGGCTCGCCGATCCCGGCGGCGGCGCCCGCCTTCGCCTGCCCGGCCGCGACCAGCAGGTCGTAGTCGACCTCGGCGCCGTAACCGCCAATCTTCCCCGGCCGGAATTGCAGCGACGCCTTCTCACCGACGAGCTTGCGGCGCTCGGCATTGTAGGCGGACGACAGCAGCGTCTCCATCGGCACCTCGACGAAATCGGGGTCGCCGTAGAACGCCTCGCGGTCGGCGAAGGCGAGCTTGGCGCATTCGGTGACGGTGTGCACGAAGTCAGGCCCGGTCGGGTCCATCGCTTCGAGATCGAAGCCGTCGAGCAGCGCGAGCTGCTGCAGCAGGACCGGCCCCTGCGACCACGGCCCGCCCTTGAGCACCTCGACGCCGCGGAAGGCGTAGCGCAGCGGCTCTTCGTAGCTCGCGCGCCAACGCGCCATGTCATCGCCCGAGAGCACGCCGTAATGCGGCTCGCCGGTGACGTCCATCATCGCGTTCTCGCGGCAGAAGGCATCGACCGCCTCGGCGACGAAGCCGGTGTAGAAGGCGGCGCGGGCCGCTTCGATCTGCGCGACGCGGTCGCTGCCCGCAGCCTTGGCCTCCTCCAGAATACGCAGCCAGGTGCCCGCGATGCCGGCGTTGCCAAGCAGCGTTCCCGGCGCCGGCACGCTGCCGCCGGGCATGTAGACCGCGGCCGAACTCTTCCAGTGATCGCGGAACATCGTCTCGACGGTGCGGATCGTCTCGCAGGCCCGCGCGACCAGCGGCGCGCCGCCCTCGGCGTAGTGAATCGCCGGCGCCCAGACCTCTTCCAGCGTCATCGTGCCGTAGTCACGCAGCATCAGCATGTAGGCGTCGAACGCGCCCGGCACGACGGTCGCCAGCAGGCCGTTGCCCGGCACGAGATCGAGCCCGAGGCCGCGGTAGTGCGCGATGGTCGCGCCCGCCGGCGCCACGCCTTGGCCGCAGACCATGCGGTAGCTGTCGCTCGCCCGGTCATAGATCAAAACCGGCATGTCGCCGCCCGGTCCGTTCAAATGCGGCTCGGCGATATGCAGCACGAAGCCCGCTGCCACGGCCGCGTCGAAGGCGTTGCCGCCCCGTTCCAGCATCGCCATGCCCGCCGACGAGGCCAGCCAGTGCGTCGTCGCGACGACGCCGAAGGTGCCGAGCAGTTCCGGGCGCGTGGTGAACATGGGGAGCTCCGATCGATTTGGGGCGGGAAGGCGAAACTCTAGCGGCTCGGTGCCGGAGCGGCAATCACCCGTCAACTTGACGCTTCCGCGCATCTCGGCCATGTCTCTGGTCAGCTATTTCGAGGGATGTGCAGCATGACCCTGTCGTTCAACCGCGAGCTCGACTTTCAGTACGGTCGCGTCTCCGTCCTGTCGCCGACGATGCGGCGGGTGATCGCCGAGAACCCGGGCCCCTTCACCTTCAAGGGCACGGGCACCTATATCGTCGGCCGCGGCGAGGTCGCGGTGATCGATCCCGGCCCGTATGACGAAGCGCATTTCAAGGCGCTGATGCATACGCTCAAGGGCGAGACGGTGACCCATATCCTGGTCACCCACACCCATCGCGACCATTCGCCGGGCGTTCAGCTGCTGCAGCCGGCGACCGGCGCCAAGACCTACGGCTACGGCCCGCATGGCGGCGACAAGGGACTGCCGCGCGTCGAGGAAGGCGGCGATTTCGACTTCACGCCCGACGTCGTGGTCAAGGACGGTGACGTCATCCAGGGCAAGGACTGGAGCTTCGAGGCGGTACACACCCCCGGCCACACCTCGAATCACCTCTGTTTCGCTTTCAGGGAGGAGAACATCCTGTTCAGCGGCGACCATGTCATGGGCTGGTCGACCACCGTCGTCTCCCAGCCCGACGGCGACATGGGCGCCTACATGCGCTCGCTGGAAAAGCTGCACGCGCGTGACGAGGCCGCCTACTGGCCGACGCATGGCGCGATGATCGCCGACCCCAAGGCGCATGTCGCGGGCCTGCTCGCCCACCGCCGCCACCGCGAGGACCAGATCGAAGCCTGCCTCGCGAAGGGCCAGGCGACGATCCCCGAGATGGTGCTGGCGATGTATGTCGACCTCGATCCGCGCCTGATCGGCGGCGCCCGGCGCTCGGTACAGTCGCATCTCATCCACATGATCGAGCAGGGGCGCGTCCGCTGCGCGGGCGAGCCCGCGCTCGATGCGGTCTACGCCCTCGTGCGCTGAGGCGCGGGGCCCCGGTCGGCGATCGCACGGACGCTCTTTTCCCAGCGCACCGCCGACAGGAAGATCACGAAGAAGATGCCGGCGCCACAGGCGAGCGGCCAGTAGAGCCCGACCCGGTCGGCGATCCAGCCCATGACGACGGCGCCGAGTGACGGCACGCCGCGCATGATCAGCCCGTTGAGGCTCAGCACCCGGCCGCGCAGCCGGTTGTCCACGGTCACCTGGACCATGGTCACCGTGCCGACGCCGGTGGTCGACATGGCGAAGCCGAACAGCGCGAGCGCAACCACACCGACCCAGAAGTTCCCGGTCCCAAGCAGCAGGAACACGCTGACCACGCCCAGCAACATGCTGTAGACGAGGTTGCGTGTCAGTCCTTGCACCTGTGTGCGCTTGGCGAGCAGCAGCCCCGCCGCGAGCGCGCCGACACCGCGCGCCGAAGTGAGGATGGCGAGCCCGCTGGCGCCATGGGAGAACAACAGCTCGGTGATCGCCGGCAGCAGCTCGTTCATCGGCCGCACCAAGAGCGACAGCGTCAGCGAATAGAGGATCAGCCGGCCGATCACGCGGTGGCGCGCGGTGTAGCGCAGGCCGAGCAGCAGGTCGCCCAGCACCGACATGCGGTGCTTCGAGACATGCTCGGTCGCGGGGATGCGGATTACCCAGAGCGCGACGATCGTCGCCAGGAAGCTCAATGCGTTGATCGCGAACGCGATCGACAGGCCGAAGGTCGCGATGACGACGCCGGCGATCGCCGGCCCGATGAAGCGCGCGGTATTGAAGATGATCGAGTTGATCGCCACCGCCGGGGTCAGGTCCTCGCGGCGGACCAAGCTGTAGACGAGGGATTGCCGCGCCGGCTGGTCGAATCCGACCGACGCGCCGAGGATCAGCGTGAAGAAGAACAGCAGCTGGATGTTGATGAGGTCGAACGCGACCAGCAGATAGAGCGCCGTCGCCTGCAGCGCCTGGACGACCTGGGTGGTCCGGAGCACGCGGAGGCGGCTGACCCGGTCCGCGAGCACACCGCCGAACATGCCGAGAACGACCACCGGGAACAAATCGGCGAAGGATACCGCGGCGACCCAGAAGGCGGACTCCGTCAGCTTCCAGGCGAGCCAGCCGACCGCGAGCCGCTGGATCCAGGTCCCGGTGTTGCTGATCGCGTTGCCCGCCGTGTAGATCGCGAAATTGCGGTTCCGGAAGGGACGCGCGACAGCGCTGAAGTCGGCCCAGCCCTTTGCCATCAATCAACTGCTCTTGAGAAAAGCCGGACCGGCCGGCCCGTCGCGGCGCACTGTATCACCCGGGCGGCGCCAGGACGACTGCGTTTCGCGAATGCCATTGACGCGCCCACCACATTGACCATATCGCTCACAGACCCGCCATTTGCAGCCTCAGGAGCGGCCCCCCGGATGAAAAAAGAAGCCCTGAAGACGATCTACCGCAAAGATTATGCGCCGCCGGCCTACCGCATCGAGACGGTCGATCTGGACGTGACGCTGGGCGAGGAGGCGACACGGGTCAAGAGCCGCTTGGCCGTCCGCGCGAACCGGGAGACGCCCGGCCCCCTGGTGCTCGACGGCGAAGGGATCGCACTCGTCTCGATCCGCCTCGACGGCGAGCCCTTGCCCGAAGACGCCTATGCGCTGACCGAGCGGTCGCTGACCATCCATACCCCGCCCACGGCCTTCACCCTCGAAACCGAAGCCGAGCTGCGGCCGCAGGACAACACCGCGCTGGAAGGCCTCTATAAGTCGAGCGGCAACTTCTGCACCCAGTGCGAGGCGGAAGGCTTCCGCCACATCACCTGGTATCTCGACCGGCCGGACGTGATGGCGGTCTTCACGACGCGCATCAGCGCGGAGAAGGCGCGCTACCCGGTGCTGCTGTCGAACGGCAACCTGACCGACAGCGGCGACCTGCCGGACGGAAGGCACTTCGCCGTCTGGCACGACCCCTTCCCCAAGCCCTGCTATCTGTTCGCCCTGGTCGCCGGCACCCTCGCCTGCGCCGAGGATCGCTTCACGACGCGTTCCGGCCGCGAGGTCACGCTGCGCATCTTCGTCGAGCCCGGCAAGGAAGACCGCTGCGGCCACGCGCTCGAATCGCTCAAGAAGGCGATGCGCTGGGACGAGGAGACTTTCGGCCTGGAATACGACCTCGACATCTTCATGATCGTCGCGGTCAGCGACTTCAACATGGGCGCGATGGAGAACAAGG
>CAZPFL010000202.1:0-8793 GCA_964585785.1 uncultured Rhodospirillaceae bacterium
TCGATCAGGATGACGGCCGGATCGCGATAGGTCGCGATATTGCGCGTCGAGACCTTGATCTTGAGGTGATGGTTCGGACCATAGCCCAGGCTCTCCATGATCTTCCGGGCCTTCGCGCGGTTGCCCTCGACGTCGGGCGAATAGCCGCTGACCGTCTTCAGGAAATCGGGCGACATGCCCCAGACCCCGTCCGGCGGCGGCAGCATGGCGCCGCCGATGGGCAGCTGGCCCTCGCCCAGGATTTCGTTGAACGCCTTGCGGTCAAGGGTCAGCGCCATCGCTTGGCGGATCTTCGCATTGTCGAAGGGCGGCTTGTCGCGGTTGACGATCAGGTTGGTGCTGACATTCGTCGCCCGCAGTTCGCAGACGGCCTTGGGCGCCTGCGCCTTGATGTCCTTCAGCAACGGAATCGTGATGTCCGCGTTGAAGGTCATGTCGAACTTGCCGGCGATGAAAGCCAGCGTCCGGGTCGAGCGGCTCTTGATGATCGTCCATTCGATCCCGTCGAGGTAAGGCCGGTCCTTCTTCCAGTAGTCCTTGTTCCGGACGAAGGTGATGTGCTCGTTCTGCTTGAGCTCGACGAACTTGAACGGGCCGGTGCCGATCGGATGGGTCCGCATCTTCGCGGGCGGCACGTGGCAGGGATAGATCGGCGTGTAGCCCGACGCCAGCAGGACGATGAAGGCCGGCTGCGGATGCTTCAGATGGAAGGTCGCCTGACCTTCGCTGTCGACCGAGACCTTGTCCAGGTTCCAGAACCACGACTTGCGGGGATTCTTGCGCAGGTGCTGCTTCCCCTTGTCCTGCAGGAGATTGAAGGTGCACTGGACGTCCTTTGCCGTGAAGGGCTTGCCGTCATGCCATTTCACGCCACTGCGCAGCTTGAAGGTGAGCTGCGTCTTGTCGGCGTTCCAGGACCACGACGTTGCGAGGTCCGGGATGATCGTGTCGATGCTGTTGGTGGGCTTGTGCTGGTCGAACATGACCAGATTGTTGAAAACGCCCATGTAAGGCGACAAGGTCGAGTTGGTCGCCTCTTCAAGAATCGAGCCGCTCGGGGGCGTATCGCGGTGATAGATCCTGAGAATGCCGCCGCTCTTTTGCGCGAGGGCGGGGCCGCCGCTAATCAATAGCCCGATTAATGAAGCTGCCGCCAAAGATAGATGCAATACCCGCATCATGGCTTCGTTCCTCCCTGTTTTGTTTTCTCATTTTCTTTTTCTTTTCGACCGTTATCGGTCTTTTGTCTTAGCCTTAGGCTGAGGCATAAAATCAGCATACGCTAATATTGTGCGAATGGGGAAGCCCCACCCGATTTACGGCAGCTCTTTTGACCAATTACTACCAGTGGGTCGGTTCGTGTCTCTTCCCAACGGCTCCGGCTTGACAGCGCCACGGCGCGGACCGAACGTATAGGCCAACGACAACTGATGCCGGACCGCCGCGCCGCAAGACGCTCCAAGCCCGGTCCATCCACTCATGACCTCTGCCGTGAGGAAAAGCGATGAGCGACGCACAGCCGAACGTGCTCAGCCCTGAGACCGTGCACGAAAAGATGAAGCAGAACGGGGTGACCGACGTGGTCTGGCTCCCCGACAGCGAGACGAACTGGCTCTACCTCCTGATGAAGTCCGACCCCGACCTGCGCCTCGTGGGCGTGAGCCGCGAGGGGCATGCCTGCTCGATCGCCGCAGGGCTTCATGCCGGCGGCCGCACGCCGATCATCCTGATCCAGAACACGGGCATGATGGAATCCGGCGATTCAATCCGCGGCTGGCTCAAGGGGCTCAACATCCCGGTCGTCCTGATGGTCGGCTATCGCGGCTATACCCGCCACGGCGTCAACAAGGACACGGCCGCGACCTATACGGAGCGCTTCCTGAACGCCTTCGACCTGCAATACTACATCGTCGAAAGCGACCGGGATGCGGAGCGCATCGACATCGCCTTCGGCGAGGCGAAGAAACGGAACGGCCCGGTCGTCATCCTGGTCGCCGACGAATTCCACGGCTTCAATCCATCAAAGAAGTAATCCGGCCATGATGCACACCGCTGAACTCCTCGAATTCTTCAAGCAGCACCGTGGCGATGCACTCGTCATTCCCGGCCGCGGCGGCCGCCACTGGGTGCCGATGAACGACGGCCCCTTCGACATGCCCCTCGGAGACCCGGCCATGGGCGGCCATGCCGGCTTCGGGCTCGGGGTCGCGCTGGCCCAGCCGAAGCGAAAGGTCGTGCTGTTCGATTCCGAAGGCGACATCCTGATGAGCCTCGGCATGCTGGTCACGATCGCCGAGCAGAAGCCGGCCAATCTATACCACTTCATCCTGGACAACGGCGTCTACGCGACGACCGGCGGCCAGCCCGTGCCGAACGCCGAGAATGTCGACTACGTCACGATCGCCAAGGGCACCGGGTACGAGCGCGTCTACGAGATTTCCGAGATCGACGACTTCAAGGAGAAGCTTCCGAAGATCCTGCGGGAGACCGGCCCCGTCTTCATCCGGCTCCGCGTCCATCCGGAAATCCAGAACGAGGCGATCGGCAATCGCCGCCCCTGGATGAAGCGCCCGCGCGAGCGGGTCGTCGCCGACCTGCGGAAGGAGCTCGGCCTCGACTAAGCGGCCGCTTCCCTAGTCGAAGCCGTAGAGCGCCTTCGGGTTCTCCGCCATCACCTGCCGGCGCAGGGCGTCGCCCGGCAGCCATTCGGCGAGGTGCTCGAACATCGCGCCGTCGTTCGGCATCGGCTTGGGACAGATCGGGTGCGGCCAGTCGGAGCCCCAGAGCAGCCGGTCAGGCCGGGCCTCGCGCAACGCCTTGGCAATCGGCTCCACATCGTCATAGGGCAGCGTCTGCCGCGCGGTGATGCGGTAGGGCGCGGTCATCTTGACCCACACGCGGCCCTTCTCGAACAGGCGAAGGAAAGCCTGGAAGGCCGGGTGGTCGACGCCATTCGACACATGCATGTATCCGAAATGGCCGATGACGCTGTCCGCCGGCAGCCGGCCGAGCACGTCGAGCTCCGGGAAGTCGTGCACATGCACGAGATACTCGATATGCCAGCCCATCGGAACGATGCGCTTGGCGAAGCTTTCCACCTCGGCGAAGGACGCAAACGGCATGCCGCCCTTGTCGACCAGGTTGACGCGAATGCCGCGAACGCCGGCGTCGTTCAGCCGCCGAAGCTCCGCGTCGCTGACATCGGCGCCGACGGCGGCGACCGCCCGCAGGTTGACCGGATCCCGCGCCACCGCGTCGAGCATCGCCGTGTTGTCCGTGCCGTAGACGCTCGGCTGGGTCAGCACGCCTCGCGTCACGCCGAGAACCGCATGCAAGTGCCGGTAGGCCTCATAGGGCGCATCCGGCGGCGTATAGCCGCGCGCCGGGGAATAGGCGTAACGGCTCTGCGGCCCGAAGACGTGGGCGTGCGTATCGCAAGTTCCCGCCGGCGCGGCGAGCTTGGGCTTGCGCGGATTGGGGTCCGGGGCCGCGCAGGGTGGTGCATCGATGCTCACTTGAGTCCTCCTCGTTGTACCGGCAACCTACTGATCGACGATGAAGCCGTCGCGATGCGGGCGCATGGCGATCGGCTTCGTCAGCGGCGGGCGGATCTTCGCAGCATCCGCCAACAGCTCGATGCCGATCCCGGGCCGATCGGGGATCGTGACGAAGCCGCTTTCCGGCTGCGGCACGGCATCGACGATGTCGGTGCCGAGATGCTGCGGCTTGGATTCCATGACGCCACTCTCAAAACCCGTCGTGTATTCCTGGATCGCGAAATTGGGCGTCGCAGCATCGAGCTGCAGGCAGGCGGCGAGGCCGATCGGCGACAGCGGGTTGTGTGGCACCATCTGCACGTGGAAGGCCTCCGCAATCGCCGCGATCTTGCGCCCGCCGGTGATGCCGCCGCAGAGGCAGAGGTCGGCGCGCGCGTATTCCACGCCGCTCCGCGCCATCAGCGCCTGGAACTCGTGGATCGTTGCGTAGCGCTCGCCGGTCGCGATGGGAACGTGGATCTTGCTGGCGACGCGCGCCATGGCGTCCGGGCCTTCGGGGCGGATCGGGTCTTCGATGAACATCGGGTGCAGCGCTTCGATCCCGCGCGCAAAGACAATCGCCTCGCCGGGCGTCAGGCGGCGGTGCAGCTCGATGCAGAGGTCGACATCCTCGCCCACCGTCTCGCGCATCCGGCGGACGTTGTCGATGGCGTCCCGCATCTTCTTGACGTGCGGCTTGAAGTAGACCGCGTCCTCGCCCTCGTCGAGGAAGGGATTGATATGGCCGAGCGCGGTGAAGCCCATCGCCTTCTTGCGCTGGCATTCCTCCAGCACCGTCTCGATCGTCTTGCCATAGACATGCGCGTAGACGCGCGCCTTGCGGCGCACCGGCCCGCCGAGCAGCTCGTAGACCGGCGCGTTCAACGCCTTGCCCTTGATGTCCCACAGCGCGATGTCGATCGCCGAGATCGCCGCGTTGATGGCGAGTCCCTGGAAATAGCTGAAGCGATGCATGACGTTCCAGTGGTGCTCGATCGGCGCCGGATCCTTGCCCACCAGATACTCGCCGAAGCGCTCGATCGCCGTCCCGGACGCCGCAATGTGGCCCCAGGCGCCGGCCTCGCCGACCCCGTTGATGCCTTCATCCGTCTCGATCCGGGCGAACATGAACTGCCCGATATGCAGCGGCTCAACCTTCGTGATTTTCATTGTCCGATACTCTCCCTTGGGCGCCATCCGCGCGCAGCGCCGCCGCGGCGGCGTGCCGTTCCTTTAGCAAATGGCTGCCGGCACCGAAAGTCGCCCGCCGGCAGAGGATCGAACGATTTACGAGAGGAACACGCTCAAGTCACCGCGAGGAAGAGGGTCAGGACACTGACCGCCGCGCCGAAGGTCCGGATGGCGGTGTCGCCGGCCGAGGCATAGGCCCGGCCCGCCGCACCGCAGGCCACGCCGACCGCGAGCAAAATGCCCGTCGATACCAGGAAGCCGGTCGCATAGGCGCCCATGCCCTCGGCCGGCGTCATGGCCGCGCCGTGCATATGGCCATGGATCAAGCCGAACACGACAGCGGCGATCATGAGCCAAGGCGCGCCGAACCGTAATTCGAGCAGCAACGCCAGCCCGACCAACAGACCCGAAGCCGCCACGCCGAGCGCCATAACGTGATGGAGCACGCCACCCACGCCGAGAAGCATGCCTGCACCGACCGCCGCCAGCACGATCAGCAGCGTCCGCCAGGACGCGCCACCGTCGCGCTTGCCGGCGTAGACCCCGGCGGCCAGCATGGCGATGAGGTGGTCGAGCCCCAGGAAAGGATGGGCGAGACCGGCTGCGAAGGTCATCGGCTGGTGCAGCCCGATAATATGCGCCTCGGCGACGCCGGCGGTCAGGAGCGCCGGAACGCTCAGCATGGTGATACGCAAGGCTCGGTTCATAGGATCGGCACTCCCTCTTGATCGGCTAAGCGGCGCTGTGCGCGGTTTCGCGCACCGGCAACCCGCCGGCTTCGATGATGAAATCGACGATGGTCGAAAGGCCCTCGCCTTTCTTGAGATTGGTGAAAACGAAGGGACGGTCGCCCCGCATCCGCTTGGCGTCACGGTCCATGACGCCGAGATCCGCGCCGACGAACGGCGCCAGATCGATCTTGTTGATCACCAGAAGGTCGGAGCGCGTGATGCCGGGACCGCCCTTGCGCGGTATCTTGTCGCCCGCCGAGACGTCAATGACGTAGAGCGTGATGTCCGCCAGCTCGGGCGAGAAGGTCGCCGCGAGATTGTCGCCGCCCGACTCGATGAAGATCACCTCGAGGCCGGGAAAGCGGGTGTTCATCTCGGCGACCGCGGCGAGGTTCATGGAGGCGTCCTCGCGAATGGCGGTGTGCGGACAGCCGCCGGTCTCGACGCCGAGAATGCGCTCGGGCGAGAGCGCGCCGCTGCGGGTCAGGAATTCCGCGTCCTCCTTCGTATAGATGTCGTTGGTGATCGCCGCGACGTCGTAGGCCGCGCGCATCGCCTTGCAGAGCGAGTCGGTCAGCGCCGTCTTGCCGGAGCCGACCGGCCCGCCGATGCCGACGCGCAACGGTCCGTGCATGCTGCTGCTCATGATCGGAATAACCTCGTGTACTGGGTTTCGTGCTGCATCGATGTCCAATCGACCATCGCCGCGGCCGCGCCGATGTCCGCGCGGGCGCGCCGCAACGCGGCTTCGGCCGCCTGGACCACGACCGGCTCCAGCCGCGCGGTAACGCGCTGGCCGTCGGTCTGGCCGAGCGGGATCAGCCGCAGACCGGCCGATACCAGGTTGGCCGCGACCGCATGGAGGAATGCGGTCAAGGCTTCGCGGAGCGGCACCGCGTGCACCGCCGCAGCGACGCCGACCGCGACCGCATAGGCGGGCTTGCGCGCAAGGGCCGAAAGCAGCGCGGCAAAAGCGTCGAGACGGGGTTCCGGCCAGGCTGCGCGCACGGCCGACAAAAACGCATCGCCCTGCGCCGCGCTTTCCAGCGCGAGCTCCCGGGTCCCGCGCATGGCGTCGGCCATCTCGACGACCGCGGCGAGCCCCTCCTCGTCGTCGTCACGGACAGCGGCATAGGCATCACGGAAGAAATCGGCGTCGATGCGTCCCGGTCCGTTCCGCAACATCGATCCGACCCAATCGAACAAGCTCTCGGGATCGGAGACCAGCCCCGCTTCGACCGCGTGCTCGATCCCCGAAGAATAGGTGTAGGCGCCCACCGGAAAGGCCGGCGACAGCCAGACCGCCAGCCGGTAGACCCCCGTTGCGGAAATCCCCTCAGTCATGGTCATGGCCGTGACCGTGATGATGCGCATGATCATGCGCATGGTCGTGGTCGTGCGCATGATGGTGGTGACCATGACCCTGCGCGTGATGGCTTCCGCCCTCGCCGGCATAGGCGCCGCCCTCCGGCGTGAAGGGCGCGGACTTGCGCTCCGTTTGCCCGCCGAGGCCGATCACCATCTCCTCGATCACGTGGTCGTAACGGAAACGGATGGCGCCATCCTCGAGGATCTGTACCGGCAGGTGACGGTTGCCGAGATGCCACGCCAGCCGCGCGGTCGCCCGCGGGGTCTCGCCCCGCACGTCGATCACATCCTCCGACGCCGCGCCGACCGCGACCCAGCCGCCGTCTTCGAGCCGGAGCCCGTCGCCGTCGCGCAGCAGCGCCGCCCGGTCGAGGTCGAGCAGGAAGTCCATCCCGCTTTCCGTCCTGAGGCGCAGCCGCCGGCGGTGCCGGTCGTCATAGGCGAGCGTCACCCGCCCGACCGCGCTTTCGGCCGGCCAATGTCCTGCATGCTCTACCTGTATCGCGCGCTTCATCATGATCAGAACAGAAAGTAGCGCTGCGCCATGGGCAGCTCCTTGGCCGGCTCGCAGGTCAGAAGCTCACCGTCGGCGCGCACCTCGTAGGTTTCGGGATCGACCTCCATCTTCGGCGTGGCGTTGTTGTGGATCATCTGCCGCTTGCCGACGGACCGGATGCCGTGCACCGGCAGGACGAGGCTCGACAGCCCGAGCCGGTCGCCGATCTCCGCGTTATGCGCGACGCCGGAGACGAAGCTTATCCGGCTCTGCTGCAGCGATCGGCCGTAGCCCGCGAACATCGGCCGGTAATGCACCGGCTGGGGCGTCGGGATCGACGCGTTGGGATCGCCCATCGCGGCCGCGGCGATCGTCCCGCACTTCAACACGAGGTCCGGCTTCACGCCGAAGAACATCGGCTTCCACAGCACGAGGTCGGCGAACTTGCCCACCTCGATCGAACCGACATAGCCGGCGATGCCATGCGCCAGCGCAGGGTTGATGGTGTATTTGGCGACGTAGCGCTTGACGCGGAAATTGTCGTTGTCGCCGATCTCCTCGGGCAGGCGGCCGCGTTGCAGCTTCATCTTGTGCGCGGTCTGCCAGGTCCGGATCAGCACTTCGCCGACACGGCCCATCGCCTGGCTGTCCGACGCGATCATGCTGAAGGCGCCGATATCGTGCAGCACGTCCTCGGCGGCGATCGTCTCGCGCCGGATGCGGCTCTCCGCGAAGGCGACATCCTCCGGAATGTTGGCGTCGAGATGGTGGCAGACCATCAGCATGTCGAGATGCTCGTCCACCGTGTTGACCGTGAAAGGCCGGGTCGGGTTGGTCGAGGACGGCAGGACGTTCGCCTCGCCGCACACCCTGATGATGTCCGGCGCGTGCCCGCCGCCGGCGCCTTCGGTATGGAAGGCGTGGATGTTGCGGCCTTTGAAGGCGGCGATCGTGTTCTCGACGAAACCGGACTCGTTCAGCGTGTCCGTGTGGATCGTCACCGCGACATCCGTCTCGTCCGCGACCGAAAGGCAGGTGTCGATCGCGGCGGGCGTGGTGCCCCAATCCTCGTGCAGCTTGAGCCCGCAGGCGCCGCCCTCGACCTGCTCGCGCAACGGGACCGGCAGCGCCGCGTTGCCTTTGCCGAAGAAGCCGAGGTTGACGGGGATTCCCTCCGCCGCCTGCAGCATACGCCCGATATGCCAGGGTCCCGGCGTGCAGGTCGTGGCGTTGGTGCCTTCGGCCGGGCCGGTGCCGCCGCCCATCATCGTGGTGACACCGCTCATCAACGCGTCTTCGGCCTGCTGCGGACAGATGAAGTGGATATGCACGTCGAGCCCGCCCGCCGTAACGATGCGTCCCTCACCGGCGATCGCCTCCGTGCCGGGGCCGATGATAATGTCGACGCCGGGCTGCACGTCCGGATTGCCGGCCTTGCCGATGCCGGCGATCTTGCCGTCCTTGATGCCGA
>CAZPFL010000203.1:0-8786 GCA_964585785.1 uncultured Rhodospirillaceae bacterium
TCGCCTGCTCGAACATGTCGCGCACGCGCGACGCGCCGACGCCGACGAACATTTCGACGAACTCGGAGCCGGAAATCGAGAAGAAAGGCACGTTGGCCTCGCCGGCGATGGCGCGGGCCAGCAGCGTCTTACCGGTGCCGGGAGGGCCGACCAGCAGCACGCCCTTCGGGATGCGCCCGCCCAGCCGCTGGAACTTCTGGGGATCGCGCAGGAACTCGACGATCTCTTCGAGCTCGACCTTGGCCTCGTCGATCCCGGCGACGTCATCGAAGGTGACGCGGCCGGTCTTCTCCGTCAGCAGGCGCGCCCGCGACTTGCCGAAGCCCATCGCGCGGCCGCCGCCCGACTGCATCTGGCGCATGAAGAAGATCCAGACGCCGATCAGCAACAGAATGGGGAACCAGTTGAGCAGCACGGCGAACAAAGTCGGCATGCCCTCCTCCTGCGGCTCGGCCTCGATGATGACCTTGTGCTTGACCAGCTTGTCCACGAGGTTCGGGTCGTCGGGGGCATTCGTGGTGAAATGCGCGCCCGCGTTGTCGATAATTCCGATCTTCTTGCCTTCGATCGTGACCTTTTTCACGTCGCCCGCGTCCACCTTGTCGAGGAAGGTGGAGTACGGCACGGTCATGTCGGATGAGCGGTGCGGCGACCCCTGGAAGAGGTTGAACAGCCCGATCAGCAGAACCAGGATGACGATCAGAAAAACGATATTCTTACCGAACAGCGCAAAATCTCCATAAAATCGCCGGCCTACAGGCGCTTGGCGCACCCGAGCGGTCGTCCTCCGGTCACGGCGCCGACCCCTCGTTTACATACCATATAGTGCATCACCAAGGGTTAAGCTTTCGCTGTCCGATTGTCCAGAAATGAACGCCGCGCCGGTCAACGGCCTGGACGGCGCGTAGGCCACCTCCCTGACGGGGGACAGTTCTTTACCATACCTTCGACTTACATAGTTCAAGTGGGGCACCGAAACCACTCCGTCAAGGTGCCAAAAAGAGGGAAGCGACGGCCGGACGGGCGGCGGAACATGGGTTTCGCGCAAAACGGGTCGGTCGGCAACCACCGCCGCCCACCCCTTTTGCCCCAAACGGCGCAGAGTCCAGTCAGTTTCGCCGTCGATCGCGACGCGAAAGCGGCCGTCCCAGAGGAACCGGCCAACGGCCCGGGCCACGGCGTCCGCCGCCCTCGGCTCGCGGCAGACGAGCACGCGGCCGCGATAGGGCAGGATGCGGCAGCCGCCGAGCGTCCGCCCGCCGCCGAGCCCCTCTTCGGCGCCGAACAAAGTCTCGTGAAGCCGCGCCGCCCGCTCGAGCCGCGGCGGATAGGCGGCGCCCGACACCGCCGTGAGGACCCGGACGAGGCCGCGAAGCGCGATTTCCGCGGGCGCATCCCGGAAAACCGGCGGATCGAGGACGGCATAGCCTTCCGGATAGAGCGCCGCGCCATGGGCGAGCAGCCGTGCGGTCGCCATGTCCAGCGCGACCCGTGCCCGCCCCATGCGGGCGGCCGTCGCGGCGAGCCTTTCCGCCGAGAGCCCTTCCCCGGCGAGCAACGCCGCGGCCTTGCGCAGCCGCACCCGCCCGAAAGCCGGGTTCTCGTTCGAAGGATCCTCGACATGGTCCTGACCGGCGGCTTCGAGCGTCGCCGCCAGGCGCGCCCTCGGCACCCCCAGCAGCGGCCGCAGGAGGCGGACATCGCCCGTCTCCGACACCGGCGCCATGGCGGCCAGGCCATCGACGCCGCTGCCCCGCGCCAAGCGCAGGAGGAAGGTCTCCGCCTGGTCTTCGCGATGGTGCGCCAGCGCCAGATGCAGCACGCCCCGCTCCCGGCACCAGGAAGACAAGAGCGCATAGCGGAGGCGGCGCGCCGCCGCCTGCAGGTTGCCTTTCAGCGGCGTGTCCGGGCGCGTCAGCGTCTCATGCGGAATGCCGCGCCGCCCGAGCCACTGCGCGACCTGCCGGGCCTCGGCTCCCGATTCCGGCCTGAGCCGATGATCGACCGTGAGCGCGGTGAGCCGGCCGCCCATCGCCTGCGTCCAGCCTTGCAGCAGAAGCGTGAGCGCCAAGCTGTCGGCGCCGCCCGAGCAGGCAACGGCGACATGCGGCCGGGCCTCGAACGGGCCCAGCGCCGCCATGTGCGCCGCCATCTCCCGGTCGCCGACCGGCGTGGCTTGGGCTTCGCCGGCCCGCGCCATGGATCAGGAGCAGCCGAGCTTGCTCTTCTCGCTTTTCGCGTTACCGAGCAACCGCTTGTTGGCCGTGGGGAAGGTCTTCAGAAGCTTGTCCCACGCCGCGCAGGCAGACTTCTTCTCGTTGATGGCGGCAAGCGACTTCCCGAGCTTGAACAGGTCGTCCGGGGCCTTGTTGCCTTTCGGGTAGCGCTTGTAGCCGTCGAGGAAGATTCGCGCCGCATCGGCGTAGTTCTTGCGATAGTAGTGGGTCTCGCCCAGCCAGTAGAGCGCATTGCTCGACAGCGGGTTTTTCGGGTTGTCCTTGACGAAGGACTCGAATTCGGTTGCCGCCTTGTCGTATTCCCGCTTCTGCAAATGCTGGAAGGCGATCTCGTAGCGATCGCGCGGGTTGGTCGGCGCGGATGCCACTTGCTCGCCTGCTCGCGCCTTGGACGCCGTTCCGTCGACGCCTTCGGGCAGCGTCTTCAGCGCCGGCTTGACCTCCCTGGCGCCGCCGCCCTGCGACATCGTGCCGAACAATTCCTGGCCCGGCTGCAGACCGGCGGCCGCCGGCGTCTTGGACGGGGTTGCCGACGCGGCGGTCTCCGCGCCGCCGCCCGCCGCGGCGCGCGGCGCCGGCGCAACGGGCATGCCGCCCGGCGTGGAGGCGCCAGTGGGCCGTTTCCCGGACTCCAGCGCCTGGAAGCGGACTTCGTTGTCCGCGCTCATCTTATCCAGCCGCTCACTCAGCCGGCTCACGCCGTGCTCGACCTCTTCGACCCGTCCCGTCAGATCGCGGAGCTGGTTCTCGAGATTTTGCAGCTGCACCTGCATGCGCGCGTTCGACTGGTCGGATTGCGCGTTGATGTCGGCGATCGCCTCGCGCGACGGCGCCTTGCCCGAATAGATATAGGCCTGCAGGTCGCTGAGCTCCCGGCGCACGCGCTGAAGCTGCTGGGCGAGATCCGACGTATCCTGCGCGTGCGCGGGTGCGACGGACGAAAGCAGCACCGCCGCGACAATCGCCGCGGCGAGCCGCCGGAAGCCTGCATGAACAAAGCCCGCACGAACAGGGACCGTCAGACGCGAAAGTCTGACGGTCCCGTGGCTATCCTCAAGAATATTCTGCCCGATCATGGCTCTCCACTTACCGGGCACATGCGGCTGCAACGGATCTCATGAGCGCTTCCCGCCGCCGGCCGCGACCGAAACGCCTCGAGGCAACGCACGAAAAGCCGATCAGCTCTTCGCGCCGCCCGTAATGGTCGACACGGCCCTGCGATTCTGTGACCATGCCCACTCATTCGATCCAAGAACCGCCGGCCGTTCTTTGCCGTAACTGATCGTCTTGATCCGGCTGGCCGCAATGCCCTTGCTGACAAGGTAATCCTTCACCGCGGTTGCTCTGCGATCACCGAGCGCCAAGTTGTATTCACGCGTGCCGCGCTCGTCGCAATGTCCCTCGACCAGAATGGTCGCCGTGGGCACGCGCTTCAGCCAAGCGGCCTGCTTGTCCAACGTCGCCTGCGCCTTCGACGACAGCGTCGACTTGTCGAAGTCGAAGAACACGCGATCGCCGACATTGACGATGAAGTCCTGGACCGTGCCCGGCTCTACCGCAACCGCGCCTGCGGCCGCCGAACCACCGGTCGATGCCCCGGTGCCGCTCTTGCCATCGGTGTCTTCCGCGTCGGTCGCGCATGCCGCGACCAACAGCAACACCGACAACACGCATATAATCTTCAACCGCATTTAATTACCCCCTCGGAGGACGAACCATAGGTTCCCATGCCGAGATTTTCTCGGCTGACCAAACTTAAACAGTCAATCGTTGAAACTCAACAGGGTAATAACCAAAAAGAAACACCGTTGCAGCAAAGCAATGCATGCCGTTTTCTTGCCCGATTTTTGCCGCATACTTTAAGGAATTAGCGACGACCACGCCGGATCGGATGCAGAACCGGGCGTTACGACACGCCGCAAGTTGTGGCCAGTCAAATCAACGGTGTAGAGACTGGCCCCGCCACCATTGCCTTCTTTGTCCATCGGCTGCTGACGGAAGAACATGATTACCCGGCCGTTCGGCGCCCATGTCGGCGCTTCCTCGAGATAGCTTTCGCTCAGCAGGCGCTCGCCGCTGCCGTCCGGGCGCATCACGCCGATGAAGAACTTGCCGTTGTATTGTTTCGTAAAAGCAATGAGATCACCACGCGGCGACCACACCGGCGTGGAATACCGGCCGGGGCCGAAACTGATACGGTGCACGTTGCTGCCGTCGCCGTTCATCACATAGATCTGCGGGCTGCCGCCGCGGTCGGAGTTGAAGACGATGCGCTTCGCATCGGGCGAGTAGCAGGGCGACGTGTCGATCGCCGGATTCGAGGTCAGCCGCTTCGTCTTCCGCGTCCGCAAATCCATCGTGTAAATGTCGGAGTTGCCGTTCTCGGCATAGGACATGATCACGGAATTCCCGCTCGGCGCGAAGCGCGGTGCGAAGGTCATGCCGTGGAAGGCGCCGAGCACTTCCTGCCGCCCGGTCTCGATGTTGAAGATGTAAACGCGCGGCGTGTTGTTGTAGTAGGAGAGATAGGTGATTTCCTGCGTCGTGCGCGAAAAGCGCGGCGTCAGCACGAGCGAGCGTCCGTCCGTCAGGTAGCGGAAGTTCGCGCCGTCCTGGTCCATGATCGCCAAGCGCTTGATGCGCCGGGTCGCCGGGCCGCTTTCCGCGACGAAGACGATGCGGGTATCGAAATAGCCTTCCTCGCCGGTGATCCGCTTATAGATTGCATCGGCGATGATATGGGCGACGCGCCGCCAGTTCTCGCGCTGAGTCTTGTATTGCAGGCCGGTCATCTGCGCCTCGGCGAACACGTCCCAGAGGCGGAATTCGACCTTGAGGCGGCCGTCCGGCTGAACCGTCACCGCGCCGTTGACCAGTGCCTGCGCGTTGATCACGCGCCAGTCGGCGAAGCGCGGCTGCACCTGGAGGGAGGCCAGGTCCTGGAGGAACGCCCGCTTGTCGATCGGCTTGAACAGCCCCGACCTCTCCAGATCCGCCGAGATGACCGAGGCGATGTCCCGGCCGGCCTCTTGCTCCTGCTGCCCCTTGCCGTAGAAATCCGTGATCGCAATGGGCAGTGGCTGGAGATTGCCGCGCGTGATGTCCACTTGCAGCTCGGCGTGCGCGCCCGACGCTGCGGCCATCGTGACCGCAGCCATGAAGAGGACGCCAATCAACTTATTCAGTCGGATCATCGTACTCCCTGTTCGTGATTTTTAGCGCCCGACCAGTTCATGCGGATCGAACGTTAACCTCGTATGCCGCCACAGATCGTATTTCTCCGGGGGCAATTTCAAGGGGGTGCACTGCGGCGAATTGATCGCGCGCAACACGCTTTCCGCCGCCGCCCGGTAGTATGGGTCGTGCGACATACGGGCGGTATCGACGATCTGCGCCTGACGAACGGTGCCATCCGGGTTGATCACCAGATCCGCCTCGACCACCAGCTTTTCCGCATCCGGCGCGCCGGCCGGCGGATTCCAGCAGTGCTCGATCTGGCGGCGCAGGGCGTCGATTTCGCTCATCGACATCCGCTCGCCCGGCTCGAGGCGGCTGATCTGCTGCGGCGTTGACGACGGCTCGTCGGCATCGTGCTTCTTGAGCGTGTCCTCGATCTCCTGATCGAAGGATTTCTGCGTCTTCGTCGGCTTTTTCGGGGTCTGAGTCGGCGTCCGCGGCAGGTTCTCCACGGTTTTCAGCACCGAGGCGAAATCGTCCACCGGCGGCGGCTTGGGTTTCTTGCGCGGATTCGGCGCCGGCGCGATCTCCGGCTCCGCCACCTTCTTCGGCTCGGGTTTCGGCTCGGGTTTGGGCTTTGGCTTCTCCGCCTTTTCCGGCTGAGGCTCCGGCTTGGGCTCGGGGGCGGGCTTCGGCTCCGGCGCCTTCTCGACGGGGACCGCCTCCTTCGGCGGAGGCGGCGGCGCGGGCGGAGCGGGCGGCGGAGGCGGCGGCTTGGGCAAAGAGGCCTGCTGCTTCGGCTTCGGCGGTTCGGGCTTCTCCACTTTCTTCTTGGGCGCGGGCCGCGGCTCGTGCTCCATCGGCGGCGCTTCCGACACGTCCGTGACGAGCGAAACGTCGATGAGCGGCGGCGTCTCGATCACGCGATCGCTCAGCGACGGCAGCCCGAGCCACGCGAGAATAATCACCGCGACGTGCAGCAGGAAGGAAAGGGTTACGGGACCGCGCATGTTTTGCAGTCATTACTTCTTCTTAGCGTCTTTGGGTAGCTCGGCCATCAGCGAAACCTTCTTGTAGCCGGCGGCGCTAATCTGCCCCATCACCTGCATCACCATGCCGTACTGGATCGACTGGTCGCCACGCACGAATATTTTCGCATCCGGGTTGGCGCCCGTGACCGCCTGCAGCCGCGGCGTCAGCTGATCCAATTCGACCGGCGTCTTTTGCAGATAGATCGTGCCCTTGCTGTCGATGCTGACGACCAGCGGCTCATGCGAGTCATTGAGCGTCGCGGCGCGCGTCTTCGGCAGGTCCACCGGCACGCCGACCGAGAGCAGCGGCGCGGTGACCATGAAGACAATCAGCAGCACCAGCATGACATCGACGAAGGGGGTGACGTTGATCTCCGCCATCGGCCGGCGTCGGAACTTGCTGCCGCGTCGCCCGAAATAGCCCTGTTCGGCAAGTGGCGAGGCCATCCGCTACGCTCCTTCTTCCAGCTGGCGGGATAGGATGGCGCTGAATTCCACCGCGAAGGCCTCCAGCCGCCCACCATAACGCCCGAGATCGCTCGAAATCTTGTTGTAAGCGACGACCGCGGGGATCGCGGCGACCAGGCCGAGCGCGGTCGCGAACAGCGCTTCCGCGATGCCGGGCGCGACGACGGCGAGGCTCGTCTGCTTGGTCGCGGCGATCGCCTGAAAGCTCGTCATGATGCCCCAGACGGTGCCGAACAGCCCGATAAAGGGCGCGGTCGAGCCGACCGAGGCGAGAAAGATCATGTACCGCTCGAGACGGTCCATCTCGCGGCCGAGCGTCACCTGCATGACCCGGTCTATTCGGGCCTGCAGCCCGGTCCGCGACGCCGGCTGCTGCACCAGCCCGCGCGCGGCCGATCTTCGCCATTCCCGCATCGCCGAGGAAAAGACGGCGGTCATCGGATCGGACGGGCGCTGGCCAACCCGCTCGTACAGGTCGTCGAGCGAGCCGCCCGACCAGAAGGCGTCCTCGAACTTCAGCGCGCGCGACTCCAGCCGCCGCAGGCGCCAGACCTTGTCGAGAATGATCGCCCAGGTCCAAACGGACGCGAAGAACAAGACGACCATGACGATCTTGACGATCCAGTGCGCGCGCATGAACAGCGCCAGGATCGTCAAATCACTCACGTTCGCCGAGCCCAGAAGGGCAGCCGAGTTAACGATGTTTTGATCCATTCATTCCGCCCGCTAATGAGGTCCTTGCCGTGATGCAAAAGCCGTCCGAAGCGCCTGCGGTAACCGCGCCGGCCTGCCCTCCGCGTTGAGGCAGGCGACGCGTACCGTCATACCAACGAGCAATTGCCCCGATCGTTCGACGCGCTGCTCGGCCGAAAAACTGGCGCCGCCAATTTTCAAAATGCGCGTATGCACCTGCAACGCGTCATCAAGCCGCGCCGGCTCGTGGTAACGGACGGCGCAATCCTTGACCACGAACGTGATGCCGTGCTGGCGCAGCAAAGTGGAATTGTCGGTTCCCATCTCACGCAACAGCTCGCTGCGCGCACGCTCGGCATACCTCAAGTAGTTCGCGTAATAAACAACGCCAGCCGCATCGGTATCCTCATAATACACCCGGCACGGAAAAACATGCGGTTGCGGCGGCATGGGCTCAGCCATTGCCCGCCTCGCGCACGTCCTCGTCCGCCTCGATGAGCTCGAACTGCTCGGCCGCGCCGCGCGGCGCCTCGAGGCCGAGATAGCGCCAGCCCTGGACCGTCAGCATCCGGCCGCGCTGGGTGCGCTGGAGGAAGCCCTGCTGCATCAGATAGGGCTCGATCACGTCTTCCAAAACGTCGCGCTGGTCGCCGAGCGCCGCGGCGAGAGTCTCGACGCCGGCCGGCCCGCCGGCGCAATTCTGCGCGAGATACTGCAGATAGCGCCGGTCCATCGCATCGAGCCCGTTGTTGTCCACGCCGAGGCGGCAAAGCGCGGCATCCGCCGCTTTCGCATCGACCTCTGCCGCGCCGTCGATCAGGGCGAAATCGCGCACCCGCCGCATCAGCCGCCCGGCCACGCGCGGCGTGCCGCGGCTGCGCCGGGCGATCTCGCGCGCGCCATCCGGCGTCAGCGCCAGCCCGAGCACGCGCGCGCCCCGCTCGACCACCCGGCAGAGGTCGTCCTCGCCGTAGAAATTGAGGCGGAGCGGAATACCGAAACGCTCGCGCAGCGGCGTCGTGATCAGGCCGGACCGCGTCGTCGCGCCGACGAGGGTAAACGGCGGCAGATCGATGCGGATCGAGCGCGCCGACGGCCCTTCCCCGATGATCAGATCGAGCTGAAAGTCCTCCATCGCCGGGTAAAGGATCTCCTCGACCGCCGGGTTGAGGCGATGGAT
>CAZPFL010000204.1:0-8620 GCA_964585785.1 uncultured Rhodospirillaceae bacterium
GAAGGACAGGTCAGCTATGCCGGCATCAATGCGGTGGGCCGTGCCAAGCTCGCCGCCGAGGTGGTGAAGGAGCGGCTGCGCTTGCGGGGCTTCGAATACCCGGAAATGCGCGTCGACCTGATTGGCATGTCGAGCCTGCACGGCATGACGGATGACAGGCCGGAGCCTTACGAAGTGCGCCTTCGCATCGCCGCACGCACCGGTGATCGCAAGGCCGCCGAAGCGGTGGGCTTCGAAGTGCGGGCGATGCACGTCAACGGCCCGGCCGGCGGCGGCGGCGGGTCCGACCCGATTGTCCGCGAGATCCTGGCCGTGCAATCGCTGCTGCTGGACCGCGACCTGGTCAAACCCGAGGTCTTTGTCGAGGGAGAAGCGTGATGGTGCTGGTCTATGACCTCGGCCACGGACGAGCGGGCGACAAGGGCGATACATCGAACGTGTCCGTCGTCGCCTATGACGACCGGGCCTGGGAGATTCTCCGACGGCATCTGACCGCCGAGCGTGTCATGGCCGCCTACGCCCATATCGCCAAAGGTCCGGTGACCCGTTACGAGCTGCCAAAGCTGCGGGCGCTGAATTTCGTGATCGAACGAGCATTGGGCGGCGGCGTCACGCGCTCGCTCGGGCAGGACATGCATGGCAAGAGCCTGAGCACCCTGATCCTGACGATTGATCTGCCCGTTAACGAACCCTACTGATATTGGCCCAGACGAAGGGGACTAGACACGCGATAAGGCTGCTGCGTCGTTGGCCACGCGAGACTGACGGCGGGAGGATGCGGTGACCATTTCTTACTATGTGCCCGGTGTCCTTTGGCGGAAGGATCCGGTTGCCGACCCGATCCCTCTCGTTTTCGATGCGCCCCACAGCGGCACGCAGAACCCGCCGGATTTTCAATTTACCTGTGATCCATTGGTGATCAGACGAGGCGCCGATCTCTTCGTAGATGAGCTTTACGAGGATGCGCCACGGCACGGAGCCACGCTCATCAGCGCTCTTTTTCCGCGGGCCTACATCGACACCAACAGGAATGAGACAGACATATACCACCCGGGCCATGATGGCCCGGACCAAGATACGGACAACCGGAACCTCAAGCCTTGGAACGCCCTGGTCCGTTCTCAGAACTGGCGGGGCGGGGCCTATTTTTATGGGCGCAGGCTGAAGCTCTCGGAGATTCGTCGTCGTATCGATAGCCACTACCGGCCCTACCACGATGAGCTCAGGAACACATTGGATACGCAGCATGCGCGTTTCAATGGCGTCTGGCATGTGAACTGCCATTCCTGCCGCAGCATGAACCGACGCGTCAGTCCGCCCAGTCCCAATGCCGATTTCATCATCGGCAACCGGTTCGGCCTCACATGCTCGCAAGAATTTACCGACGTTATCGCGGATACCCTTTCGGGGCTCGGTTACGCGGTAAGCTTGAACAGGCCGTATCAGGGCGCGACGCTCATCAGACGCTATGCTTCACCGGATCGAGAAAGGCATAGCGTTCAGATCGAGATCAACAAGAAGCTGTATCTGGACGACGCGGAAAAGTCGGAAAATTTCAGCGCCGTAAAGCGTGATATCGACACGTTGATCGCCAGGATCAGCGACTATGTACGCGGCAAGGCGATGCGCTTGTAGCGTTATCTCAATGGCTATTGATAGCTGCTAGAGGAAGCGAATTAGATGTTGCAGCAAGCGATCGATTTACGGGAGGAAGCGGACGCCCTTTATCGGCTCCTCGGCCGGCTCGAGGGAAGCGATTGGACGCGTCTAACCCAGTTCAAGGCCTGGACGGTCAATGACATTGTTCAACATCTGCACGATTCGGATCTCCTAGCGGCCGCGTCAGCACGCGATGCCGGGGAATATGGGCGGTTACGCGCAGAAATTATGGCGCGGCGCGAGGGCAAATCGCGGGTCGAAGAGACCCGCGAGCGGTTCGGTCACCTGACCGGTCACCGCCTGCTTGCCAGATGGAAGGAGACGCTGGACGATCTTTGCACCATGCTCGAAACACGCAATCCGAGCGATCGTCTGAAATGGTCCGGCCCAGACATGGGCGTGCGGATGTTCGCAACGGCGCGGCAGATGGAAGTCTGGGCGCACGGCCAGGCCATTTACGATCTCAAAGGCGTCAGGCGGGAGAATGCGGATCGGATCAAGAATATTGCCGTTCTCGGTGTCAGGACGTTCGGCTGGACTTTTGCGAACCGAGGCGAGCAAGCGCCGGAAGTAATGCCCTTCGTTCGCCTCACGGCCCCGTCCGGTGCGATCTGGGAGTGGAACGACCCTAGCTCAACAGCGGCTGTCAAGGGTGATGCAGTCGAGTTCTGCCAGGTCGTCACGCAGGTGAGGAATGTCAGGGATACGCACCTAAATGTTTCCGGTGATGCCGCCGATCGCTGGATGAATATCGCCCAGTGTTTTGCCGGGCCGCCCGAAACCCCGCCGACGCCGGGGTCTCGCTTCATGACGCTCTGACGCGCCGACCAACTGGCGTCCGAAGACTGCTGCGGGCATTGTCATGTGTGGACGCCCCTCTCGATGCAAGGACTAATTTGAGCTGATGCAGATCGTTGCGGGAAGCGGTCATGTGTCCGGCCTTTGAGCGCGGCGCGAATGACCGCTGGCCCTGATGAAGTCCGCGGACCAGGTCCCTCTCAAAGCAGCGGACTCGAACGTCCTGACAATGCCTCGGGTTTTCCTGGCTGCGGCCCCGTTGATCATCATCACTCTCATTGCTCTTGCAGCGACAGATTGCGCGGCGATGCCCGTGGGTTACGCGGCTATCGGCGCGCGGTAGGTTTCACCGCGGGCGAGGATGGCCCAGGCGATGCGTGCGGTCTTGTTGGCAACCGCGACGGTGGCCAGTCTTGCAGGCTTGCGTTCGAGCAGGCTTCTCACCCAGGCGCCCGTTGCCGATGTGTTGCCGCCGGCGCGCCGGACCACCGAGGTGGCGCCGACGACCAGCAGCCGGCGCAGATGGCCATCGCCCATCTTCGATATTCGTCCGAGACGGTCTTTGCCGCCGAACGAGTTCTGGCGCGGAACCAGGCCGAGGAAGGCCGCGAACTGTCGTCCGGTCTTGAAGACGGCGGGTCGGGCACGCTGGCGGCCAGAGCTGTTGCGGTGATGATGCCCACGCCGGGGATCGTCTCGAGACGCTGGCTGGTCTCGTTTGCGCGGTGCCAGACCATGAGCCGGCGTTCGAGCTTGCGGATCTCGTCGGCAAGGTTGTCGAGCTGCGCGGCCAGGCTTTCAAGAGCACCTCGGGCGATCTGCGGTAATCCTGGCACCTCGCCGGCCTGGATCGCCCTGATCAGGGTCGGAATTTTGTGCGGCCCCCCTGTGCCGTGATGATGCCGAACTCCGCCAGGTGGACGCGCACCGCGTTGAGCGTCATGGTGTGCTGGCGCATCAACAGATCCCGTGTCCTGTGCAGCATCAGAGCACCCTGGCGCTCGGCGCTCTTGACGGGAACGAAGCGCAGGTTGGGTCGCGTCACCGCCTCGCAGATCGCTTCCGCATCGGCGGCATCGTTCTTCTGCCGTTTGACATAGGGCTTCACATAGGCAGGCGGAATCAGCCGTACGTCGTGGCCCAGCGCGCCGATCTCGCGGGCCCAGAAATGCCCCGTCGCACAGGCCTCGATACCGATCAAGCAGAGCGGAAGATCACGCAGAAAATCGAGCTCGGTGGACCGGCGAAGCTTCTTGCGAAAGACGATCTCGCCGTCAGCGTCAATACCGTGAAGCTGGAAGACAGACTTGGCCAGATCGATCCCGATGGTTGTAACATTCTATGTCGGACGGCTCCTTCCATCGGTTGGTTCCTAACAGCATCAACATGGCACATTGCGATGCCGCAGGTCGGGGCCGTCCACACCATCAAAACAATCGATCGGAGTCATCGTTTTTCCGCCCTTCCCCGTATGGGAAGGGCACAAAAACATTTCTGCGAAGGTCTTAAGCCTTCCAGACCGCCACAAAACACCTCAGCCGCGACATCTTCAGCTTAACAGACCAAATTAGACTGCTCTGCCGATTGACTGAGAGTAGATCAACGCAGGCCAGATACTTAATAGGAGCGGCGCTAACGGCTGATCATAGCCGTGGGGACAGGTAATCGTGGCACCAAGTTCTCGGATCCACGGAAATGCGAATTTGAATAATGTGCATCATCGTCGCCACGTGGACTGGACGAGCCCGCGCGTTGTCACTCTAGGGCTCGAGAACCGCGCGGCCGGAAGTCCGGCGGTTGAGGATGTCGTCGAGCGCCCTTGCGTAATCGGCCAGCGGATAAACAGTCGCCGGCCGGACCGAGATTTTGTGCTGACCGTAAAGCGCAAAGACATCCTCGAAGCACGCGCGCAGCAAGTCGGGCATCCGCTTACGGTAGTCGCTGATCTGGATGCCACTGACCTCGATGTTCTTCAGGAGCGGGTAGTTCATCTTGAGCGTCGGAATACGGCCCGCCGCAAAGCCGACGACGACGAGACGGCCACGCCAGGCGAGCGCCCGGATCGCGGCATCGAAAAAATCGCCGCCGAGCGGGTCGATAATGATATCGACTCCCTTGCCCTCGGTGACTGCGTAGACCTGGTCGCGCAGGCTGTTGCGTAGATCGGGCTTCGACAGGTCGATCACGGCGCCGGCGCCGGCGTCGATGACCTGGCGCTCCTTGGCGAGCGACGACACGGCCGCGATCACCTTTGCGCCTTTCGCCTTTGCGATTTGAACGGCAGCGTCGCCAACCGCGCCGGTCGCACCAAGCACAAGGACCGCGTCCGCGGCTTGAAGCCGCGCCCGGTCCATCAGCGAAACCCAGGCCGTGTCAAAGGCGAGCGACATCGACGCCGCTTCGCTGAAGGAAAGCGCGTCGGGCAATCGGTAGCACTGCTCCTCGTTGACGCAGACCGCCTCGGCGTAGCCGCCGTGCTCGGCCATGGCGAGAACGCGATCGCCAGGTTTGAAGCGCGTCACGCCCGCGCCGCACGCGGCCACCCGGCCCGCCGGCCCCTTACCCGGGATGAACGGAAGCGCGGGCAGAAACTGGTAGGTGCCCTGGATGACCAGGGTGTCGACGAAGTTCGCGGGCGCGGCTTCGATGTCGACCAGGACCTCGTGGGCACTCGGACGCGGCGTCTCGATCTCCTCGACCCGGGCCGACCCGATTGCGCCGAACTCTCGGACAACGACGGCTTTCATGCCTGTCTCTCTTGTTCCCAGACCATTCCGCTAACCCTTCCAGTGCACCGGCACCGGCCTGAGCGTGCCGTCGGCGATCGCCGGCAGCAGCGCACGCTTGAGAACCTTGCCGTTGGCGCTGAGCGGAATCTCGTCCACCGCCAGGAAATATTCCGGCATGTCGAATGTCGACAGTCCTTCCGCGCTCAGATGCGCCAGCAGCCTGTCCGGATCGATGGCGGCGCCGTCCTTGGCCATCACGACGATGCAGACCTTCTCGCCGAGGCGCTCGTCCTTGACCGGAATCGCCGCGGCCCGCTCGACATTCGGGTAACGCATGGCCAAGAGCTCGATGCGCGCGGGATGAATGTTGTGCCCGCCACGGATGATGACGTCCTTGAGCCGTCCGGTAATCTGTAGATAGCCTGCCGCGTCGAGCCGCCCGAGGTCGCCGGTCATGAACCAGCCGTCCCGGTTGAAGGCGAGTTCGGTCGCGCGCTGGTCGTCGAAATAGCCCAGCATCAGGCTCGCCCCCCGCCCGCCGATCTGGCCGACTTCGCCCGCCGGCACCGGCGCGTCGGGGTCGCTCATCGAGAAGACGCCGATCTCGTAGCCGGGGCAGGCGCGGCCCGAGGTCCCAACGATCGTCGCGGGATCATCGTCGGGCAGGGTGTAGTTATGCGAGCAGGCCTCTGTCATGCCGTAGCCACTTTGCGGGACGATGCCGTAGGCCAGCAGCTTTTCCACGACGACGGGCGAGGCCGCGGCGCCGGAAATCCGGAATCCCTTGACGGTATCGAGACCGGCGCCGCCGGCGGCTTCGATCTCCTTGAGCAGGTCGGCCGCATGTGTCGGCACGCCGAAGAGAAAAGTCGCCCCCGTCTCACGCAGGCGCTGCAACAGGCTCGCCCCCCGCCCGAGATCGTGCAGGACGATCTCGCCACCGACCAGTAGCGTCAGCACCAGCGCGCCGAAACCGAGGTTATGGCTCAGCGGGCTCAACGTGTAGATCACGGAGTTCGCGTCGAAGCGCCAGTCGGCCGCAAGCGCCCGGGCGTTCGCCAGCAGCGTGTTGTTCGAGTGCATGACGCCCTTGGGCTCGCCGGTCGTCCCCGACGTGAAGGCGAGATAGACGATGTCGTCCGCCGCCACGGACGGCGGTTCGTCGGTTGCCGCGCCGAGCCCGAGCGCATCGCCGATCGACCCGGCGTCGCGCCGCGCCGGCGCGGGCAGGTGGTAGACCCGGCGCATGCTGTCGAGCCCCGCGACGCGCGCGGCGACATCGTCGCCCCTCCCCGCTTCGGGCGTGGCGGCGCGCCCGTAGCCTTCCTCGAAGACGAGGCCGCTGGCATGCACGCGCGCGAGCAACTCGGCAACCTCCTCGGTCGTATGGTTGCGATGGAGCGACGGGCAGAACACGTAGCCGTTCCGCGAGCAGGCCAGCAGAAAGGCCGCCGTCTCCACGCGGCTAGGTAGCCAGGCGGCCACCCGGTCGCCGGGCCGCAGCCCATGTCGATGAAGGTCGGCGGCGATGCCGTCGGACAGATCGAGAAGCGCGCCGTAGGTGAGCCGGCAATGGCTGTCCCGAACCGCGACCTTCGCCGGGTCCGCGACCGCATGGCCTTTGGCCAAGCCGTAGATAGTGGCGCCAGCCCAGAAGCCAGTCGCGTAAAACGCGTCGCGCATCGGCGCCGTCAACCGGGTCAGCAGGTTCTGCGACGCCTTGCTCTCAATCTTCGCCATCGTTCCGGTCGATCCCGTGTTTGCGACCCGCACCGCTGTCCATGGCACATATGCGCGAGGCTCGGCAACCGGCAAGTCGGCGAGCGCTCGCTGGCTGGCCCCTCCCGGCCATGGTAGAAGAATCAAGGCCCCGGGAAGAGATGGCGGCGGCGCAAGAAGGCGACGATGTCCGGCCCCCAAAAGAAGCATAACCGCTATATCGGGAAATCGGTCACCAGGCTCGAAGACCGGCCGCTTCTGACCGGCGGGTCGCGCTTCGTCGCCGATTTGAGCTTCCCGCACCAACTGCACGCCCGCATCGTGCGGTCCATCCATGCCTTCGGGCGGCTCCTGAAGATCGAGCGTGAGGCGGCTCTGAACGCGCCCGGCGTGGTTGCCGTCTGGGACGCGTCCGATCTGGGGAGCCTTCCGCCGATCCCCTTCCGGGAGACATCGATCCGCGGCCTCGCGCCCTACCGCCAGCCCGTCCTCGCGCGCGACTTCGTGCGTTATGTCGGGGAGCCGATCGCGGTCGTTTTCGCCGACGACCCCTACCGGGCAGAGGATGCGGCCGACCTCGTGCTCGCGGAAATCGAGCCGATCGCGCCGTATCTGGACGCCACGCGCCCGCCGGAAGAATTCGCGCCCGGACTGACCAGCGAGCCCACGATCATAAGAAAAGGGTACGGCGACGTGGATGCCGCATTCGCTGCGGCGCATACGATCGTCGAGGCCGAGCTGGCGATCGGACGGCATTCGGCCATCCCAATGGAAACGCGCGGCGCGCTGGCGCGCTACGACACCGGGCGCGAGGTGCTGGAGCTGCACGGCGCCACCAAGCGGCCGCACTGGAACCGGGACCAGCTCGCCGAGATGCTCTCCATGAGCCCGTCGCGCATCGAGCTCTACGAGCACCATGTCGGCGGCGGCTTCGGGGTGCGCGGCGAGCTCTACCCGGAGGATGTTTTGGTCTGTCTCGCCGCGATGCGCTTGCAGCGCCCGGTGAAGTGGGTCGAAGACCGGCGCGAGCACCTCATGGCGGCGAACCAGTCCCGCGAGCAGCGCCACCGGGTCAAGGCCGCGGTTGCCGCCGACGGGCGCATCCTGGGGATCGACGAGACGCTGTTCCACGATCAGGGCGCCTATGTCCGGACGCATGGCGCGCGCGTGCCGGACATGTCGATCGGCCTGTTGCTCGGCCCCTACCGGGTGCCGAACTACCGGGCGGCGGCGCACTATCGCTTGACGAACAAGACCCCCGCCGCGACCTACCGCGCGCCGGGGCGCTTCGAAGGCAGCTTCGTGCGCGAGCGGCTGATCGATGCGATCGCGCGGCGCGTCGGCATCGACGCCATCGAGGTGCGGCGGCGCAATCTGATCGCCGCCACCGAGATGCCCTACGGCCGCGGCCTGACCGCCATCGAAACCGAAATCATTCTGGATTCCGGCGACTACGCCGGCCTGCTCGACAAGGCGCTCGACCGCGCCGGTTGGAACGGCCTGCAGCAAGAAGCCCGGCGGCGGCGCGCAGCCGGCGAAGCGGTCGGGGTCGGGCTCGCCATGTTCGTGGAAAAAAGCGGCCTCGGTCCGTCCGAGCTGGTCACCATGTCGGTCGGCACGGATGGCCGCGTGGAAGTCGTGACCGGCGCCGCCTCGGTCGGCCAGGGTATGGAAACGGCGATCGCGCAGATCTGCGCCGAAACGCTCGGCGTGGA
>CAZPFL010000205.1:0-8604 GCA_964585785.1 uncultured Rhodospirillaceae bacterium
CACATGATGATCCAGCCCGGCGCGGACACGGTCGCGCGCATGGGCGGACTCCACCGCTTTACCGGCTGGGACGGGCCGATGCTGACCGACAGCGGCGGCTTTCAGATCTTCAGCCTCGGCATGGGCGGCACGTCGGAGGAAATCAAGAACAGCCGGCACGACAAGCGCACACCGCTCTTGACCAAGCTCACCGAGGACGGCGCGACCTTCCGCTCGCCGCGCGACGGCGCTTACCACACGCTCACCCCGGAAGCCTCGATCGACATTCAGCGCAAGCTGGGCGCGGATCTGATCATCGTGCTCGACGAGTGCACGCCCTTTCACGTCGACCGCGACTACACCGCCCGTTCGCTCGCCATGACGCATCGCTGGGCCGATCGCTGCCTGGCGGAATTCGAGCGCGGCCAGGACGGCAGTCAGGCGCTTTACGGCGTGATCCAGGGCGGGGTCTATAAGGACCTTCGCCGCGAAGGCGCGGAATTCGTCGCCTCGCGCCCCTTCTTCGGCCACGCGGTCGGCGGCTGCCTCGGCGATCACAAGGACCAGCTCTACGACATCGTCGGCTACGCCCTGACGCCGCGGCGCGAGGAACGGCCGGTGCACCTGCTGGGCATCGGCGGCATTCGCGATATCTGGGAGGGGGTCGCGCTCGGCATCGACACCTTCGACTGCGTCACGCCGACCCGCATCGCCCGCCATGGCTGGGCGCTCGTGCGGCAGGCGGAGGCCCACCGCATCAATCTGAAAAACGCCCGCTTCACCGAGGACCGGGAACCGCTCGACCCGGAATGCGCCTGCCCGACCTGCAGCGCCTTCGCCCGCGGCTACATCCATCACCTGCTCAAGGCGGGCGAGATCCTCGGCATCCAGCTGCTCACGGTGCACAACATGGCCTTCATGACGCGGCTGATGGCGACCATCCGGAGCGCGCTCCTGGCGGGCCGCTTCGCCCAGGCCAAGAAGGACTGGTTCTCGTAACGGCCGGCCGAGGGCGGCTCGTCACTCGATGGTGTCCGCCACGATCCGCGACCAGATCACATCGAGCTCGCCCGCCATCTCGTTCAAGGCCGGGCTACCATACGGCGCGAAGACCGCGCTCGGCAGACGGTAGGTCAGCGTGGCCGTCCCGTCGGCGTTCTCCGTCAAATAGAAACGCAGCGGCGCTTCGATACCGGCCGCCACGCTGGCGGCGAGCATGCGCACCGCAAAATCGGGGCGGAAGACGCCCAGCACCGCATTGCCCGGGATCGTCACGCCGCGCGCCTTCGCCGCCGCGCTGGCGCTCGCCGAATTGACCAGCAGCATGCCGTTCTTCTCGATCGCCGCCTCGAGACGGTCGTGCAGATCGCCGAAACTCAGCTTGGCTTTTCGCACCTCCGTGCCTGGATAGGGCGCCGGGCCGCCCGCCAACGTCGCCATCGCCATCATCAGGAAGCCCGGCTCAACGCCGGCAAGAAGCAAGTCGTTAACCAAGCTCATGAGATACCCCCGTGAAAAGAATCGGGGCCATAGGATGCCGAGTATCGGCGGCGCGCAAGCGCAAGACCTTTTGACGCACCCGATTGTGATAGATCGTGAGCAGCCTTGACGGCCCCGACCCTCCGGTCGACACTATTGTTGTCATTATGGAATGAAACCAAGAACAAGGGACGGACGCGTGCGCATTCATGCGCCGAAATTCGGGCATGCGCTGTTGCACAATTGGCGGCTCGAATCGGAAAATCTCTACCTGAACCACGGGGCCTATGGCGTCCCCGCGCTGGCCATTTCGCGCGCCGCCGAGGACTGGCGGAAGCAGGCGGAGGCAAATCCGACCCGCTTCTTCGAGCAGACGCTCGGCCCGGAAATCCGGCGCAATGCGGCCCTTCTCGGCGACTTCCTGAACGGCGAGGGCGAAGACATCGTCTTCGTCGACAACGTGACTGCCGGCATCAACGCGGTGCTGCGGTCCCTCGTGCTGATCCCGGGGGACGAGATCGTCGCCACCAGCCATCTGTATCAATCGGCGCGCCGGACGCTGGAATTCGTCTGCGAGCGCGCCGGCGCCCGCCTGGTGCTGGCCGACCTGGCCTATCCGGTGCGGAGCGAAGGCGAGATCGTCGCCGCGATCATGGGTGCGCTGTCACCGCGCACCCGCCTCGTCATGCTCGATCATGTGACTGCGAATACCGCGATACACCTGCCGATCGAGACGTTGTCGCTGCGCTGCGCCGAGCGCGGCGTTCCGGTGATGGTGGACGGAACGCACGGACCGGGGAACGTGCCCGTCGATCTCAGCACGCTGGGCGAGGCTGGCGTACGGTGGTATGTCGGCAGCGGCCATCACTGGCTCGGCGCGGCCTTCGGCTGCGCCTTTCTGTGGGTTCATCCGGATCGCCAGGGACTGGTGCGGCCGACGGCGATCAGCACCCGCTTCGGCGAAGGCTATACCGAGGCCTTCGACTGGCCGGGCGCCAAGGACTTCGGCGCCTGGCTGTCGCTGTCCGAAGCGCTGCGGATGCAAGAAACCTACGGCGCGGAACGCATCCGGAGCTATACGCATGACCTCGCGGCCCGGGCGGCGGAACGGCTGAGCAAGCGCTGGGGCACGATGCTCGGCGCGCCGCTCTCGATGTTCAGCGCCATGGCCTCGGTCACGCTGCCGACCCGCGTTCCGGCGTCGGAGCGCGCGGCAAACGACATCCGCCAGCAATTGCGCGACGGATACCGGATCGAGGTGACGATCACGCCGTTCTCCGGCCGGCTTTGGGTGCGGCTCTCCGCCTATCTCTACAACGAGCCGGAGGACTACGACCGCCTCTGCGACGCGGTCAGCGCGATTACCGGCGATGCGCCGCTCGCGGCCAGCGGCTAAAGCCCGCTACCAGACGAGCTTCGCCATCGCGAAATCCGGGCACACGCCCTCTTTCTTGCAGAGCGCGGTCACGGCCTGCGCCGTCGGCGTTTCGCCGGCGCGGATGCCGAGGTCGAAGGAATGGATCCCCGCCGTGATGAAGATCGTGCCGATGCCGGCGGCGCGTCCGCCCGCGATGTCGTGGTGCAGGGAATCGCCGATGATGATCGGATGGCGGTGGCTTCCCGGCGCGCGCGCGAAAGCCGCTTCGTAGATCTCCCGGCCGGGCTTGCCGTAATAGCGCACCTTGCCGCCGAGCGCTTCGTAGCGCGCGGCGACCTTGCCGGAACATTCCACCAGCCGGCCCGCCGGATCGACGCTGACGTAATCCCGGTTCAGACAGACCATCGGCAGTCCGCGGCGAATCCCCGCCCGCAGCTCGTCTTCGTAGATGCCGATGTTGGCGCCGCTGGTGCCGGCGAGCAGCAAGAAATCCGCGTCATCGACGGTATCCACCGCGGTGAAGCGCAGCCCTTTGAGAAAGCTTGCGTCACCGCCCCAGGTGAACAGGAAGCAACGCGGGCCGAGGTCGCGCAGGAATGGAACCGTGCCGGCCTTCATCTCCTGCCAGGCCATCTCGCCCGAGGTGATGACGTCGTCATAAAGCCCCCGCTCCACGCCCAGCCGCTCGAGGTTGCCCACCGACGAAGGTGACCGCTTCGACGAGTTGGAGATCAGCACGATGCTCTTGCCGGCATGACGCAGCCGTCGCATCGCCTCGACCGCTTCGGGATGGGCCGCCTCGCCGTTGTGCAACACGCCCCATTGGTCGAGGAGGAAGAGGTCGTATTGATCGGCGATGGGACCGATCCCGTCGATGAGCCGGATCGCGTTCAAAATGTCTCGCTTCCCATGGTGAGATTGAAACGGCTAAAGGCCGAACAGGCCGGCGATCATAGCCGCTCCCGCCTGGCCTCGGCGGGCGGTGTCTGAACGCCGCGAATTTTCCGCCCTTCCCCGAAGAGCGGACCCTGCCCAAATTCGATGTCGAAGTCCAGCAGCTCGACCAGCAATTGCTCGTTGGCGATGTTGGCGATGATCAGCTCGATCCCCGCCGCGTCGAACGCGGATTTGAGCCGCCGCAGCCGGAGCCCTTCCGCCTCGCCGGTAATCGCCGGCATCAGCATGCCCGCGTCGATCTTGACGAAGCGCACGCCACCTTCCGCCAGTTGCCCGGCATCGACGTCGAAGTTGCGCAATCCTTCGACGCAAAGCTGGAAGCCGAGCTCGACGAGCGAGCCGACGACATTCGCCGCCGCATCGTCGAGGTCGATCAGATCATCCTCGCGGAACGCGAAGGCCAGGCAGGACGTCAGGTCATCGGCGTCGCGGAGATAGGCGAGGAAATCGTCGAAGAAGGCGCGATCGGAAAGACAGCCGGGCGGCACCCGGCAGAAGTAATAGCCACCCGGCTCTGGCTTTTGCGCCTTGGCGACGAGCTGCACCGTACGCAACAGCATCATGTCATCGACCGCGAGGGTAAGGCCGTTGTCGCGAATGACCGCCTCATATTGAGCGGGCGCCAGCACGTCGCCCCGGTCGAGCGCGACGCGCAGGGCGCAATCGAAATGCCGATGCTTGCGTTGCGGCAAGGTGACGACGGGCTGGAGATGCATCTCCAGCTGGCTGTGCCGAAGCGCGTCACGCACCGAGCTCAGGATCTCCCGCTCGATGAGCGTGCCCGACACGACCGTCGTCCTCCCGCCGGCGCCGAGCCCGCCCCCGGCGCGGCCGCGTTCCGGCGGCGCGTAGAGACGCTGGATCAGCGCGTGCAGCACCTTCACCTCGGACGCCACGGCGCCCGCGTCCGACGGCATCACAGGCGGCATCTCAGCGCGCGGCCGGACCGGCGGTTCGACCGCGGGCTCCGGCGCCAATGGTGGGGGCGGTGGCGGCGCGGGGCGAGGCATCGGCGCGGGCCGCGCAGCCGCCGCCGGCGTCCGATCGGGCTCCGGTTCGGGATCGACCTCCGCTTCGGGCCCGAGCTCCAGGTCCGGTTCGCTCTCCGACTCGGCGAAATAAGCCTGGCCGTGCCTGAGCTTCTGGACTTCCGTGGCGAGCCGGTCGAGCTCCTCGCTGGCCTCTTGATAGGCGCGATGCAACAATGCCAGGCGGCGGCGGTCGAGCGACGCGTGGTAACAGCGGGACGCGATCTCGTGCATCAACGCGCCGCAGAGAAAGACCACCGCGCCCGCCAGGATGGCGACGCTGCGCGGCGTTTCGGGAAAGATCTTCGGCGCCATGAAAGCGATCGCCAAGCCGGCGACGCCATAGCAAAGGAAATAGAAAAACTGCAGTACCTTGGACATCAAAAGGCCCGGCCGCCTGCCGCAACGCGGCCTTGTTATTCGAGTCGCGTCAGGTTACGCGGCCCATCGTCCCGCGACAATACCCGCGGGTCCTCAGGCATGGTCCGCGCCAACTGCCTGCGCGACCGAGCCGAAGCCATCCGCCCGCAACAGCGCCGCCAGCTCGCGCTTGATGCGGAGCAGAAGGTCCGGCCCCTGCAGCGCGAGCGCGGTGTAGAGCTGCACCAGGGACGCGCCCGCGCGAATCTTGGCATAGGCGTCGCGGCCGCTCGCCACCCCGCCGACGCCGACCAGCGGAATGCGCCCGCCGGTGGCCTTGTACATGCGGGCGAGCAGCGCCGTCGACGGGCCGAACAGCGGCGCACCGCTGAGCCCGCCCGCTTCGTTTTGCGCGGGCGACGTCAGCGAGGCCGGGCGGTCGATCGTCGTATTGCTGATGATCAGCCCCTGCACCGACTGCTCCTCGGCCAGCGCGGCAATGCCGGCTTCGTCCTCGGGCGTCAGGTCCGGCGCGATCTTCACTAACAGCGCGGGCGGCTTGACGACGGAATCGCGCATCGCCGCCTTGACCCGGCGGATCAGGCTGCCGAGCGCGTCCTTGTCCTGCAGCGCGCGTAAGCCCGGCGTGTTGGGCGATGACACGTTGACGACGAGATATTCGACGAGCGGCGCGAGCCGGCCCGCGGCCGAGGCATAGTCGCGCTCGGCGTCGGTCGCGTCCTTGTTACGACCGATATTTGCGCCAACCACGCCGCCATGCCTGTTGGACAGCCGTTGGGCGATCTTGTCGAGCCCTTCGTTGTTGAACCCCATGCGGTTGATCAGGGCGGCATCCTCGGCGAGGCGGAACAGCCGCGGCCTCGGGTTGCCCGGCTGCGGCCGCGGCGTCACCGTGCCGACCTCCGTGAAACCGAAGCCGGCGCGCAGCAGCGGATCGAACACCTCGCCGTTCTTGTCGAAACCGGCGGCGATGCCGATCGGGTTGGGAAAATCGAAGCCCCACAGCCGGCAGCGCAAGACAGGATCGTCGGGAGCCTCCTGCACCGGGCCAAAGCCGTGGCCAAGGCCCCAGACCGTCAGGCTATGCGCGGTTTCGGGGTCCAGGCGCCGAAGCAGCGGGAAGGCAAGACGCGACAGGTCCATCGAGGTCAGTCCAGAGGGGGGAAACGATGCAGGCCGTCCGCGCCGAGCGGCAACGGCTTGGCCCACGCGACCGCCGCGAGCGGCAGCGCGCCGTAGAGATGCGGAAACAACGCGCCGCCGCGCGACGGCTCCCAGCGCAGCGCCTCGCCCAGGCTTTCCGCATCGACGGCGACCAGCACGATATCGGCCTCGCCCCGGCGGTGACGCGCGGCGCTCTCGGCGACCTGTTCCGCCGTCGAGAAATGCAGAAAGCCGTCGCGCCGGTCATCGCCGGTGCCTTCGTATTGTCCCGACCGCTCGGCGGCGCGCCATTCGGCATCGCGGGCAAGATGAAAGATCAGTGACATGCCGCGACCCTATCCGAGCCTTCTTCCGCAAACAAGCGGACGCCAGCGGTACCCCGCGTGGACGCATGCGATGCCCTGTGTTTAAGTGGCACAGGCGCGCGGCCGACCGAGCGCGCGGACCTGAACGTTATTGGACCGCGGAGACGGGAGCATCCGGATCATGACGACTTCCGACTTGAGCGACACGTCGATCGAAGCGATCTACGCCGACCTGCGCGCCGGCAAGATCACCGCGGTCGGACTGGCGGAACGCGCGATCGAGAATTTCACGCGGCACGACAACGCGCTCGGCGCCTACAAGACTTGGAACCCGGAGACGTTTCGCGCCCAGGCGCAGGTCGCCGACGCCGCCTTCGCCGCCGATCTCGACTTCGGCGCGCTGCAGGGCATGCCGGTGTCGATCAAGGATCTCTACGGCGTGTCGGGCTATCCCACCTTCGCGGGCACGCCGAAGGCCCTGCCGGAGAAATGGCAGACCGAAGGACCGGTCGTCGGCGCGCTGCGGCACGGCCTTGCCGCCATTTCCGGCAAGACGCACACGGTCGAATTCGCCTTCGGCGGCGTCGGCACCAATCCGCATTGGGGCACGCCGCGCAATCCCTGGGACGCGGAAAAGCACCGCGCGCCGGGCGGATCGAGCGCGGGCGCAGGCGTCAGCCTGCTGACCGGAACCGCGCTGGTCGCCGTCGGCAGCGACACCGCCGGATCGGTCCGGGTGCCGGCCTCGGTGACCGGCACGGTCGGCGTCAAGACCAGCGCCCACCGCTGGTCGACCGCGGGCATCGTGCCGTTGAGCCCGAGCCTCGACACGGCGGGCATCCTGGCCCGGACCGCCGCGGACGCCGCGATCGCCTTCGCGGTGATCGATCCGATGGTGGACGAGCATCCCCTCACCTTCCTCGCCGGTCTGCGCGACTGCGACGTGTCCGACATCCGCGTCGGCATCTGCGACTGGTTTTTCGAGGGCAGCACGCAGCCGATCGCCGAGGCGGTGCGCGAGGCGATCGCCGAGCTCTGCGACAAGGGCATGTCGGCGGTGCCGCTCGCCATGCCGGAGGTGGACGAAGCGCACGAGGTCTTCCGGCGCGGCGGGCTCGCCGCCGCGGAGTTCGCCGCTTTCATCAACGACGAGATGCTCGATTACAAAGCGACGCTGGACCCGAACGTCGCCGCCCGCTTCGAGCGGATGGAGGCGATCACCGCCATCGATTATCTCAGCCGGCGCAAGCGGCTCGACGACCTCGCCGTCGCCGCCGACGCCCGCATGGGCGAGGTCGATGTCGTGCTCGCGCCCACGGTCGCGATCACCCCGCCCGACATCGCGACCGTTGCCGGCGGCAAGGACTATTTCGATGCCAATATGGGAATGCTGCGCAACACCGCGCCGATCAACCTGCTCCGGCTCTGCGCCGTGACGCTGCCGGTCGCGCTCGACAACGAGCGCATGCCGGTCGGGCTCCAGGTCATCGCGCCCTATGGCGAGGACGTGCGGGCGCTGTCCGTCGCCTGCGCGATCGAGCACGCGCTGGGAACCGCGCGCCAGAGGCTGGGCGTTCCGCCGCTCTGCGCCGGCCGATGAAGGGCGTCGTCGTCTGCCCCCAGCCACGCGCGGCCGATGTCGGCGCGGCGATTCTCACCCGCGGCGGCAACGCCTTCGACGCGGCCATCGCCACCGCCTTCGCGCAGATGGTGGCCGATCCATTCATGTGCGGACTCGGCGGCATGGGCACCTTCCAGTATTTCCGCGCGGACACGGGCGAGCGCGGCATGATCGACTTCCATGCGCGGGCCGGCGAGAAGGTCACGCCCGACATGTGGGCGGCGGACAGCCGTGGCCGGACAGAGATTTCCGGCTACTCGCTGTTCGACGACTACCGCAGCGAGCTCGGCTACACCTCGATCCTGACGCCGG
>CAZPFL010000206.1:0-8510 GCA_964585785.1 uncultured Rhodospirillaceae bacterium
GCGCTCGGCACCGGCTTCCGGCGCGGCGTGTTCTGGCGCGACATGGGCGTGGTCAATCTGCCGGGCGGCAAGCCGACGATGGCGCTGACCGGCGGCGCGCTCAAGCGGCTCGAAGCCCTGACGCCGCCGGCGATGAAGGCGCAGATCGACGTCAGCATCACCGACGAATACCCGCTCGCCCACGTCACGGTGATCATCTCGGCCGTACCGGCGGGGTGATTGTTTCCCGGCTTGAAGGATGGTTCCGTTCGCATGGACCCCACGGATAAACCGTGGGGTGACGATAATTATTGAATTTCAATAAGCAACGTCATGCCACGCTTTATGCGTGGCATCCACGGACGGGCGGTTGAGGGTTCACTGAAAGCGCGTTGTAGCGCGAATGGAGCGGAATCCACTGAGTCACCCCTTTATCCCCGTGCATTTCACGTTGCCCGTGAGGATCTGGGCGCGCGCCATCGCGGTGCGGGCGCGGTTGCGGATGAACTCGGTCGGGTTGATTGGCGACCATTTGCGCGGGCTCGGCAGGATCGAGGCGAGCAGGGCCGCCTGCCACGGCGTGAGCGCGCTCGCCGGGCGCTTGAAATAGGCTTCCGAGGCGGCCTCCGCACCGTAGATCCCCGGTCCCCATTCGACGACGTTGAGATAGATCTCCATGATGCGCCGCTTGCCGAGGACCCATTCGATCATATAGGTCGTCGGCACTTCGATCGCTTTGCGCAGGAACTGCTTCTCCGGCCACAGAAAGAGGTTCTTCGCGGTCTGCATCGAGATGGTGCTGGCGCCGCGCAGCGGGCCGCCCTCGAGGTGCTCGGAGACGGCGTCGCTGACCGAATTCCAATCGATGCCGTTATGAATGCAAAAGCGCGAATCCTCGAGCCCGATCACCGACTTGACGAGGGCAGGGGAGATCCGCGACAGCGGCACCCAGCTCTTGCGCAGGCCTTCGCCCTGGAACAGGCGGATCGCCATCAGCGGCGTCAGCGGCGGCGGCACCTCGCGGTAGAGCGCCGCCAGGACGAGCGGGATGCCGAGCACCGCCAGGACCACGATCAGCAGGATGCGCCGGAGCCGCTGCCAGAGCGTGCGCCGGCGTCGCCGCGGCGCGTAGCTGCGGGTGATGCGGTCTTCCGCTCTGGGCGTGAGCTTTGCCACCTGCGCGCCGCCGTCAGCCGGTCTTTCCGGTCTTCGCGGCAGGCATGCAAGCCGGGCGCGCCATGCGGTCAATGGTCGCGCGCGGCGGCTGCGGTTTTCGCTGGCGGGCGGGGTGACGCCGCCGCCCAATTACATTATCGTGAGAAAACCGATTTATCATGAGCTTGGCCACCATATGGTGACGCCGGACGACCGGCAAGCCGTCCCTGCGGCGACTTGACATTGATGACTGAGCCGCACATATCTGCGCCCTCTTTCGCAGCAGCAGGTTAGGCCCGCATGGCACCAAACGACGGCGGAAAAGGACAGAGCGCCGAGGATACCGCGTCACCGCCGAGTCAATCCGGCGGGGCTGCCGCGAAACCGGCGAGCGGCCTCGTCGAGACCCTGCGCACCATCATCTACGCGGTGCTCATCGCGCTGGTGGTCCGCACCGTCGCCTACGAGCCCTTCAACATTCCGTCCGGCTCGATGATCCCGACGCTGCTGGTCGGCGATTACCTGTTCGTTTCGAAGTTCTCCTACGGCTACAGCCGCTATTCGCTGCCCTTCGGCCTGCCCTTGTTCACCGGCCGCATCTTCGCCGAGCCGCCGAAGCGGGGCGACGTCGCCGTGTTCAAGCTGCCGACCGACAACAGCACCGACTACATCAAGCGGGTGATCGGCCTGCCGGGCGACCGCATCCAGATGATCGACGGGCTCTTGTACATCAACGGCAAGCAGGTCGAGCGGCACCGGATCGAGGACTACGTCATGCACTCGCAGTTCGGCACGGTCCAGCGCGTGCCCCAATATGTCGAGACGCTGCCGAACGGCAAGTCCTACCGGATCATCGAGACCGACCACAACATGGGGTCGCTCGACAATACGCCGGTGTATCACGTGCCCGAAGGGCATTACTTCATGATGGGCGACAACCGCGACAACTCGCTGGACAGCCGTGTCCTGGATCATGTCGGCTACGTGCCCTTCGAGAACTATATCGGGCGGGCCGAGATCCTGTTCTTCTCGACCGACCAGTCGGCGCGGCTCTGGGAGATCTGGAAATGGCCCTTCGCCGTCCGCTATTCCCGCATCTTCCGTGGCATCGACTGAGCGGGGCGAAGACGTGCCGCTGCGCTTAGCGTAGTGTGGCCGCCATGACAAAGCCGGACGCCGCGGAAAAATCCATCGGACACCCGTTCTCGGATCCGTCGCTGCTGCGCCAGGCGCTGACGCATCGCAGCGTCGAGTCCGCCGGCGGCCTCGATTACGAGCGCCTCGAGTTTCTCGGCGACCGCGTGCTCGCCCTGATCGTGACCGAGCTGATCATGCAGTGCTATCCGACGGAGCGCGAGGGCGCGCTGGCCAAGCGGCTCGCCGCGCTCGTGCGGCAGGAGACGCTCGCCGCGGTTTCCCGCGAGATCGGCCTCGGCGCGTTCATCCATCTGAGCCGCGGCGAGGCGGAAGGCGGCGGGCGCGACAACGAGGCGATCCTGGCCGATGTCTGCGAGGCGGTCATCGCGGCGATCTACCATGACGGCGGGCTGGATGCGGCCCGGCGCTTCATCGAACGCCACTGGCAGGCGCGCGTGCGCGCGGCGGAGGCGCCGCCGCAGGACGCGAAGACGGCGCTCCAGGAATGGGCCCAGGCGCGCGGCCTCGGGCTGCCAAGCTATGAAGTCGTCACGCGGACGGGCCCGGACCACGCGCCGGCCTTCACCGTGCGGGTCGCCGTCGAGGGCGGGCCGTCGGCCGAAGGGCAGGGGCCTTCCAAGCGGGTCGCCGAGCAGGCCGCGGCGCGCCGGGCGCTGGAGCAACTGGCGCCATGAGCGCGGCCGGGTCCGAGACCGCCGCGCCCGAAACGCGCTTCGGCTTCGTCGCCATCCTGGGTGCGCCGAATGTCGGCAAGTCCACCCTGGTCAACCGCCTGGTCGGGGCCAAGATCACCATCGTCTCGCCCAAGGTGCAGACCACGCGGTCGCGCATGCTCGGCATCGCGGTGCACGGCAAGAGCCAGGTCGTCTTCGTCGATACGCCCGGCATCTTTGCGCCGCGCAAGCGCCTCGACCGGGCGATGGTCGCCTCGGCCTGGCAGGGCGCGGCGGACGCCGACATCGTCTGCCTGCTCGTTGATTGCACCCGCGGTTTCGACGAGGACACGCGCCGGATCGTGACGGCGCTGGCGGAAACCGGCCGCGGCGCCATCCTCGTGCTCAACAAGATCGACAAGGTGAAGCGGGAATCGCTGCTCGCGCTGAGCGCCGCGCTGAACGAGGCGGGCAAGTTCCAGGAGACCTTCATGGTCTCCGCGCTCAACGGCGACGGGGTCGGCGACCTGCTCGACTATTTCGCCGGCGCGGTGCCGCCGGGCGTCTGGCATTTCCCCGAGGACCAGATCTCCGACCTGCCGCAGCGCCTGCTCGCGGCGGAGGTCACGCGCGAGAAGCTCTACCTCAACACCCATCAGGAGCTGCCCTACGCGCTGACCGTGGTGACCGACGCCTGGGAGCCGTTCCGCGACGGCAGCGTCAAGATCACCCAGACGATCTATGTCGAGCGCGACAGCCAGCGCCCGATCGTGCTCGGCAAGGGCGGCCAGATGATCAAGCGCATCGGCGCGGCCGCGCGCGAGGACCTGGCGGAAATGCTGGGCTGCAAGGTGCACCTCTTCCTGCATGTGAAGGTGCGCGAGAAATGGTCCGAGCAGCGCGACTACTACGCGCTCTGGGGGCTGGACTACGACGTGTGAGCTGCGACGGACTCATGCTTCGACAAGCTCAGCATGAGGCTTTTCGGTTAGGTCAAAAGATTGGCCCTCATCCTGAGTCTGTCGAAGGATGAGGATGCTCGGCGCTGGCCACACCGCCTGCGGACAGGCGGGCCGGGTTGAGGTAGTCTCGCGGTCATGGAATGGAGCGATCAGGGCATCGTGCTGTCAGCCCGCCGTCACGGCGAGTCCTCGATCATTCTGTCGCTGCTGACCGCCGGCCACGGGCGGCATGCGGGGCTGGTGCGGGGCGGCGCGTCGCGCAGCCGGCGCGGCCTGCTGCAGCCGGGAAACCAGGTGGCGGCGACCTGGCGGGCGCGGCTCGAGGACCATCTCGGCGGCTTCACGGTGGAGCTGCTGCGCAACCCGAGCGCCGCCTGGCTGGACGATCCCGCGCGCCTCGCCGCGCTGTCCTCGGCCTGCACGATCGCCGACCAGACGCTGCCCGAGCGCGAGCCGTGCGAAGGCATTTTCAACGGCCTGGCGCAGCTTTTTGAGACGATGGCGGAGCCCGGCTGGGCCGCCGCCTATGTCGGGTGGGAGCTGGCGCTGCTGGCCGAGCTCGGCTTCGGGCTCGACCTCAGCGCGTGTGCGGCGACGGGGCGGAACGACGCGCTCGCCTATGTCTCGCCGCGCAGCGGGCGGGCGGTCTCGATCTCCGCCGGCGAGCCCTATCGCGAGAAGCTGCTGCCGCTGCCGGGCTTTCTCGTCGGCACCGAGCCGGCGCGCCCCGCCGACGTCGCCGCCGGGCTGACGCTCACGGGCTTCTTCCTCGACCGCCACCTGTTCGCGCCGCACCAGAAGCGGCTGCCCGACGCGCGCCAGCGGCTGGTCGAGCGCCTGCGCCGAGCGGACGCGGCGGCCTAGGCGGCGCGCATCGCCCATGCCGCGGGTAACGCTCTCCTTCGACAACGGCCCGGACCTCGACGTGACGCCCATTGTCCTCGACGTCCTGGCGAAGCGCGGCCTTCGCAGCGCCTTCTTCGTGGTCGGGCGGAAGCTCGCGGATCCGGCGGCGCGGCGGCTCAGCGAGCGCGCGCAGGCCGAAGGGCACTGGATCGGCAATCACACCTGGACGCATGCGACGCCCTTGGGCCAGCTCGCGCACGGGGACGACGCCGTCGCCGAGATTGCCCGCACGCAGCAGGCGATCGGCCCGCTGGCGCACCCCGACAAATGGTTCCGGCCGTTCGGCGGTGGCGGGCGGATCGGCCCGTGGCTGCTCAGCGCCGCGGCGCGCGACCACCTCCTGGCGGAAGGGTTCAGCGTCGTCTTGTGGAACTCGATCCCGCGCGACTGGGAGCTTCACGACGAATGGCCGGCCCGGGCGCTCGCCGATTGCCGCGCGCAGGCGCACACGCTCGTCGTCCTGCACGACCATATCGCGCCGTCGGTGCGTCACCTCGACCGGTTCATCGGCACGCTGCTGGACGAGGGCTTCGAGATCGGCCAGGCCTTCCCGGACGACTGCGTTCCCGTCTTGCGGGGGGAGGCGCGGGTCCCGCTGGACCCGTTCGTGACGGCCTGACGGGGAGCCTTATTCCGCCATTTGCGGCGTGGAGAGCGCTTCCCGCCGCTCCCTGAGCGCCTGGCGCAGGATCAGCGTCGCGGAGTGCAGGAACAGCGACGCCATGGCGACGGCGACGATCAAGTCGGGCCAGGCGGTGCCGGTCCAGGCGACGCCGCCGGCCGCCGCGATCACGGCGATGTTGCCGATCGCGTCGTTGCGGCTGCAGAGCCAGACCGAGCGCACATTGGCGTCGCCGTTGCGGTAGCGCAGCAGCAGCAGCACGCTCGCCAGGTTGGACGCAAGCGCCAGCCCGCCGACGCCGGTCATGACAAAGGCGTCCGGGCTGCCGACGACGACCGTGCGGTAGATCGTGGCGCCGAGCACGCCCACGCCCATCAGCGCCAGCGAGGCGCCCTTGATCAGCGCGACATTCGCGCGGAGCTGCGCCGCCCGCCCGATGACATAGAGGCTGGCGGCGTAGGTCAGCGTGTCGGCGAGGAAGTCCAGCGCGTCCGCCTGCAGGGCCATCGACTGCGCGAAGGCGCCGGCCGCGATCTCGAGCGCGAACATCCCGCCGTTGATCGCGATCACCACCCAGAGCGCGCGTCGGTAGGCCGCCGACTGGCCTTCGAACGTCGTCTCACCGTGGTCGTGACAATGACAGCCTACCATCGAATTTCCGCGCTTTTCCGCCGATCCCTTGTTTTCGATGGTCACAGCCTAATATCTCTAAGGACTATAGGTTCAAGGGAAAAATGCATGAAACTCGCCGAAAATCTCGATGACGGCCCGCTTTCCATCGGCGTGCTGGCGCGCGAGACCGGCTGCAAGGTGCCGACCATCCGCTATTACGAGCAGGTCGGCCTGATGCCGCCGCCGATCCGCAGCACCGGCAACCAGCGGCGCTACGGCCCAGCGCATATCGCGCGGCTCGGCTTCATCCGCCATGCCCGCGAGCTGGGCTTTCCGCTCGACCGCATCCGCGACATCCTGGCGCTGAGCGACAAGCCCGACCGCTCCTGCGCCGAGGTGGACCGCATCGCGCGCGATCATCTCGCCGCGGTCGAGGCGCGGATCGCGCGGCTGACCGCGCTCAAGCAGGAGCTGGAGCGCATGGTGAAGCAGTGCGGCAGCGGCACGGTCTCGGACTGCCGCGTGATCGAGGTGCTGGCCGATTACAGCCACGACCACTGCCTCGCCGACAGCCATGGCGAGCCGGAAGGCGCGGCCTGACGACCACGGACGATCCGCCGCGCCACAAATTGTTGCGTCGCAGACCGCAAATGTTATCTATATCTCGCTTTCCATAAGCGGGTGTGACGAGGCAATCCATGGCAGAGCCGAAGAAAACCGAGGGCGAGATCCGTCCCGTGCCGCTGGCCGACGCGCTGGGCGAGCGGTATCTCACCTACGCGCTGTCGACGATCACGGCGCGCTCGCTGCCGGACGTGCGCGACGGGCTGAAGCCGGTGCACCGGCGGCTGCTCTACGCGATGCGCGAGCTGCACCTCAATCCCGCCTCGGGCTTCAAGAAATGCGCGCGCATCGTCGGCGACGTCATGGGCAAGTATCACCCGCATGGCGACGCGGCGATCTATGACGCGATGGTGCGCCTGGCGCAGGATTTCGCGGTGCGCTACCCGCTGGTCGACGGCCAGGGCAATTTCGGCAATGTGGACGGCGATAACGCCGCGGCGATGCGCTACACCGAGGCGCGGCTGACCGAGACGGCGCAGCGCCTGCTCGAAGGCATCGACGAGGACGCGGTCGACTTCCGCCCGACCTATGACGGGGAGGGGGAGGAGCCGATCGTCCTGCCGGCGAATTTCCCGAACCTGCTCGCCAACGGCGCGGCCGGCATCGCGGTCGGCATGGCGACCAGCATCCCGCCGCATAACGTGGCCGAGATCTGCGACGCGCTGCTGCATCTCATCAAGACGCCCAACGCGACGATCGCCAAGCTGATCGACCTGATGCCGGGGCCGGACTTCCCGACCGGCGGCGTGCTCTGCGAAAGCCGCGAGACGATTGTCGAGGCATACAAGACCGGGCGCGGCAGCTTCCGCGTGCGCGCGAAATACGAGGTCGAGAGGCTCAAGGGCGGCGGCTTCCAGATCGTCATCACCGGCGTGCCCTACCAGGTGCAGAAGGCGAAGCTGGTCGAGCGCATCGCCGAGCTGCTGCAGAACCGCAAGCTGACGATGCTCGACGACATCCACGACGAATCGACGACCGAAGTGCGCCTCGTGCTGGTGCCGAAGAGCCGCAACGTCGATCCCGAGCACCTGATGGAAAGCCTGTTTCGGCAGACAGACCTCGAGACGCGCATCTCGCTCAACATGAACGTGCTCGACGGTGGGCTGGTGCCGCGGGTGATGAACCTGCGCGAGGTGCTGCAGGCCTTCCTCGACCATCGCCACGAGGTGCTGGTCCGGCGCAGCAAGTACCGCCTCGGCAAGATCGAGCAGCGCTTGGAGATCCTGGACGGACTGCTGATCGCCTACCTCAACATCGACGAGGTGATCCGCATCATCCGCGAGGAGGACGATCCCAAGGCCGAGCTGATCAAGACCTTCAAGCTTTCCGACATGCAGGCGGAGGCCATCCTCAACATGCGGCTGCGCCATTTGCGCAAGCTGGAGGAGATGGAGATCCGCAACGAGCACGGCGCGCTGACGCAGGAGCGCAAGGAGCTCAACAAGCTGCTCAAGGACGAGGGGCTGCGCTGGAAGCGGATCGCGGCCGAGGTCGGCGACATCCGCAAGGCCTATGGCAAGGAAACGCCGCTCGGCCGGCGCCGCACCACGCTGGGCGAGGCGCCATCGGCCGTCGTCATCCCGCTGGAAGCGATGATCGAGCGCGAGCCGGTCACCGTGATCTGCTCGGAGAAGGGCTGGATCCGGGCCGCGCGCGGGCATCTCCCGAACATCGCCGACATCAAGTACAAGGAGGGCGACCGCGAGCGCTTCGCCTTCCACGCGCAGACGACGGACAAGCTGATCATCTTCGCGACCAACGGCCGCTTCTACACCATCGGCGTGGACAAGCTGCCGGGCGGGCGCGGCTTCGGCGAGCCGTTGAGCCTGATGATCGATC
>CAZPFL010000207.1:0-8434 GCA_964585785.1 uncultured Rhodospirillaceae bacterium
GTCTGACCGTAGAGCCGCATGCCGTTGGAATTGTCGGTAAGAACATCCTGCGCCAAGGGGACACGCCCCCCCAAGCTCAAGGATTTCCAACACTTATAGAGCATCCAGTTCGTGCTGCCGGGCGGCTCTGTTTCCGCAAACTCATCCATAGAGTACAGTTCGCGGCGTTGAATGTTATCCCCCGATGTATCGAACGATGTCTCGAGCGGGTAACCCATCTTCTAGCCTCTTTCCGTTTCCAGATCTGTCGACCGTCTGGAAATCTTGCACTTATCAGATTATACTCGCCACTATTGCAAAACCAGCAGAAAGCCTCAATTCTGTTGAGTTAGTACCATAGGCGGCGTAAATGTCCTATGTTGAATGTGGTATTTATTGTAGACGATATAGTATACAAACATGACGCATCTGCGGCGCTTAGCATAATGAGTGGTTGTATTAATTCGCGCCTTTAGCGGTAACCTGCAATTACTAGAGGAATGCACTAGCAGTGGCGGAAAATCTGAAATTGAAGCCCTCCGGCAAAAAAGGTCCCAACCCGGTGGACGTGCACGTGGGGCGACGCGTGAGAATACGCCGAGTCCTTTGCGGTCTGAGCCAGACCGCCCTGGCCGAGCAGCTGGGCCTGACCTTCCAACAGCTGCAAAAATACGAAAGTGGCGCGAATAGAATTTCCGCAAGCCGCCTCTGGCAGATTGCTCAGATCCTTGACGTTCCGATCTCCTGGTTCTTCATGGGAATCGACGACGACACCGACAAGCTGGAAGAATTCCGTACCAAGCGCGAGACGCTGGAACTCGTTCGAAACATCGGAACCTGCCCGCCCGAAGTGCAGAAGCGCTTCCGCGCGTTGTTGCACAGCATCTCTGAGCATACGCAGAAAACGCAGCCCACTTCCGAGTGATTCGTGCTGACCGCGGACGTTGCGGCGCCGTCGACATAGCTCGGCGCCCATCGAGCTTATGGTTCGGTGCGTGCTCTGCCGAGAATCCACGCCGGCACCAACGCGGCCAGAAACAGAATCGCGATCAATAGGAATCCGTCCTGAAATCCGAAGGTGCGCGCCTGGGCATAGATAATCTTGCCCAGGTGATTGAGCGCCACGGATTGCTGCATCGCCTGCGGTATCCCTTCCGACCTGAGGACCGCCACGACATGCTCCAGCAGCTCGCGTGTCGTGGCGTTTCCGGCCGTCTGCGTCGCGACCAGGCTCTCGCTGTGGAACTGCGTCCTTAGCTCGAGGATGACGACCAGCAGGTTGGTCCCCATGGCCCCGCCGAGCTGGCGGAAAAAGTTGATCGTTCCCGATCCCTGGTTCAGGCGCTCGCCGGGCAAGGCGGACAGCGCGCAGGCCATCAGCGGCGGATTGATGAAAGCCATGCCGACGCGGGCGATGACCGCGAAGAAGGCGGTGCTCCAGAACACCGTGTTCACGTCCGATCCCGACAGAAAGAAGACCCCGATCGCGAAAAGGATCAGGCCGCCCATGATGGGAAACTGCGCCGGCACCTTGTCGGCCAGCCGGCCCGTCAGCGGAAAGATCACGACGAGCAGAAGGCTCGCCGGCAGGAGCAGAAAGCCCGCCACCGTCGCCGTATATCCCTGCACGATCTGACCGAAGACCGGAATCGCATAGGTCATGGCGAAATTGCCCATGCCGAAGACGAAGGCGACGACCACGGCCGAGGCGAACCGCGGATTGCTGAACAGCGAGAAATCGAGCAGGCGCGGCCCATCGCGCAGCTGGAGGCGGGCGAACAACGCGGCCGCGAGCGCGCCGATGACGAAGCGCAGCATGATCATGTCCGACGTCCATCCCTCGCGCTGCCCGTTCGAGATGGCCGAGATCAGGCAATAGAGCGCCGTACACAAGAGCGCATAACCCGTCCAGTCGAAGGGCGTCCGCTCCGCCTCGGAACGCGCGGAGGGCATGAAGATCGACCCCATCACGAAGGCGATCAGGACGAGCGGAATGTTGACGTAGAAGATCGCCCGCCAGCCCAAGCTATCGACGGTGATGCCGCCGATCACCGGGCCAACGCCCAAGGCCAGAACCAGCGCCATGCCGTAGATGCCCATCGCGACGCCGCGCCGCTCCTTGGGAAAGAGCTGGAACAGCGTGACCATGACGAGCGGCTGGATCACGCCCGAGGCGAAACCCTGGACGACGCGGCCGAAGATGATCAGGTCCAGCGTCGGGGCCAGGGCGCAGATCAGCCCGCCGATGCCGAACACGATCAGAATGGCGCAGAAAGCGAGCCGTTGTCCGAAGGTCTGTACGAACCAGGCGTTGAGTAGCTGGCTCGCCGTCATGGTGGCGACATAGGCGGTCGACAGGAGCTGCGCTTGATCCTGCCCAACGCCGAACGCGCCCATGACGTCGGGCACCGCGACGTTTACGATCGTCCCCGTGAGAACCATCGTAAAAGCGGCGGTCATGCCCGCGACCGTCAGCAACAGCGGATAGTAGTTGCCGTAGCGCGCCGTCAGATCTTCGACTGTTTCGGCAGCCAAGCCGTGTCCCCTCCAGCCTCCGACCGAACAGTATCGATCCGAAAGCCGTCGGACGACAAGCGGCGGGGTCCACCTCCCGCCTGACGGCCTGACGTCACGCCGCGGTCAGCGCCAGCAAGGCCGAGACGCTCGGCTGCGCCTCGAGGGACTTGAGCCCGTCCAGCAGCCGCGCCGACCTTTCCTCGCCGAGGTCCCGGGTCGACGCACGGAACTTGTCATCGAACTCCGCCTCGCTCATCGGCAGCGTCGGCGAGCCGCGGACATCCATGAGCGTCCGGTCGAACTCTCGCCCATCCTTCAGGCGGACCCGGACGCGGGTCACCCAGGCCTGGCCCGGCTTGGCCGTCTCGTCGAAATATTCCAGGCGGATCTTGCCGCAGAGCGCGTGGACCGCCGGGTCGTTCAGGTCCGCTTCGAGAAAAGCCCGCGGATCCATCGGATCGTGGAAGAACGACAGCGCCACGGAAAACGGCACGCTGTACTGCGCCGCCATCACCTCGGTCGGCGTCCGGATGTCGTGATTGGCGAGCACCTTCTTGTTCGTGCCGAGCACGATCTCTGCGACGTCGTCAGCCCCAAAGCCGGCTTCCCTGCGAAGATCCTCGAGCCCCTGGACGGGTGTCTGCGCGGTCGCGTGACAGGCGCAGCGCTTGAAGGAGATCGTCCGCGTCTCCCAGGTCGAGCCGAGCCCCTTGGTCAGCAGGCTCGGATCCGCGTGATCGGCGAAGGCCGTGAGAAAGCCGAACGTGCCCTCCAGCACGGTGGCCGGGCCTTCGAAGCCGCCCTTGGCGAGTCCGGCGGCGAGCACGCCGCCCTCCGCCGCGCGCCCGAGATGCAAGCGCTTCACCATGCCGCCGCTGCCGCTCTTCGCGAATTCCAGCAGCCCCGAGCACAGCGACCCGGCGACGCCGAGCGCGTTCGTCATTCGTCCCGCGTCGAGGCCGTACAGCTTTCCCGCCGCCACGGCGCCGCCGAACACGCCGGTCAGGCCGGGATTGTGGAACCCCTTCTCCTCGCTCGAATGCCGCGTCGCGAGGCCGATCCGCGTCGCCACTTCCATGCCGGCCACGAAGGCGGTGATCAGGTCGCGGCCGCCGGCCTTCACCTCCTCCGCCACCGCAAGCGCCGGCGGCACGAGTCCGCCCGGATGCACCCCGGCGCTGGGCTTGCGTAGGCAATCCATCTCGAAGGCGTGCGTCAGCGCGCCGTTCGCGAGCGCCGCCATCGGCGCACTGACCTTCGCGCCCGCGACGCCGAAAATGCTGCACGGCCCGCCGGCCCCGTTGTGCAAGGCATAGTCGATGACGATCCGGCTCCATGGCAGCTTCGCCCCGAAGACGGCGATCCCGACGGTATCCTGGATGCAGGCACGGGCGCGCGCGCGCGCATCCTCGGGAATATCCTCGAAGCGCAATCCCGCGGCGAATTCCGCCAGGGCTTTGGTATGCATGCGTCGCGTCCTCCGGCCGTTGAAATTTCGATCGTGAAGCGCCGAAGCTAGTCCGGGAACACCGGCGTCGCCTGGCAAACCAAGTCCATCAGGGGCGCCACGGAGGCGGCCCCGTCCAACCCTTCGACCCGCTCGATGACTTGCTCGACCGCATCCGCGTCGAGCGCCCCTTCGCAGCAGTCGCGGAACTTGGCGAGCCGCTCGTCGCGGCTGAGCGGCAGGCCCCACATGCCGCGCGGCCGGTCGCATCGCTGCTCGACGGTCCGGCCGTCGCGCAGCGTCACGCGGACGATGGCGTAACAGTCCTGGAAGCTCCGCGGAATGTCGTCGCGCATGTTCAGCGTGATCCGCGGCAGAAGCGCTTCGACATCGGGTGCGAAGCGCCGCCGGTCCGAGAAGCTCGCCACCTTGACCTTGCGGTCGAGCAGCGCCACCGCCGTCGCGTATTGCACGCTGAACTTGCCGTCGAGGCCGGTCTCCGGAAACGGACGGTTGACGTAGTCGAAGCGCGGAAAGTCGACGACCACCTTCTCGATGTCGGCGGCGTTCAGGTCATGGCGCTGCGCCAGCTCGATCGCGGCGTCGATCGGGCGGTGCGTGAAGTAGTTGGCGGGGTGCTTCTTGAAGCCGACCCCCGGCTCGATCATGCGGTAGGGCGCGCCGAAATCCTTGAGGAAGAGCGCCGGGTCGCTATGCGCCTCGCCATAGAAGAGCGCGAAGAAGCCGCCTTTGCCGAAAACGTCTTCATTCGCCGTCCAGCCGAGCTTGGCGAGGGTCGCGCATTCGACGCCCATGCGCGCCGCATGGCCGCTGTGACTCGATTTGGTCATCGTGCCGGTGTTGATCGACATCGAGCCCGCACGCGACCCGCCAAGGCCGTAGGCGCGGCGGAAGGAAACCGCGTCGAGGTCCAGCATCAGCCCGGCGCCGGTGACCGCGCCCATCAGGCCGGATACGCCCGGCTTGTGGAATCCCTTGCCGGCCTCGACGCTGGCCGACGCGACGCGCATCCGACCCTGGACCTCGAAGGCGAGCACGATCGCGCGCAGCACGGCCGCGCCGGCCAGCCCATCCCGCTCGGCGATCGCCAGGATCGCCGGCAGCGTCGGCGAGGTCGGATGGTTGAGCGGCCACCAGGTGTTGTCGAAGTCGAGTGCGTGGCCGAGCGTACCGTTGGCATAGGCGGCGTTGAAGGCGGAGGTCTTGAAGCCGCCGGCAATTACGCTGGCGTCGTCCGGCCCGCCGAGCTGGCGCGTGTATTCGAAGGTGATCCGCCCGAGCCCGAGCGGCTCGCCGGCGCCGGCGATCATCACCCCAAGCCCGTCGAGGCAGACCTGCTTGGCGACGTCGAGCGCCGCGGACGGAATATCCTCGACCCGTGTCGCCCGCAGGCGATCCACCAGATCAGCCGTGATCGTCATGATCGCCTCCCGCTTGGCTCGTGGTTTTGGAAAAGACCGGCCGCGGCCGGGCGCGGCAAAGGCAGTTTACCCGCGTTGCCGAAGGGCCGGCAAATCGATGACACGAAGCGGCACAGGGGGCGGCGGGGTCAGCCGGCGTCTTCGTGCGACGGGGTCGAGGGCGTCGGCCAGGGCTCGCCGAAATCCTCCAGCGCGCAGTGCAGGTCGTCCACCTCCAGGCGGATCCTGCCGCCGCCGGCGAAATGCAGCACCACGATGCCGTTGTCGTAGGAAATAGTCAGCAGCGAGAGGAACTGGCCCCGGTTCTCGCGCCGGATGCCCCGGTATTGCACCCGCCGTACGCCGTCGAAGCGAAGCCCCGACAGGACGCGCTCCCGCGTCGCCGCGCCCTCTCCCGTCTCCCAGCGAAAGCGGTTGACCGCGAGCACGAAGGCATGCTCGTCCTCGAGGAACGCCATATCGCCCAGCGGCACGATGGCGTCCTGAACCAACGCCGCCACAACCGCAAGGTCTTCGACACTTCGCGCCGACAGCCGCGGGCGATCCGCGGCCCCGTCTCCACCCGTCATCTCGACTTCAACCGCTCCACGTCAGCTCCACAGGCCGCGAGCTTCTCTTCGAGACGCTCGTAGCCCCGGTCGAGATGATACACCCGATTGACGATCGTTTCGCCCTCTGCGGCAAGCCCGGCGAGGACCAGCGAGACCGACGCCCGGAGGTCGGTCGCCATGACCGGCGCGCCGTTGAGCCGCTTGACGCCCCGCACCATGGCCGAAGCGCCGTGCACGTTGATGTTGGCGCCCATGCGCATCAGCTCGGGCACGTGCATGAAGCGGTTCTCGAAAATCGTCTCGGTGATCATGGCGGCGCCGTCCGCGGTCGCCATCAGGGCCATGAACTGCGCCTGCAGGTCCGTCGGGAAACCCGGGAAGGGCTCGGTCATGACGTCGACGCCCTTGACCCGGCCGTTCGGACAGGAGACGCGGACGCCGCGCTCCGTCGCCGCGACGGCGATGCCGCCCGCGTCGAGCACCTCGGCCAGCGCCTCGATCAGCCCGAGCTCGGTGTCGACCAGCTCGATATCGCCGCCGGTGATCGCCGCGGCGACCGCGTAGGTGCCGGTCTCGATCCGGTCCGCGACGATGCGGTGGCTCGCCGCGCCCAGGCTGTCCACGCCCTGGACCGTCAGCTTGTCGGTGCCGATGCCGTCGATCTTGGCCCCCATAGCCATGAGGCAGCGGGCCAGGTCGACAATCTCCGGCTCGCGCGCGGCGTTGACGAGCTGCGATTCGCCCTTGGCGAGGCAGGCCGCCATCAGGAGATTTTCCGTGGCGCCGACCGAGACGAACGGGAACACGACCTGGCCGCCGCGCAAGCCTTTCGGCGCCCGGGCGCGGATATAGCCGCCGTCGAGCTCGATCTCCGCGCCCAGATGCTCCAGCCCCTTGAGGTGCAGGTCGACCGGCCGCGTGCCGATCGCGCAGCCGCCCGGCAGCGAGACCTGCGCCTCGCCGCAGCGCGCGAGCAGCGGCCCGAGCACGAGGATGCTCGCCCGCATCTTGCGGACGAGGTCATAGGACGCCGTGGTGTTGGCGATGCGCGCGGCCGTCAGCTCGACGACACGGCCGCTCTTCATGCCGCCGTTGCCGTTGATGGTCACCTTGACGCCGAGCTGCAGCAGCAGGTTGGACAGGCTCGTGATGTCGGCAAGATACGGCAGGTTGGAAAGCGTCAGCGTCTTGTCGGTCAAGAGCGCGGCCGCCATGAGCGGCAGCGCCGCGTTCTTGGCGCCGCTGATCGGCAGCGTCCCCGACAGGCGCTTGCCGCCGCGGATTCGAATGCGATCCATGCCCGTTGTCCTTGCAATTGGCTCGGCCGTGCGCGGTGCGACGGGGCCGGTATCCGGTGGCGTCATGCGGGTAACCTCAAAGTTTCGGCAGCGTGACGCCGCGCTGTCCCATGTACTTGCCCTGGCGGTCGCGATAGGAGACCTCGGGCTCGCCCTCCCCCTTGAGGAAAAGGAACTGGCAGGCGCCTTCGTTGGCGTAGACCTTCGCCGGCAGCGGCGTGGTATTGGAGAACTCGAGCGTGACGTGGCCTTCCCATTCGGGCTCGAGCGGCGTCACGTTGACGATGATGCCGCAGCGCGCGTAGGTCGACTTGCCGAGGCAGATGACGAGGATGTCGCGCGGGATGCGGAAATATTCGACCGTGCGGGCGAGCACGAAGCTGTTCGGCGGGATGATGCAGACGTCCGTGTCGCGCTCGACGAAGCTCTTGTCCGAGAACTCCTTCGGGTCGACCAGCGCGTTGTCCACGTTGGTGAAGATCTTGAACTCGTTCGAGACGCGGGCGTCGTAGCCGTAGGAGGACAGGCCGAAGGAGATCGCGCCGTTGCGCGTCTGGCGGTCGACGAACGGGTCGATCATGCCGTCGTTTCGCGCCTTCTCGCGAATCCAGCTGTCGGGCATCACAGTCATTGCCGCCTCTCCCTCGCGCGCACCGGACGCCGCCGTCCCGTGCCGCCCCCGTCCGCTTCGGCCCGGCCTCTTTAACGAGGCGCTGGGGCCGGAATCCGGCGCATGACTAACGTATGACTATGGCGATCACAAGGCGGCCGCGCGCTCAACCGCGGGCAGGATCGTCGCCGGATTCCGACGCCGGCGTGCCGCCGGTCCGGCGGTTGCGACTTTGTTCCTTGCGTTTCAAGAGGTTGGTGCGCAGAAGCTCGGCCTGGCGCCGGCGGCGCGCGCTCTCGGCGGCAGTGCCCTTCGCCGTCTTGCGCGGCCCGCTTTTCCGCCCTTTCCCGCTCATAGCCGCCGTCCGAAGCTCCTGAGTCGCGCCGCCCCGATGGCTCGCGCCCACCGGCCCCGATACCCGCATTCGCGGGCCCGCGCAAGGGCTTCGCCACGGCCGGCGACGCATCCTTGCACCGCCCCGGACCCTATGGCATAAGGCGGCACTCTCATTTAAAGGGCGCCGCCGTAGCTCAGAGGTAGAGCACACCCTTGGTAAGGGTGGGGTCGAGTGTTCAATTCACTCCGGCGGC
>CAZPFL010000208.1:0-8391 GCA_964585785.1 uncultured Rhodospirillaceae bacterium
GGCGCGACCCTGCTGCCGGTCGATTCCGAGCATAACGCGATCTTCCAGGTCTTCGAGTTCGACCGCCGCGATTGCGTGGAGAAGCTCATCCTCACCGCTTCGGGCGGCCCGTTCCGCGAATGGGACAAGGCGCGGATGGGGCAGGCGAGTCCGTCGGAGGCGGTCGCGCATCCGAACTGGGACATGGGCGCCAAGATCTCGGTCGATTCGGCGACCATGATGAACAAGGGACTCGAGGTCATCGAGGCGCACCACCTGTTCGGCATGCCGGAGGACCGGATCGACGTGCTGGTCCACCCGCAGTCGGTGGTGCACAGCATGGTGACCTATGTGGACGGCTCGGTGCTGGCCCAGCTCGGCACGCCCGACATGCGCACGCCGATCGCCTACGCGCTCGCCTGGCCGCGCCGCATGGCCACGCCGTCGCAGCGCCTCGACCTCGGCACGATCGGCAAGCTGACCTTCGAACAGCCTGATCCGGAACGATTTCCGGCCCTGCGCCTCGCCCGGGACGCCTTGAAATCGGCGGGAATTGCACCAACTGTCTTGAACGCCTCGAACGAGATCGCGGTGGCGAGCTTTCTTGCCGGCGGCATCGGTTTTCTCGATATCGCCGAGGTCGTGGAGGAGACGCTGTCGCAGATTCCGAACGGCAAGCTCGGCAGTCTCGACGACGTCCACCACGTGGACGAAGAGGCGCGGCGGGTCGCCCGCGCGGTCGTCGGGGCCCGGCTGTGACGCTGACGTCGTTTTCACCTGCTGATCGCGAGAACAGATGAGCTTCTTCCTGATTTATCTGCCGGCGTTCCTCGTCCTGCTGACGGTGCTCGTCTTCGTGCACGAGCTCGGGCATTTCCTCATAGCGCGGCGCTGCGGCGTGCGGGTCGAGGTGTTCTCGATCGGCTTCGGGCCCGAGATCTTCGGCTGGACCGACCGCATGAACACGCGCTGGAAGGTCAGCGCCCTGCCGCTCGGCGGTTACGTCAAGATGTTCGGCGAGGGCGCTTACAGCGGCGGCGGCGACACCGGGCACCCGCTGACGGCGGCGGAGCGCACCGTATCCTTCTCCGATAAGAAGCTGTGGCAGCGGGCGGCGATCGTCTTCGCCGGTCCGGCGTCGAACTATGTCTTCGCGGTCATCGCGCTGTCGATCCTGCTGATGGCGGTCGGCCAGCCGAACACGCCGCCGATCGTCGGCACGGTCGTGCAGGGCAGCGCCGCGGAGGCCGCGGGGATCAAGCCGGGCGACGAGTTTCTGCGCGTCGACGGCTACGACATCGAGCGTTTCCGCGACGTGCAGCGCGTGGTGCGACTGCGCCCGGAAGAGCCGCTCCAAATCGTGCTGAAGCGCGACGGCAAGACCGTCACCCTCGTCGCCACGCCCAAGGCGGCCGAAGACACCGACATCTCCGGCAACAAGGGCAAGATCGGGCTGCTCGGCGTGACGCAGAAGATCAGCGGCTTCCAGAAGCTCGGGCCGGTTGACGCGGTGGTCGAGGCGACCCGGCAGAGCTATCAGATGTCGGCGGATATCCTGACCGCGGTCGGTCAGTTCATCACCGGCAAGCGGTCGGTCCGCGAGCTCGGCGGGCCGGTCCGCATCGGCCAGCTATCGGGCGACACCGCGCGGCTTGGCTTGGTTCCCTTCGTTTCCCTGGCCGTGATGCTTTCGATCAATCTCGGCCTGATCAACCTGTTCCCGATCCCGATGCTCGACGGCGGGCACCTGCTTTTCTACGCAATCGAAGCGGTGCGGGGAAAGCCGCTCGACGAGCGGGCGCAAGAAATCGGGTTTCGGATTGGGCTGGTCGTCGTCCTCGGTCTTATGCTATTCGTGACCTTCAACGACTTGGTTAATTTGTCAGTATTCGAGTTTGTGAAAAACTTAATAACCTGATCAGGTCGAGCAGGGAGCAATACTTAGGTGGGGCCGGGGCTGAAGGCCGCCGTTACTTACGGCGTATTTTTGTGCATACTTTTGCTGCCGGCGATTGCAGCCGCTCAGAGCACTGGTGTGCCCACAGTCGTACCGCCGCCCATCCATCGAACGCCGCCGTCGCCCGCGCCGAAGAGCAGCGTGCCGACGGTCGTTCCGCCCGCGCCCGAATCCTCGTCCGAGACGACCGGCGGCGAGCTGCCCACCTTCGCGCCCCCGGCGCCGGAAGCCGGCACCGCGGCGCCGCCGGCGGGCAGCACGTCTCCCGTCAAGCCCGGCGGCCCGCCGATCAAGGAAATCATCGTGCAAGGCACGCAGCGCATCGACCCGTCGACGGTGCGCAGCTACATGACGGTGAAGCCGGGTGACGTGCTCGACGAAGCCGCCATCAACAACTCGCTGAAGGCGCTTTACGGCACGGGGCTCTTCGCCGACGTGGCGATCAGCCGCGAGGGCGACCGCCTGCTGGTCAAGGTCGTGGAAAACCCGGTGATCAACCAGATCGCCTTCGAAGGCAACGACGCGATCACCGACGAAGACCTGAACACGGAAATCCAGCTCCGGCCGCGTATCGTCTTCACCCGCACCAAGGTGCAGCAAGACGTGAAGCGGATCATCGACCTGTACCGGCGCAGCGGCTATTTCGCCGCGGTGGTCGACCCGAAGGTGATCCAGCTGCCGCAAAACCGCGTCAACCTGGTCTTCGAGATCAAGGAAGGGCCCGAGTCGGGCATCCGCTCCATCACCTTCGTCGGCAACAAGGTGTTCTCCGACAGCGAGCTGAAGGAAGTCATCCTGACCAAGGAGAGCAAGTGGTGGCGCATCCTGTCGACGGCGGACAAATACGATCCCGACCGTCTGACCTTCGACCGTGAGCTGCTGCGCCGCTTCTATCTGGAGAATGGCTATGCGGATTTCCGCGTGGTGTCGGCAGTGGCCGAGCTGGCGCCCGACCGCAGCGACTTCTTCGTCACCTTCACGGTCGAAGAGGGCGCGCGGTACAAGTTCGGCGACGTGAAAGTCGAATCGAAGATCAAGGAGATCAAGCCGGAAGTCCTGGCGCCGCTGATAAAATTCAAGAAAGGCGACTGGTACAGCTCCCGGCTGGTCGACGACACGGTGCTCAAGCTGACCAACGAGGCGGGTAATTTCGGCTACGCCTTCGTGGAAGTGCGCCCGCGCGTGCGCCGCGACCGCGTGCATCACACGATCTCGGTGACCTTCGAGGTCCAGGAAGGACCGCGCGTCTTCGTCCAGCGCATCGACATCCGCGGCAACACGCGCACGCTGGACCGGGTCATCCGCCGTGAGTTCCGGCTGGTCGAGGGCGACGCGTTCAACGCGGCCAAGCTGCAGCGCTCGCAGCAGCGCATCCGCAACCTCGGCTTCTTCAAGAAGGTCGATGTGACCAAGGTGCGCGGGTCCAGTCCCGACAAGACGATCATCCAGGTGGATGTCGAGGAGCAGCCCACCGGCGAGCTGAGCATCGGCGGCGGGTACTCGACGCGCGACGGCGCGGTCGGCGAGGTCGGCGTGCGCGAACGCAACCTGCTCGGACGGGGCCAGGATCTGCGCGCGAGCTTCCGGATTTCGCAGGTGACGCAGCAGTTCGACCTCGGCTTTACCGAGCCGTACTTCCTGGATCGCAATCTCGCGGCCGGTTTCGACGTGTTCAATATCCGGTCGAACCAGCAGTCCGACATCACCTATGACGAGAACAAGACCGGCGGGCGCCTGCGCGCCAACTACGAGATCAATGAGAATTGGTCACAGGGCGTGCGCCTGACCGGGCAATACGTCAACATCGCCAATGTCTCGTCGACCGCCTCGCAGATCATCAAGGACCAGGCGGGCGGCGAGTTTGAATCCATCCTCGGCCAGACGCTGGCTTATGACACGCGCGACAGCAAGATTACGCCGACCGACGGCCTGATCAGCCGGTTCGCCACCGATCTGGCCGGGCTCGGCGGCGACGCGCGCTTCATCCAGACGACCTGGAAGACGAAATTCTACTATCCGTTCAACAAGAAATGGATCGGCGTGCTGAGCTCCGACATCGGCCATGTCGAAGGTCTTGGCCAGAACGTTCGCGTGACCGACGCCTATCTGCTCGGCAACGACAACATGCGCGGCTTCAAGATCGGCGGTATGGGGCCGCGCGCCAAGGACACCGACGATGCCCTCGGCGCCAAGACCTATGGCGTCGGCTCCGTCGAGCTGACCTTTCCCCTCGGGCTGCCCGAGGAGTTCGGGTTGCGCGGCGCGGTCTTCAGCGATTTCGGCACTGCCTTCGGCGCGGATGGCAACCAGAGCCTGATCAACGACAGCATGGAATTGCGCGCCTCCAGCGGCGCCGGCCTGGCCTGGCGGTCGCCGCTCGGCCCGGTCCGCCTCGACCTGGCCTATCCGTGGCTCAAGTCGAGCTTCGACAAAACGCAGTTCTTCAGCTTCAGCTTCGGGACGCGGTTCTAGGCCATGAAGCAGATGTTCGGATATGTCGTGGCCGCGGTTCTGCTGACGGCCCTGCAAACGGCGTCGTCGCCGGTTTTGGCGCAGTCGCCGAAGATCGAGCCGCCGGCGGAGCCGATGCCGACGCCGGTCATCGGCGTGATCGACTTTCAATATGTCGTCAAGGAATCCGCCGCGGGCAAGAGCGTCCGCGCCCAGATCGACAAGCGCCAGCAGCAGTTCCAGGCCGAGATCCGGCCGATCCAGAAGGAGCTGGAGAAAATCCGCGCCGAGTTCGGTAACCGCCTGCCGGTCGCCAGCGACCGCACCGACGGGGCGCTCGCCGCCAAGCGTAAGGCGATGCGCGAGCGGGTCAACGAGCTGCAGCGCCTGATCCAGGAGCGCAAGCGCGAGCTCGACGACATGTTCAACACCGGCATGCACCAGGTCGATCTCGCCCTCGTCGCGGTGCTGAAGGAGCTCGCGCAGGAGCGCGGCATTAACCTTATCCTCAATGCGGGGCGGGGCCGGGGCTTGGTGCTGTTCGCCGAGAACCAGATCGTCATCACCGACGAGGCGCTGCGCCGGCTCGACAAGCGGCTGCCCAAAGTGGTGTTGACCAAGGCCGAGCCCGACAAATAAAACTTGTGCCGGATTTGCCGCCGGTCCGTGTGGCAGGCATTCTGCCCGCGGCGCTGGCGGATGCCTTGACGGCCCCGGGCGCGAACAACGGGAGGAGCGCGATGGACGATAACGGTGCGGGCACGTATGCCGAGGGGGAGCGGCTTGCGGACATTGGCATCGAGGGAATCATGCGGGCGCTGCCGCACCGCTATCCGTTCCTCATGGTCGACCGGATCGTCGATATCGTGGCGAATGAGAGCGCGACGGGCATCAAATGCGTGACCTCCGCGGAACCGCATTTCCAGGGCCATTTCCCGGAAAAGCCGATCATGCCCGGCGTGCTGATCATCGAGGCGATGGCGCAGACGGCGGCCGTGCTGGTCATCGTGTCGCAGAAGATCGACCCGACCGGCAAGCTGGTCTATTTCATGTCGATCAACGAGGCGCGCTTCCGCCGGCCGGTGGTGCCGGGCGACGTCCTGCATATCGAGGTCAAGAAGCTCCGCCATCGCGACAAGGTCTGGAAGTTCGAGGGCAAGGCGAAGGTCGACGGTAAGGTCGTCGCCGAGGCGACGTATACCGCCATGGTCATGGACAATAGCTGAATGGGCGTGAAAATTCATCCGACCGCGGTGATCGATCCCAACGCGAAGCTGGGCAGCGGCGTCGAGATCGGCCCGTTCTGCTGCGTCGGCCCGGACGTGTCCCTCGGCGACGGCGTGGTGCTGCATTCGCACGTGGTCGTCGGCGGCCATACCGAGATCGGGCCGCGCGTGGCGATCTTTCCCTTCGCGTCGATTGGCCTGGCGCCGCAGGACCTGAAATACAAGGGCGAGCCGTCGCGGCTGACCATCGGCGCCGACACCGTGATCCGCGAGTCCGTCACCGTCAATCCGGGCACCGAGGGCGGCGGCATGATCACGCGCGTCGGTCACCACTGCCTGCTGATGGTCGGCGCGCATGTCGCGCATGACTGCGACGTGGGCGACTATGTGATCATGGTGAACAACGCGACCCTCGCGGGCCACGTCATCGTCGGCGACCACGCGGTCATCGGTGGCTTGGCGGCGGTGCATCAGTTCGTGCATATCGGCCCGCATGCGATGATCGGCGGCATGACCGGGGTGGAGCGGGACGTGATCCCCTACGGCTCGGTGCTGGGCGAGCGCGGCCGCCTGGCGGGGCTGAACGTGGTCGGCCTCAAGCGGCGGGGCTTCACCCGCGAGCAGCTGCAGAACCTGCGCACGGCCTATCGCATGCTGTTCGAGGAGCCGGGCGAGGGAACCTTCGCCGAGCGGATGGACAAGGTCATCCAGCAGTTCGGCGAGGATGCCGGGGTCGGCGAGCTGCTCCGCTTCGTCCAGCGCGATTCGTCGCGTGGATTGACGCTGCCGAAGCCCGGAAATGGCGGGTAAGCTGGGTATAATCGCCGGCGGCGGCGCGCTGCCGCGGATGCTGGTCGATGCCTGTCTGGCGAGTGGCCGGGATTTCCACGTCTTTGCGCTCGAAGGTCAGACCGATGCGGGCACGGTCGAAGGCGTGGCGCATGGCTGGTTCCGGCTCGGGCAGGCGGGGGCGGTGCTGGCGCTCGCTCAGCAGCTCGAGATCCGCGATATCGTGCTCGCCGGGAGCGTCGAGCGGCCGTCGCTCTCGAGCCTCCGGCCGGACTGGAAGACGCTGAGCTTTCTCATGCGTCTCGGCCGCAAGGGGCTTGGCGACGACGGGCTGCTCCGCCGCATCGTCGCGGCGATCGAGGAGGAGGGGTTCACGGTGGTCGGCGCGGACAGTTTGCTGGACGGCCTGAAACCGGCGGCGGGGTGCCTCGGCCGGCACCAGCCCAACGCCGAGGCGACGGCTGACATCGAGCGCGGCCGCGCCGTGCTGGCGGCGCTCGGCGAGGCCGATGTGGGCCAAGCGGTCGTCGTGCAGCAGGGCATGGTGCTCGGCGTCGAGGCGATCGAGGGCACCGACGCGCTGCTCGAGCGCTGCGGCGCGCTCAAGCGCGACGGCGCCGGGGGCGTGCTGGTCAAGCTGGCGAAGCCGCGCCAGGAGACGCGCACGGACCTGCCGACGATCGGGCCCGAGACGGTGCGCCGCGCGGCGGCGGCCGGGCTCAGCGGCATCGCCATCGGCGCGGGCGCGACCATCGTCATCAGCCGCGACGAGGTCGTGCGGCTCGCCGACGAGGCGGGGCTGTTCGTGGTCGCGCTCGAGGCCGGCTGAGCATGGACGTTCTTCGGGTTTTCGTGGTCGCGGGCGAGCCGTCGGGCGACGAGCTGGGCGCCCGGCTGATGGCGGCGCTGCGCCGGCTTTGCGGCGACAAGGTGCGCTTCGCCGGGGTCGGCGGCCCGGCGATGGAGGCGGAGGGGCTGCAGAGCCTGTTCCCGATGGCCGAGCTGTCGGTCATGGGGCTGATCGAGGTCCTGCCGCATATCCCGCGGCTGCTCGCGCGGATCAAGCAGACCGCGGCGGCGGTCGATGCGATGTCGCCCGATGTCGTGGTGACGATCGATTCACCGAGCTTCGCCGAGCGCGTCGTCCAGCGCATCCGCAACCGCTACATCCCGCGCATCCATTACGTGGCGCCGACGGTCTGGGCCTGGCGGCCGTGGCGCGTGCGGTCCATCCGCCGGCATTTCGATCTGGTGCTGTGCCTCCTGCCGTTCGAGGCGCCGTTCTTCGAGAAGGCGGGCGTGCCCTGCCGCTTCGTCGGCCATCCGGTGGTCGAATACGGCGCGGACCGCGGCGACGGCCCGGGCTTCCGCCGCAAATACGGCGTGGCCGAGGACGACGTGCTGATCTGCGTTCTCCTGGGAAGCCGGCGGAGCGAGGTTCTGCGGCTGGCGAAGCCATTCGCCGGCGCGCTCGCGCGGCTCGCCGAGACGCATCCCAATCTCAGGGCGGTGGTGCCGACGGTCGGCGGCGTCGCGGGGCTGGTGCGCGAGCTGTGCGACGCCTTCCCGGTGCCGACGCTGGTCGTGGAGGGGCGGGCGGAGAAATACGCCGCGATGGCCGCGAGCAACGCCGCGATCGCCGCCTCGGGGACGGTCGCGCTGGAGATCGCGCTGGCGGGCCTGCCCGCGGTGATCGCCTACAAGGTCTCGCCGGTGACGGCGGGGCTGCTGCGCGTGCTGATGCTGGTGCGCTACGTCAACCTGATCAACCTGATCCTCCGGCGCGAGGTGGTGCCGGAGCGGCTGCAATACCGCTGCACGCCCGAGATCCTGGCCGCCGAGGTGGAGACGCTGCTCGGGCCGGCCGGCGCGGCGCAGATCCGCGAGGCAGGGACGGCGCTGGCCGCGCTCGGCGCCACCGGCGACCCGCCCAGCCTGCGCGCGGCGCAGGCGGTGATCGACACGGTGCGCGACCGGCAGACGTAAGGC
>CAZPFL010000209.1:0-8368 GCA_964585785.1 uncultured Rhodospirillaceae bacterium
CTGCAGGGCATGATCGGCAAGCTGGCGAACCGGCTGCAGCGCCGCCTCATGGCGAAGCAGATGCGGTCCTGGGAGTTCGACCTCGAAGAAGGCCTGCTCGACACCAGCCGGCTCGACCGCGTGGTGATCAACCCGCTGCACCCGCTGTCCTTCAAGATCGAGCACGACATGGAGTTCCGCGACACCGTCGTGTCGCTGCTGATCGACAATTCGGGCTCGATGCGCGGACGGCCGATCACGATCGCCGCGATGAGCGCCGATATCCTGGCGCGCACGCTCGAGCGCTGTGCGGTCAAGGTCGAGATCCTCGGCTTCACGACCCGCGCCTGGAAGGGCGGCCAGGCGCGCGAGAAGTGGATCGCCGACGGCAAGCCCTCCAATCCGGGCCGCCTCAACGACCTGCGCCACATCATCTACAAGGCGGCGGACGCGCCCTGGCGGCGCGCCCGCAAGAATCTCGGCCTCATGCTGCGCGAAGGGCTGCTGAAGGAGAATATCGACGGCGAGGCGCTGCTCTGGGCGCACAACCGGCTGCTCGGCCGGCCCGAACAGCGCCGCATCCTGATGGTGATCTCGGACGGCGCCCCGGTCGACGATTCGACGCTTTCGGTCAATCCCGGGAACTATCTCGAACGCCATTTGCGCGACGTGATCGAGTTCATCGAGACGCGCTCGGATGTCGAGCTCGTCGCGATCGGCATCGGGCACGACGTGACCCGCTACTACCGGCGGGCCGTGACGATCGTCGACGTCGAGCAGCTCGGCGGGACGATGATGGAGCAGCTGGCCGATCTGTTCGACGAGGAAGAGCTGCGCGCCCGCCGTCAGAGCTACGGCCGGGCCCCCGTTCGCCGCGTGGTCTGAGCGCCGCGCCCGCTCAGCGGCGCGCCTGCGCGCCCTTGCGGCGCCGCCGCCCGAATATCAGCAGGAACAGGACCATACCGGTGCCGAAGCCGGCGCCCGCGTAGATCCCGGATTCCGCGGTGACGGGCATGGCGGGCTGATAGGCCCGGACGGTCGTCGCGGCGACATCCCAGTCGAAATGCTCGACGAAGCGGCCGGCGCGCCACCAGCGGTCCGACCCGGTCAGCGCCTGATAGTCGTTCGCCAGGACCACCCGGCGCCGGACCAAGGCCTGCAGCTCCTGCCCTTCGCGCCTGACCTGCGGGTCGCGGTTGAGGATAAAGTCGCGGAGATAGAGCGGCGTGCTCGTGCCCGCCTCGGCCGCCCGCTTGTTCAGTGCCGTGACCTGGCTCGTCACCTCGTCCAGGCGGCCGCCCAGCCGCTGCACATATTGCTGAAAATACTCGGGGAATTGCGACAGCAGCAGGGCCCCGACGAGCCCGAACAGCAGAACGCCCGTCTTGCGCATCGGCCCGGCGTCTACTTGGTGCCGAACAGGCGGTCCCCGGCGTCGCCGAGACCCGGCACGATGTAGGCGTCCTCGTTGAGCTTCTTATCCAGCGCGGCGGTGTAAATCTGCACCTGCGGGTGCAGCTCTTCGAGGTGCCGGACGCCTTCCGGCGCCGCGACCAGCACCATCAGGCGGATGTTCTGGTCGGCGAAGCCATGACGATTGAGCATGTCGACGGCGTGGCCCGCCGAGTTGCCCGTCGCCAGCATCGGATCGACGAGGATGGCGAGGCGCCCGCTCGGCTCCGGCAGCTTCGCGTAATATTCGACCGGCTGGTGGGAGTCCGGGTCCCGGTAGAGCCCGATATGGCCTTCCCGCGCGTTGGGAATGAGCTCATGCAGGCCCTCCGCCATGCCGAGCCCGGCGCGCAGGATCGACACGATGGCCGGCTTGCGGCCCGACAGGATCGGAGCGTCCATCTCGCTGACCGGCGTCACGATATGCTCGGTCGCCAGTGGCAGCGGGCGCGTCAATTCGTAGCCCATAAGCAGCGAGATTTCGCGCAGCAACTGGCGGAACAGGCCGGTCGGCGTGTCCTGCCGGCGCATCAGCGTGAGCTTGTGCTGGATCAACGGGTGGTCGAGCACGAAGAGATTGTCGAACTGCCGGTGCTTGTGCATCAGGCCCCCCGGAATGATTGCCAAGACAGCCGGATCATAGGCCCCTGCCGCCATCATTCCAAGCAGCGCGGCGGGCGACGTCCGCCCCCCGTTGCGCGGCAAAAGATTAACGAATTCGCGCGCTAAGAAGGGGAGAAATATGACAGAAATGGGATGCACAAGCCGACCTGTTGACGTACGCTCGGCATATGGTCGCGAAGGTCACCCATCTGCCGCGTTCGGGCCGGCATTCCTCCTCGCAGGGCGAGGCGGAAGCGCGGGGCGGTCTTAGCCGTCCGCGTCTGTTCGCACGCGTCCTGCTCGGCATCGCGGTCACCATTTCGGTTCTTTGGATCGTCCTCTGCACGATTTACGTCAAAACCACGCTGGGCTGGGATTTCGCATCGCGGCTGCTGCCGCATGAAATCGGGGCGCTCATTGCGGGCGCCGCCATGCCGCTCGCCGTCTTGTGGGTTGTCGTCACCTATTTCCGCCGCAGCATGGAGATTCAGCACTATACCGAGGTGCTGCAGCGCCAGTTCGAGCTCTTGAGCTATCCCGGCGACGACGCCGAGACGCGGATCACGCGCATCTCGGACTCGCTCCGGCGGCAAACCGACGAGCTGAACCGCGCCAGTGACCGCGCCGCCGCACAGCTTCAGAAGATCTCGGATTCGCTGGAGCAACAGGCCGACGCCCTCGGCGGCGCGTCCGGCAAGGTGGCGTCCAACCTGGTGGACATTCAGGCTTCGCTCGGCAAGCAGCTCGACGCCTTGGGCGCGCTCGGGAACCGGCTCGACGAAAAGCGACTGGCGATCGCGCAGGGCATCGCGGAGCAGACCGACCACCTCGAGGAGGCCATGGTCCGGGCGCTCGAAAACACCGACCATATCAGCGCCGCTTTGCGCCTGCAGTCGTCCGATCTGGCCAGCGCCTCCGACCGCGCCGCCGATCAGGCGCGCAACATGGGGCATGTGTTCCAGCAATACACCGATGCGCTGACGCAGTCCGCCGAAGGCGCGCATGAAAAGACCCGCGCCATCGAGGAAATGCTCAAGAGCGGCGTGCACGACCTCGACACGGCGAGCGAGACCGTCGCCGGCAAGGCGGTCGAGGTCATCAACGCGCTGCGCGAGCATACGGGCCGCGTCTCGGAACGGCTGGAGCGCGCTTTCGAGGATCACTCGAAGACGGTCGCCACCATGACCGAGCGCGCCGGCGAGCGGGTCGAGCGCATGGGGGAAAGTCTGAACCGGCGGACCGCGACCTTGACCGAAAACATCGACACCGCGCTGGGCAAACTGGGGCTGGACCTCGATCGCCTGCTCGACGCCGCCAACAGCCGGGCAGCCGAGATCGAAACCGCCATCGCCAAGCAGTCATCCGAGTTGACCGAACACCTGGATGCAGCGGCGGCAACGCAATCGAACGCGCTCTCCGCGACCATTGACCGCGTCACGGAGAAGGTCAATCGGCTGACCTTCGTCATGCGCGAACAGGCGGACGAGCTCGCGGGCGCGGCCGAACGTACGGGGATCCACACCGAGAGCATCTGCGAGGCGCTCGACAGCCAGTCCCGACAGCTCAAGGAGATGGCCACGATCGTCGCGGATCAGGCGAAGGCGGTCGAGGGTGCCTCGCACCTGCAGGCACAGCATCTCGGCGAGGCCGCGAAGGATGCGACCGCCAAGATGGAACAAGTCAGCACCGCCTTGCGCGACCAGTTCGACCATCTCGGCAAATCGACCGACCTCGTCGCCGCGCGGACGGAAGAGATCGCGGCCGCGCTCCGCCGCCAGACCGACCACCTGATCCAGGCCGCGGAGAAGACCGAGCGGCAGGCGAAGGAAGTCGACGCCCTGCTGGCGGCGCGGACGTCCGAAATCCGCGTGTCCATGCAGGACGGCATGCGCGACATCAACGATGCCTTCGACCCGGCCTTCGAGAAGACCAAGGAGATGGCCGGCGCGCTGCGGACCCAGGCGACGGCGTTGCGCGAAGCGGCGGACTGGTCGGCGGCGAACGCCAACGCCGTCGGCGAGATGATGGAGCGGCAGAGCGGCAACCTGCGCGACGCCGCGGACAAGGCCGCCGGTCAGGTGCGGGAAATCCGCGGCCTGCTGGACGGACAGACGGACAAGCTGACCGAGGCGGCCGAGCGCGCCGGAACGGAAGCGGAGCGGATCCGCGGCTCGCTCGACGGCGACGCGGCGGCGCTGCAGCAGCTGGCGGATGCCCTGACCGAGCGCGTGACGACGATCGAAACGCAGATCGCCCGCCACACCGAGGCGCTCCAGGAGGCGAGTGCGCAGTCGCAGGAGAAGACCGCGGAGGTCGAAGCCAATCTGCGCAAGCAGCTCGAACAACACATCGAGGCGCTGCAGGTATCGGGCGCGGAATCCCAGGCGCAGGCGGCGGAAATCGAGGCCAATCTGCGCAAACAGCTTGCGCTTCATGCCGAGACGTTGCGCGAGTCGAGCGCGCAGTCGCAGGAGAAGACGGCGGAGATCGAGACCAATCTGCGCAAGCAGATCGCGGCGCTGCTGAGCGCGGCGGACGCGGTCAGCAACCGCATCACCTCGGCGGGCGGCGCCTTTACCCAGCAGACGGCCGGCATGACCGACGGGCTGCGCGAGGCGCTTCATCTCATCGACGAGGTCGGCGAGCGCTTCCAGCAGCAGACCGAGCGGCTCACCACCGCCTCGGTCCGCGCCGGCATGCAGATCAACGACAATACCGACGCGCTGAATGCCGAATCGCAGCAGCTGGCCGACGTGGCGCAGGAAGCGGCCGAGCGCATCAAGCTCATCGGCGACGCCTTCTCGCACCAGGTCGCCAACCTGACGCATTCTTCGGACGGCGTCTCATCGCGGCTCGCCACGCTCGCCGAGAACTTCCGGCAACGGACAAAAGAGCTGAACAGCGCGGGCGAGACCGCCAACCGCCATGTGCACGACATCAGCGACGGCCTGTCGCGTCAGACCGAAATCCTGTTGAACGCGACGAACGAGGCGAAGCGCGAGATGGAGTCCATCAAGCAGACGGTGGCGCTCCACGGACGCGAGCTCAAGGAAACCGTCGAGACGGCGACGAAGAAGGCCAAGGAAGCAACGCAGGAGTTCGACCGCCAGGCGGCCGTACTGACGCAGGCGGCGGGCGAGGCGGCGAGCCAGGCCGAATCCCTGAAGGCAAAGGAACAGGAGAGCCGCCGCGACCTCTTCTTGAAGACGGCACGCTATATCGTCGAAGACCTGCATTCGACGTCGATCGACCTGACCCGCCTACTCGCGTCGGAGATTCCGGACGCCGATTGGAAGCGCTATACGCGGGGCGAGCGCGGCATCTTCACGCGTGCGCTGCTGCGCGGGCGCCAGTCGAACCTGGTCGCGCAGATCGCCGACAAGATCAAGCTCGACGACGAAATGCGCCGCTACGCCATGCGCTATATCGAGTATTTCGAGCGGCTGTTGAAGGAATCGCAGACGGTCGATCCCGAGAACCTGCTGCACAGCACCTTCATGACCGGCGACGTCGGCAAGCTTTACCTGCTGCTCTGCCGCGCCGTCGGCCGCGATCCCTTCGGCGACTAGACCGGCCAGCCCCAACGCCCGACCGACGTCAGATGCAGGCGACGGCCCGCAGGTCGACCACGCCCTCGGGCATCGTCATGCATTCCCAGGTCTTGCCGCCGTCCTCGGTGCCAAAGACCTGACCCAGCCGCGCGACGCAGTAAATCCGGTCCGGATCCTTGCTGCTGACGGTGACCGACATCATCGTGCTGTTGACGTCGACATCGTGGTCCACGCGCTGCCAGGTCTCGCCCTTGTCCGTGCTGCGGTAAAGCGACCCGGCGTCGCCCCGCGCCGACCGGCTCAGCGCCGCGTAGAACACATTCGGGTCGTTCGGGCTGACCATGATGTCGCGGCCATAGGACAGGTCGGAGAAGCGGCGAATGCCGAACTCCTTCCAATGCTTGCCGCGGTCGGTGCTGATGAACACGCCCATCCGGTTGGCGACCCAGACGGTGCCCGGCTGCGCCGCGCTGATGGTCAGCGCGTGCAGGTCCATCATGCCCTCCGTCTCGTTGTCGGAGAGGATCTTGCTCTTGAGATGCGGCGTCTTCGCCATCTCGATCAGATCATGGCTCATATCTTCCCAGGTCTCGCCGCCGTCGAGACTGCGGGTGATGCCGCCGACTTCCATCGCGGCATAGATCTCGTCCGGGTTGCTCGGATCGGCGGCCATGCGCAGCACGCGGACCGGGAAGCACGCGTCGATCGCGCCTTCCGGCTGGATGGTCGGCAGCCGGCGCCAGGTCTTGCCGCCGTCCACGGTCTTGAAGATCGCGGCATAGTCCATGCCGACATAGAGCGTCGCCGGATCGGTCGGATGCAGCAGGATCGAATAGATCGCCATCTCGCCGGTTTTGAGGCCGAGATCCGTCCAGCTGTCGCCTCCGTCCTCGCTGCGGAACAGGCCGAGCTGGCTGCCGGCATAGAGAATGCGGGGGTTTTCCGGCCGCGCGACAATGCAGTTCACCTGCATGTCGTCGGGAAGGCCGTTCCGCAGGAGCTCCCACGTTTTCTTCCCGGCCGGGCGCCGGTAGATGCCCCGTGCGTTCTGGGTGTTCAGGCCTCGGTTCGCCAAAGCGGCGCCGACGAAGAGAGTGCCTTCCATGTTCGTCCTCCCTCGCGTGGATCGTTGACGCATGCATTTTTCGAGTTGATTGCCCCCAGCATAATCTCTCCGCCGCAAATGGCCAATTATCGCGTTGCGCCGCTCTTCCTAAAGCCGACGCCGACGCGGCCCGGGCTATTTCCATATGAAATATAATATTATTTATTATCTATCATTTGATAATTAATTATATTAATATTCTTTCATGACTGACGTGCTCGACGAGATGGACTTTCGATTGATCACGGCGCTACAGGAAGACGCCCGTCTGTCCTATCGCGCGCTCGGGCGGCGGGTTGGCCTGTCGCAGCCCGCCGTGGCCGACCGGATCCGCCGGCTCGAGGAGGCCGGCGTCATTACCGGCTATCGCGCGGGCGTTGACCGCGGCCGCGCCGGTCTGCCCGTCACCGCCTTCCTCCGCCTGACCTGCAACGGCGACCGGTTTCAGGCCGTCCACCGCCTCGCCCGCGAACTCCCGGCCGTGCTGGAATGCCATCACATCTCGGGCGAAGCCTGCTTCATGATCAAGGTCGCCGACGCCACCCTCGCGGGCCTTGAGCGGACCATCGAGCGCTTTCGCGCGCATGGCGAGACGGCCTCCTCGATCGTGCTGTCGAGCGTCGTCGAGGATAAGCCCGCCGCGCTTGCCCGGACGGGTGGCAAGGCTGGGCCAGACGCGCTACCTTGAGGTTATGGCGTCGAGCCTGACTCACATCGCGCTGCATGTCCGCGATCTCGAAGCCTGCGTGGCCTTCTATCGCAGTTACTGCGGCATGCGCGTAACCCATGACCGTCAAGTCGACGACGCCGGCCACCACGTGGTCTGGATGGCGGAGCCCGGCCGGGAGCGTGCGTTCGTCTTCGTCCTGCTGCCCGGCGGGCCCGGGCGCGACCAGCCCGATGCGGATTACAGCCATCTGGGCTTCGCCCTGGACAGCAAAGAGGCGGTCGACGCGATCGCCGATCGGGGCCGCGTCGGCGGCTGCCTGGCCTGGGCGCCCCGGCAGGAGCCCTATCCGGTCGGCTACTATTGCGGTCTTCGCGATCCGGACGGCAATATCGTGGAATTCAGCTACGGCCAGCCGCTCGGCCCCGGCGCCGAGGACATGGGACATCCCTAGGCCGTGCCGGAAGAACGGCCCGCGGCGCTTGACGTGCCGACCGTGCTGCCATAAAAGACCCGCCGGCCCGTCCTGCGAGGATCGCTGGCCTGATTGTCGTTTGCAGAGAAGAAGTGGATTGGCACATGGCCCGCCGTTGCATGATCACCGGAACGAAACCGATCACTGGCAATAACGTCAGTCATGCGAACAACAAGACGAAGCGCCGGTTTCTGCCCAACCTGCAGTCGACCACGCTGCTGAGCGACGCGCTCGGCGAGATGGTGCGCCTGCGCGTCACGGCGCGCGGCATCCGGACGATCGAGATCAAGGGCGGCCTGGACGCCTTCCTGCTCGGCACGCCGAACCGCAAGCTGGGCACGGACGCGCTCCGGATCAAGCGGCGGATCCAGCGGAAGATGGCCAAGGCCGCCTGAGCAAGCGGGCCCAAGCAGACCACCAGACAAGCCCGCCCCTCCGGCGGGCTTTTTCGCGGGTCCGAGGCGGACCGGCAAGATACGGAACGGATCGGACGAGGAGCCGCCGGCAGCGATGCCATTGCCCATCGAGAAGGGAAA
>CAZPFL010000210.1:0-8341 GCA_964585785.1 uncultured Rhodospirillaceae bacterium
TGCCCTACTGCTACACCTCGGGCAGCCCGTATAACGAGGGCGACGGCATCACCATGGCGATGGCGGTCGGCGCCGACCTCTGGCACATGAACAACTACGCCGGCCCGTCGATGGCGCTCAAGGTGCCGGAGCATCCCACCACCTTCTCGATGCAGGCGCTGCATTTCAGCAAGGAAATGGCGGGCGGCATGATCGTCGTCGGCCCGGACGGGCGGCGCTTCACCGACGAGAAGTTCAAGACCCGCCACGGCAAGGTGCCGCAGAACGGGCGCTGGCGGCCGCTGGTGACGCCCTGCCCCATGTACATGATCTTCGACCACAGGATGATGGCGGCGGGGCCGCTCTACGACACCCATCCGAGCCACGGCTGGACGCCGATCATGGTCCGTTACGAATGGAGCCAGGACAATCAGGCCGAGCTGAAAAAGGGCTGGATCAAATCCGCCGACAGCATTGACGCGCTCGCGCGCACGGTCGGGGTCGACGCGAAGGCGCTGTCCGAGACCGTGGAACGCTGGAACGGCTTCTGCGCCGCCGGCAAGGACGCGGAATTCGGCCGCAGCCTGATGATGGCGCCGATCGCCGAAGGGCCTTTCTACGCCGTCGAGCTGTCGCCCTCGATGCTCAACACGCAGGGCGGCCCGCGGCGGAACGAGAAGGCGCAGATCGTGCACCCGGACGGCACGCCGATCCCCCGTCTCTACAGCGCGGGCGAGCTTGGCTCGATCTACAGCTACCTCTACCAGGGCACGGGCAACATCGGCGAATGCCTCGCCTTCGGCCGCATCGCCGCCCGCAACGCGGTCGCGCAGACGCCGTGGGGCTAGAGCCATGGATGCCACAAACAAGCCGTGGCATGACGCCTAAGTTATTGGCATAAATAAAGGACGTCGCCCCACGGTTTATCCGTGGGGTCCATGTGCGCCGCCACTGCGGCCACTCTCACCCCGCCGATTTCTTCTTCGCGCCCCGTCCCGCTAAAATGCCCGCGAAGGAGCACAGCATCATGAGATTCGGCTTTACCGACGAGCAGGAGCAGTTCCGCGAGGTGCTGCGGCGGTTCCTGGAGGACAAGTCGCCGGCCACCGAGGTGCGGCGGCTGATGGAGACCGAGGCGGGCTGCGATCCCGCCGTCTGGCGGCAGATCAGCCAGGACCTCGGCCTGACCGGCATCCACATCCCCGAAAGCTACGGCGGCCAGGGCTTTGGCGCGGTCGAGCTCGGCATCGCGCTGGAGGAGATGGGCCGCGCGCTGCTTTGCGCGCCCTACTTCGCGTCGACCGTGCTCGCCGCGACCGCGATCCTGAACGCCGGCACCGAGGACCAGAAGCGCGCGCTGCTGCCCGACATCGCCGCCGGCGAGACTATTGCGACCTTCGCCATCGCCGAAGACACGGGACTGTGGGACGGCGCCGAGGTGGCCGCGACGGCGACGCCCGCCGATGGCGGGTTCCGGCTCGACGGGGTGAAGAGCTTCGTGCTCGACGGCCACACGGCGGATCTGATCGTCGTCCTGGCGCGCGCGCCAGGCACGACCGGCGCGGAGGGCCTCTCGCTCTTCACCGTCGCGGGCGACGCCAAGGGCCTGACGCGGACGCCGCTCGAGACGATCGACCCGACGCGGAAGCTGGCGCGGCTGACCTTCACGTCGGTCGATGCCGCCCTGCTCGGCGAAGCGGGGAAGGCCGCCGCGCCGGTCGCGCGCACGATCGACCTCGCCGCCGTCGCGCTCGCCAACGAGATGGTCGGCGGCGCGGAGAAGCTGCGCCAGCAGGCGATGGACTACGCCCAGATGCGCATGCAGTTCGGCCGCCCGATCGCCTCCTTCCAGGTGACGAAGCACAAGGCGGCGGACATGCTGGTCGATGTGGAACTGGCCCGGTCGGCCGCCTATTTCGCCGCCGAGGCCGCCGCCGAGGACGACCCGGACCTGCCCGCGCTGGCGTCGCTCGCCAAGGCGCGCGCGTCGGATGCCTACATGCAGATGGCGATCCACGCGGTGCAGATCCACGGCGGGATCGGCTTCACCTGGGACAACGACACGCATCTCTGGTTCAAGCGCGCCAAGAGCTCCGAGGTCTTCCTCGGCGACGCGAGCCACCATCGCGAGCTGCTGATGCAGCGCTGGAACGTCTGAGAAAGGAAACACGGCCATGAGCGACTACGACGAACAGACGGTCCGCGCGGAGGCCCGCGCCTGGCTCGATGCCAATTGGGACACCGGGCTCGGCCTCGTGGAATGGCGCAACAAGCTGGTCGACAGCGGCTGGGGCATGCCCGCCTGGCCGAAGGAATGGCACGGCCGCGGCCTGCCGGCCGCCATGGCGCCGGTGGTCGAGGAGGAGTTCGACCGCATCGGCGCGGTCGGCGTGGCCCGCATGGGCATCCGCATGCTCGCCGCGCTCACCCTGCTCGAGCACGGCAGCGACATGCACAAGCAGAAATTCCTGCGCCGCATCCTGACCGGCGAGGATACCTGGTGCCAGCTGTTCAGCGAGCCGGGCTCGGGCTCGGACCTGGCCGGCGCCACCACCCGCGCCGAGCTCAAGGGCAACACGTGGATCATCAATGGCCAGAAGGTGTGGACCACCAGCGCGCATAAGGCGGATTACGGCCTGCTGTTGGCGCGCACCGACTGGGACGTGCCGAAGCACAAGGGCCTGACCTACTTCGTGCTCGACATGAAGCAGCCGGGCGTCGAGGTCTATCCGCTGCGCCAGATGAACGGCTACGCTTCCTTCAACCAGGTCTTCCTGACCGACGCCGAGATCGCGCCGGAGTTCATGGTGGGTCAGCCCGGCGACGGCTGGAAAGTCGCCACGACGACCCTGATGAACGAGCGCCGCAATGCGGACTCGCTCCGTCGCTACGCGCAGCCGACCGACAAGCCCGGCCGCATCTACGCGGAGGAGCGCGAGGAAATCGCCACGGTGATGGAGCCCTACAAGTGGTATCCGCAGCGGGCCGGGCGCGTCGACCTCGTGGTCGAGCGCGCCAAGGCGACCGGGCGCAACACCGACCCGGTGGTGCGCCAGGCGATCGCCGAGCTGCTGATCCTCTCCAAGACGGCGGAGTGGACGGCGCGGCGCGCCCGCGCGGCCATGGCGCTCGGCCGGCCGCCGGGGGCCGAGGGCTCGCTCGGCAAGCTGATCGCGAGCCACGTGGCGCGCAAGGCCGCCGCCGTGCACACGCTCATCACCGGCGCGGACGCCATGCTTGCCGGCAAGGACGGGCCCATGGACGGCAAAATCGCCGAGATCTTCGTCTCGGTGCCGGCAAGCTCGATCGCCGGCGGCACCGACGAGATCCAGCACAACATCATCTCCGAGCGCGTGCTCAAGATGCCAAAGGAGCCGCGCACCGACACCGACCGCCCGTTCCGCGAGGTCCCGAGAAACACAGTTTCCTGACCGGGCACCGAACCGGCCTTAAGACGAAGGGAAGTACCTGCCGTGACCAGCACACCCCGCGGCCCGCTTCAGGGCGTCCGCGTCATCGACCTGACGAGCGTGATGCTCGGCCCGTTCTGCACCCAGATCCTGGGCGAAATGGGCGCCGACGTGATCAAGATCGAGCCGCCGGGCGGCGAGATCGGCCGCATCACCGGCGCGACGAAGAATCCCGGCATGTCGGCGGCCTTCATCATGAAGGCGCGCAACAAGCGGAGCGTCGTGCTCGACCTCAAGAAGCCGGAGGCGAAGGCGGCGCTGAAGCGCCTGGTCGAAAGCGCCGACGTGCTGGTCCACAACATCCGGCCCAAGGCAGCCGCGCGTCTCGGCATCGACTACGAGACGGTCGCCACGTGGAAGCCCGACATCGTCTACGCCGCGGCGACGGGTTACGGCGAGGCCGGGCCCTATGTCGACAAGCCGGCCTATGACGACCTGATCCAGGGGGCGTCGGGCCTCGCCGCGCTGTTCGGCATGGTCACGGGCACGCCGCGCTACGGCCCGAGCGTGCTCGCCGACAAGACGACCGGGCTCTTCCTCACCTATTCCATCGCGATGGCGCTGTTCCACCGCGAGCGGACCGGGGAAGGACAATATGTCCACGTGCCGATGTACGAGTGCTTCACCAACTTCGTGATGAACGAGCACATGCAGGGCCGCCTCTACGAGCCGCCGATCGGGCCCGCGGGCTATCTCCGTATGCTGACGCCGCACCGCCGGCCCTTCCCGACCGCCGACGGCCATATCTGCGTCCTGCCCTACAACGACCGGCACTGGAAGAGCTTCTTCAAGACGGTCGGCCGGCCCGAGCTCGCCGAGGACCCGCGCTTCGCCGACCAGCCGTCCCGGTCCCAGAACATCGACGCGCTCTACGCCATCGTGCTCGAGGCCATGACGGCGAAAACCTCGGCGGAATGGCTGACGCTGCTCGAAAAAGCCGACATCCCCGTCATGCCGATGAACACGCCGGAAGACCTGTTCAACTGCCCGCATCTCAAGGCGGTCGGCATGTTCCCCACAGCCGAGCACCCGACCGAGGGCAAAATCCGCCACATCAAGGTGCCGGTGCATTTCTCCAAGACGCCGGGCGGCTACTACCGCCACGCGGAACGGCTCGGCGCAAGCACCGAAGCGGTGCTGGCGGAAGTCGGCTATTCGCCGGAAGAGATCGCCGCGCTGCAGGCGGAGGGCGCGGCGGGAAAGGCGAAGCGCGGCGGCTGAGGCCTAATCCTTGGTGAGATAGACGACGCCCCGGCGGCTGCGCATGATCCGCTCGGACGCCTGCCGCTCGGACAGGAAGTCGTGAACCGCGCGGCGGCACCCGACCCAGTCGTCATAGTCGTCGATGATGATGAGCCCGCCCGGGCTGACCTTGTCGAACAGGGCCTCGAGACAGGTCATCGTGGACGCGTACCAGTCGCCGTCCAACCGCAGAACCGAGATCGGGTGGTCCGATTCGAAATGCGGCGTCGTCTGCTCGAACCAGCCGCGGTGAACCTCCACGCGCGCGCCGCGCGCATCGATCTCGGAAAGCCCGCGCATGAAGGCGGCGTAATCCGCGGTGTTGTTGTTGTGCCAGATCGCCGAGCCCTGCTTCGCTTGGTTGCCGTCCAGCGCGCCGGGCTCGGGCAAGCCCTCGAAGGAATCGAAAAAGTGCCATTCGGCAATGCCTTCGAGAAGCTGCATCATGGAAAAGCTGAGACCACCGGCCCAAGTTCCGCATTCTACGTAGCAACCGGCAGGAAGGTCGTGCGACTCGAGATGATACTGGGCGACGGCCAGATTCTCGGTGAAGAGCCTGCGGCCAAGCATCGACTTCGCGCCGTAGCGGCGGTAAAGCGCCCGCCAGCGCAGCGCGTTGAATTTTCGGAACCAGCTTTCCCGCATCACGCCATCAATTTTCTGAGATCACCCACCGCCGGCCCTCAGCTAGCAGATTAAAAACCGTCTGCGCAAGGCCGCGAGAGCGGACGCATCATCCGTTAAGGGCTTCACGAATCACATCGACCGACCATTCGCGTCTGCCGCCCGGGCGACCTGCCCAGGGTTACCCGCGTCAGTTTCACGCATGGCGTGTAACAATCTGGCGTTTGTGATAGGGTCCGTTCAGTCTATCTTGCCACACAGTCACAGATTGATCTTGCCTCCCGCCGTGTATGTGCGCTGCCGCGCCTTGGATACGCCAGGCGCCGGCATGCCTCGCACACCATCCCGAAACCGCCGAACGACCCACCGGATGTCATGAACAGTCCCGTCAATCTTTTCAGCGAGCGTTTTCAGCCAACCACCGACGTCGCCCTCGACTTTCGCTCGGACAAGCTGCAGCAGCTGCATCGATACTGGCAGAGCAAGCTGGCCGGACGCACTATGCCCCAGCGCGCCGATATCGAGCCGACGGAGATTCCGGCCCTGCTGCCGCATATCGCCCTCATCGGCGTGGAAACCGAGCCGCCGCGGCTCTTCTTCCGCCTGATCGGGACCCACATCACCAATTCGATCGGGCGCGACAGCACCGGCAAGTATTTCGACGAGGTCTATCCGGGCCAGATGCTCGAAGACGTCATGCAGGTCTACGCCGTCGTTCTGCAGTCGGCGGCGCCGGTCCGGCATTTCGGCAAGGCGCTTTTCTCGGACAAGGTCTACCGCGATTACGAATCCGTCCACCTGCCGCTCTCGCAAGATGGAGAGGCGGTGTCCATGATCCTGGTCGGCCACGAATACTTCTTCTAGCCGCTCCGGGCAGCGATAGCCGCTCGACCCCTTGCGCAGGCGCAACCGGGACACGACGAAACCAGCGAGCCACAACACGACTGTTTCCGAGACCGATGCTTCGGTTTATTCTGGGCCTGTATCGGGGCGCGACCGTGGACCGGCGGCATGTGCGATCAGGTTCGCATGCGGGTAACGCGCAGAGTACAACTGGCGTTTGGTTCGCGTCACCGAGTCGTTGAAGAAACGGCCCGGACGTCATGGTCAAGCGCATCGATCAGCCCAGCCAGCGCTTTCAGCCGATCGCCGACCGCACGCTCGATTTTCGTTCCGACAACCTGCGGCAGCTCCATCGCTACTGGGACGAGAAGCGTGCCGGCCGGGCAATGCCGCAGCGCCCCGATATCGACCCGACGGAGATTCCAACGCTGCTGTCGCATATCGCCCTCATCGGCGTCGAGACCGACCCGCGGCGGCTGTATTACCGCCTGATCGGCACCCACATCACCCAGGCGCTCGGACGCGATCATACCGGCAAGTATTTCGACGAGGCGTTTCGGGGATTGATGCTCGAGGACATCACGCGCGTGTACGACGGGGTCATCGTCTCGCGTGCGCCAATCCGATATTCCGGCAAGGCGCTCTACTCGAAAAACGAATATCGCGACTATGAATCCGTGCACCTGCCGCTTTCGCAGGACGGAGAGACGGTGTCCGTGATCATGGTCGGCCAGGAGTATTTCGCCTAGGATGGTCCGCGTCCAAAAGAACGCGGACCATCCTAGTCTTTGGAAATCGATCAATTTATCTGCGATCAGGTGATTGCACCTGATCGCAGATTGATCTGTCCAGTCCGGACACCGCCTCTTTCGCGTACGGTCTCCTACAGCTTATTTCTTGCTGAAGGTCTTGGGGTCGAGCTTCGCGTAGACCTCCTTGTAAAGCAGGTCGCTCAGCTTCTTCTCGTCCTTACCCATGGGCGCGATCAGCTTGTCATACTTGGCGTAGAGCTTCTTGTAGTTGGCGACGAACTGCGCCGCGTCGGCCAGATGCAGCTTTTCCGTCCCGTATTTGATGGTCAGCCCCTCGTCTTTCTTGACGAACTCGTTCCGCAGACGAAGCAGTTCGGGATCGGGCTGCACCAGCGGAATTTTCTTCGCCTTCGCGACCTTCAGGCCTTCCTCGTCGCCCTCGGCGAAAGCGGCCGTCGTCCGGACGACCATGCGCGGCAGGACGTGCATGAACGCGGTCCGTTCCTTGTCGGTCATCTTGGCCCAGCTTTGCTTGTTCATCGAAACCAGCGCCGCGGCGCGGAACGAGCCGGTGTTGAGCATGATGACCTGGGTCGCGACGTCGCCGAGGCCATGCGTCTTCAGGCCGCCGATGGCGTAAAGCGCGCCGTCCAGCGTGCCGCGCGAGATCGCCTCATACATGCCGGCCGTCGGCATGTTCACCGCAACCGCGCCGATCGCCCGGCAGAAGCGGTCCCAGAGCGAGCCCGCGGCGCGCAGCTTCTTCGTCCTGATCTTTTCCACCGAGTTGAAGTCGCCCTTGGCGATGATCACGTAGGGCGGCGTCGATGTCCCGGCCATGTAGTACGCGTTCTGCTTCGCGAACTCGGCAACGCAGCCGGCGCAATCCAGAATGTTGAGCTCGGTCACCGCCATGGCCGCGGCCATGTCGTTCGGCCCCACCATGGCGAGGTCGTTGACCAGCACGCCGTGCGGATAGTAAGCGGGGGTGTAGGTCTGCACGACGTGGCCCATGTCCGCCACCTCGTCCTTCACGCCGTCGGAGATCGCCTTGGCGCCGAGCAGGGATTCGCCGGCGAAGATGCGGATCTTCACCGTGCCTTTTGACTCTTTCTTGATCTGGTCGGCGAGGAACTGATAGCCCACGCCGATCGGATGTTTGGGCGACACGAAATACGCCGCCTTCAGGTTCGCCGCCGAAGCGGGTGCTGCGGCGACCATCGCGGCAAGCGCCGCCGCACCGAGTAATGCTGTTGTCCGTTTCATGGTCAGTACCTTTCTTTTGGCCAATGACGTCTAGTCGAGCAAACGCGGCAAATAGAGCGTGATCTCGGGATACGCGATCAGCAGGACCACGCAGAGAATGTCCGCGACGAGGAACCAGAGAATTCCTTTGAAGATCGTCTCCGTGCTCATCAGGTTGCCGACGAT
>CAZPFL010000211.1:0-8232 GCA_964585785.1 uncultured Rhodospirillaceae bacterium
GGCATCGCCGCCGCCTACGGCACCTTCGCCGCGATGTTCGCGCTCTACCACCGCGACGCCAAGAACAGCGGCAAGGGGCAGTATGTCGACCTCAGCATCTACGAGCCGATCTTCCAGGTGCTCGGACCGCAGCCGATGCAGTATGACCAGCTCGGCGTGGTGCAGCAGCGCTGGGGCAACCGGTCGAAGAACAACGCGCCCCGCAACACGTATAAAACAAAGGACGGGCACTGGGTCGCGCTGTCGACCAATTCGCCGGCGATCGTGACGCGGGTGTTGACGCTGTGCGGCGGCACGGCGGCGGCGGAAGATCCGCGCTTCCAGACGCCGCAGAGTCGGGTCGAGCATATCGAGGAGGTCGATGGCATCGTCGCCGGATGGATCGGCGCGCGCCCGCTCGACGTCGTTCTGGCGGAATTCGAGAAGGCGGAAGCGGCGATCGGCCCCGCCTACACCATCGCGCAGATCTTCGAGGACCCGCAATACCAGGCGCGCGACGATATCGTCGAAGTGCCGGACGAGGATCTCGGCCCGGTGCGGATGACGAATGCCTTCCCGTTTCTGTCGGAAACCCCGGGCCGGATTCGCCACGCCGGTCCACGCAAGGGCCAACACAACGCGGAGATCCTGTCGGGAGAGCTGGGCCTGAGCGAAGAGGAGATCGCGAAGCTCCGCGACGAGGGCGTGGTTTAGTATTTCGCATAGGCGCGTATGGGCTCCCCGGACAAGCCGGGGAGTGACGGCTTTCTTGAAGGCCTAATACATTGCGTCATGCCACGCTTTATGCGTGGCATCCATATTTACCCTAGGTAGGCGCGTATTTGCCCGTCAGTTGCGGCGTGTGGCGGCCTTCGGCGCCTGACTGGTGATGCTCGAGGCGGGTCGTCCGCGCCCAGGTGCGCTTCAGGTCGTCGCGCACGTTGAACTGCAGCCGGCCAAGACCTTCGACCTCCAGCTCCACCTTGTCGCCGTCCATGAAGGAGCTGAGGCCGCGATGGTTGGTGCCGGTCGCGAGGATGTCGCCCGGCTCCAGCGGATGGATTGAAGAGACCCACTCGATGCAGCGCGCGATGTTATGCGCCATGTCGTCGGTGTTGAAGTTCTGCTTGAGCTGGCCGTTGACCCAGAGCCGGATCTGCAGCTTCTGCGGGTTCGGGATTTCGTCGGCGGTCACCAGGAAAGGCCCGATCGGCGCGAAGGTCTCGCGCGACTTCATCTGGAAGAAGGTGTTGTTGGACGGCGGCAGGCCGCGGGCCGATCCGTCGATGAAGTTGATGTAGCCGAAGACGTATTTCATCGCGTCTGCGGCGCTGACGCGGTTCGCATGACGGCCGATGACGACGGCGATCTCTGCCTCACCCTCGAAGATCGTCGCCGGCACGTCCGGCAGGACCATCGTGTCGCCGTTGCCGATGACGCAGCTCGACGCCTTGTGGAAAGCGTTAATTGGCGCGGGCTTCTCCAGCGTGCCGTCCTCCATGTAGTTGACGGCCATGCAGTCGATGTTGCCCGGCTTCGGCAGGGGCGGGCGGATGCGCACCTTGGCGAGAGGAATACCCTTGCCCTCCGCGACGGTTTTTTCCAGCCGCTTGCGGTAATCGGCGAAATGCTCGATCAGCCCGTTGATCAGGTCATGCGGCCCGGTATGCGGGATGTCCTGCACCTCGGCTGTGACGTCGACCACGGCGTCGCCCTTGAGCACGCCGAGCTTGAAGTCATCGAAATAGAGCAGCTTCATGATGTCCTCCCTTTATTATATTGACGCGCGAATCATAGGTCGGCGCAAGGCCCGGTTTGGCCGGGCCGCGCCGCATTCCGTGCCGAAAAGGGGGCGGGTCAGCCGCCGTAGAACACCTTTTCGCCCAGGTCCTTCATCTCGAGGATGGCCGCGTCAGGCCGGCCTTCGGGCTCCTTCGCCACCTGCGCGCCGATGACCTCGCCGATCACGATGTGATGATCGCCGCGCTCGACGATCTCGGCGACGCGGCATTCGACACAGGCTTGCGCGTCCGTGAGAACCGGCGCGCCGGTCTCGCCGGCGCGGACCGGCTGGCCGCTGATCTTGTCGCCCTCGACCTGGGCGGGCTTGAAGAAGGTGAAAGCGACACCCTGCTGGCCCTTGCCCAACATGTTCAGCACGAAATGCTGGGAATCCTTGAGCGCGGCATAGGCGCCGGAATCGGCTTTCACGGCGGCCGCGACCAGCGGCGGCGCGAAGGAGGTCTGCGTTACCCAGTTAACCGTCGCGGTGCCGATGGTGCCGTCTTTGGCCTTCGCGGTCAGAACATAGATCCCGTAGGGGATCATGCGGAGCGCTGTCTTCTTGCTGTTTTCGTCCATGTCATCCCTGTCCGTTGGGTTATGTGGCCGCGCCCCGGCGCGCGGCCACGCTTGTGCCTATCCTAGGGCAGAACGGGCGCGGACGAAAATAGCGGCGGATACGGTGCGAGCCGGATCAGTCGCTGTATCGGCCCATGTCGAAGAGCAGGAAGTCGGCCTCCGATGCCGCGGTGACGACGACCTCGTCAATGCCGTCGAGCGCAACGCCATCGCCTGCCGCCGCCTCCGTGCCGTTCACGGTGATCTGCCCGCGGGCGACCTGGACCCAGATCTTCCGCTCCGGTTTCGTCGCGTGCCGGACGCTCTCGTCCTTGGCCAGGAGCGACGCATAGAGATCGACGTCCTGATGGATCGTGATCGACCCGTCGCGCCCGTCGGGCGAGCCGATCAGGCGCAGCGTGTTGCGTCGCGTGTCCTCGGGAAATGTTTTCTGCTCGTAGCCCGGCGCCAGGTTGAGCCGCTCGGGGATGACCCAGATCTGCAGAAAATGGACCGGGTCCGCCGCCGAGGCGTTGTATTCGCTGTGGCGGATGCCGGTTCCAGCCGACATGCGCTGCAGGTCGCCCGGCCGGATCACCGAGCCCGTGCCGGTGCTGTCCTGATGCTCGAGCGCGCCGTCGATGACATAGGTGATGATCTCCATGTCGCGGTGGCCATGCGTCGGGAAGCCGGCGCTCGGGCGGACGCGGTCCTCGTTGATGACGCGCAGTGGCCCGAAGCCCATATGCGCCGGATCGTAATAGTCGCCGAAGGAAAAGCTGTGGCGGCTGTCGAGCCAGCCGAACTCGGCCGCGCCCCGATCCTCCGCCCGTCTCACGGTAAGCATTGTCCCTGTCTCCTTGTTCCAGAGGCGGCTTGGCCGCCGTGCCTGATGGGATATTTGGGCGGTTCAGAATTTTCTACAATTCTCGTATTATGGGATTAACTATCCATGATTTGAGGACAATCGTCCGTTGGACAAGCTGGAAGCGATGCGGGTGTTCACGCAGGTCGTCACCCATGGCGGCTTTACCGCCGCGGCGCGTGAGATCGGCCTGTCGCGCTCGGCGGTCAGCAAGCATGTGATGGACCTGGAGGCGGCGCTCGGTGTCCAGCTGCTGCGCCGCACGACGCGCCAGACCAGTGCGACCGACGCCGGCCTTGCCTATTTCGAGCGGTGCCGGGCAATCCTGGCCGAGATCGAGGAGGCCGAGCAGGCGCTTTCCGGTACAGAGCAGACGCCACGCGGCTCGCTGCGCGTCAACGCGCCGATGTCTTTCGGGACTCTCCATCTCGGCAATACCGTCGCGGCGTTCATGCGGCGCTACCCGGATGTGCAGATCCAGGTGGTCCTGAACGACCGCTTCGTCGATCCCGTCGCCGAAGGCTTCGACGTCACGATCCGGATCGCCGAGCTCGCGGACAGCAGCCTGATCGCACGCCGAATCATGCCGGCCCGCCGAGTGCTTTGCGCTTCGCTCGCTTATTTGGATGACCGCGGCACGCCTGAAACGCCGGCCGACCTGCGGCGGCACGACTGCCTGCACTACGGCTATCTCGCGACCGGGGCGCAATGGAAGCTGACCGGCCCGGGCGGCGACCATTGGGTGCCGATCAAGGCGGTGCTCTGCGCCAACAACGCGGAGGTGCTGCGCGATGCCGCGCTCGGCGACCTCGGCATTGCGCTGCTGCCGACCTTCGTTGCCGAGACGGCGTTGCGGGACGGACGGCTGGCGACCGTGCTGACGGCCTACGAGCCGCCGCCGATCGGCGTTTACGCGCTCTACCCGCCGGGCCGCTACCTTTCGGCGAAGGTTCGGGTGTTCATCGACTTTCTCGTCGACCGCTTTTCCGGCGCCGGTTAGCCCCCGTTTTTCGCCTTCGCGTCACGGATAGCGCACCATATCCGCTCCGGCGTCGCCGGCATCTGGATGTGCCGGATGCCGTAGACCGAGAGCGCGTCGACCAGCGCGTTGGCCACGGCCGGCAGCGCGCCGACATTGCCGGCCTCGCCCGCGCCCTTGACGCCGAGCGGGTTGGTCTTGGTCGGCACGGGGTTGCTCTTGACCTCGATGAAGCTGAGGTCGTCCGCCCGCGGCATGCAGTAGTCCATGAAGGAGCCGGTCACGAGCTGGCCGTCCGCGTCGTAGTGGATGTCCTCCATCAGCACCTGGCCCGCGCCCTGGGCGATGCCGCCGTGGATCTGCCCCTTCAGCAGCAGCGGGTTGAGCACGGTGCCGACGTCGTCCACGACGCTGTAGCGGACGATCGCGGCCTTGCCGGTTTCCTCGTCGATCTCGACCTCGCAGATATGCGCGCCGTTGGGATAGTTGTTCACGGTCGCGGTAAAGGTCGCCGTGGCGACGAGCCCGGCCTCCATGCCGTCCGGCAGGTTGTCCGGGCTCATCGAGGCTTGCGCGATCTCCTTCAGCGTCAGCGTGCGGTTCGTCGCCTTGGTGCTGAAGATGCCGTCCTCGAAGACGACCTCCTCGGGATCGGCCTCGAGCATATGCGCGGCGATCGCCTTCGCCTTGGCGACGATCTTGCCGGCGGCCATGTGCATCGCGCTGCCGCCGATGGTAGCCGAGCGCGAGCCGAAAGAGCCGCGCCCGTCCGGCACCTTGTCGCTGTCGCCCTGGATGTAGCGCATCTCCGCGGGGTCGAGGCCGAGATAAGCGGCGGCGAGCTGCTTGTACATGGTCTCATGCCCCTGGCCCTGGTTGAGCGAGCCCGAGCCGATCGTCACCGTGCCGCTGCGGTCGAAGCGAATCTCGACCGCTTCGTTGCCTTCGGAGCCCGCGCGCTCGATGGTGTTGGAGATGCCGATGCCGCGCAGCTTGCCGCGGGCGCGCGCCTCCTGGCGGCGCGCCTCGAAGCTGCCGTAGTCGGACAGCGCCATCGCCATGTCGAGGTTCTTTTCGAACGCGCCGCAGTCATAGGTGAAGCTGAGCGCGGTTTTGTAGGGGAAGGCGTCCGGCGCGATCGTGTTGCGGCGGCGCAGCTCGGCCGGGTCGATGGCCATCTCGTCGGCGGCGATGTCGATCAGCCGCTCGATGATATAGGCGGCCTCGGGCCGGCCGTTACCGCGATAGGCGCGCATCGGGTTGGTGTTGGTGTAGACGGTGGTGACCTCGACATGGATCGCGGGCGTCGTGTAGACGCCGGCCATCGTGCCGAGATTCTTGATGCCCGAGCTCTCGCCGCCCTGCTGCAGATAGGCGCCGACATTGACGGTGTTCTTCACCCGCATGGCGAGGAACTTGCCGTTGCGGTCGAGCGCGAGCGACGCGTCGGCGACGTTGTCGCGGGCGTGCGCGTCGCTGAGCAGCGCTTCCGAGCGGCTGCTGGTCCATTTGACCGGGCGGCCCGTCAGCTTGGAGGCCAGCAGCACCAGCGGCACCTCGTTGTAGATCGCCGACTTCATGCCGAAGCCGCCGCCGACATCGCCGGCGATGACGTGGACAAAGCTCTCCGGCGCGCCGATCAGGCGCGCCACGTTCGACCGGTAGGGCTGCAGTCCCTGGAGCGTCGTGTAGAGCGTGTACTGGCCGCTCGCCGCATCGTAGTCGCCGACACAGCCGCGCGGCTCCATGCTGTTGGCGCTGACCCGGTTTATGACGAACCTCTCGCTGACGACGTGGTCCGCCTTGGCGAAGGCCGCGTCGGTCGCCGCCTTGTCGCCTTCGTTGTGGACGTAGCAGATGTTGTCCGGGCAATCATCCCAGGTCTTGGGCGCGTCCGACGCCAGCGCGTCGGCGGTCGACGTGATGGCGGGCAGGGGCTCGTACTCGATCTCGATTAGCTCCGCCGCGTCCATCGCCTGGTTGCGCGTCTCCGCGACGACGAAGGCGACATAGTCGCCGACCCGCTTGACCCGGTCGGTGACCAGCACCGGATAGGGCGGCACGAACATGGGCGCGCCGTCGCGCTTCTTGAGCCCGCTGCCGCGCGGCAGGTTCGCGGCGAAGCCCGAGGCCTGCCACGACTTGCCGGTGAGCACGGCGAGCACGCCCGGCGCCGCCTCCGCCGCGCGCGTGTCGATCGAGCGGATGCGCGCATGCGCGTGCGGCGAGCGCAGCACGGAGCCATGGGCCATGTTGGGCAGCGCCACATCGTCGACATAGCGCCCGCCGCCGCGCAAGAGCCGCGGGTCCTCGAAACGGGATACGGATTGCCCTATGGAAAAATCGCCCATGACGCGCCTCCTGTCTCGCCGGTCTTGCCGCCGACCGTAATGACTATCTTGGCGGGTGGACGGGAAAGACGCAAAGGCTTCCGTCAGGCCGACGGCGGCACTACGGGAATGTCGTCAGGACGCCACTGGTCGGGGGCGCTTCGGAGACGTTCAGCACCATCGCCATCATGTTGTAAAAGCCGCAGATTCCGATCAGCTCGACGACGCCGGCTTCGCCGAGCGCCGCCTTCGCGGCATTGAACGCGGCATCGCTGACGTTCCGGTCGCGGAGCAGCGCGCGGCAGAATTCGTATACCGCCATCTCGTCCTTCGACAGGTCGTCCGGGATTTCGTTCGCCAGGATGCGTTCGATCGCCCGCTGCGAGATGCCGGCCTTTGCCGCCGTCTTGCTGTGGTAGTCCCATTCGAACTGGCACTTCCAATGCCGCGCCGTCACCAGGATGGCGATCGACACGAAATTGACGGGCAGCGCCCGCTTGAAGCGGATGTACTCGCCGAGCTCCTGCAGGCGCGCAGCCAGCTCCGGGCATTGCAGCCAGGTCAAGAAAGGGTGGCCCACCGCGCCGCGCGGGCCGGCGATGATCGCGTCCGCCACCGCTCTCTGTGCGGCCGTGTAATGCTCTGGGGTCACCGGCACGAAACGGGGCATCGGGCTCCTCCTGATCGGGCTAACGCTTGTCGATGCCCTGCTGATAGGTCGACGGCACCAGGTCCTTGACCGAGCTCGCGCGCTTCGCCAGCCAGTAGGACTGCGGCGGCGGCACGCTGGCAAAGTTCTTGTCGACGCCGAGCTTCTGCGCGGCGTCCATCGGCCAGTTCGGGTTGTAGAGAATCTCGCGGGCGAGCGCGATCAGGTCGGCGCGGCCTTCCTGCAGGATCGCCTCCGCCTGGTCGGCGTGGACGATCAGCCCGACGGCCATGCTCATGACGCCGGCTTCCTTGCGCAGCCGCTCCGCGTACGGCACCTGGTAGCCGTATGTCACCGGGCCGTCGCCCACGACCGGCGCGCCCGTCATGCCGCCCGAGCTGCAGTCGATCACATCGACACCCATGGGCCCGACGATCTTGGCGAGCCGCACGCTCTCGTCCGGGCCCCAGCCCGCGCCGTCCTGCACCGAGAGCCGCATGAACAGCGGCTTATGCGCGGGCCAGTTGGCCCGTACCGCTTCGACCACCTCGATGGCGAAGCGCATGCGGTTCATCTCCGATCCGCCGTAGTCGTCGTTCCGGACGTTCGCCATCGGCGACAGGAACTGGTGGATCAGGTAGCCATGTGCGCCGTGGATCTCGAGCATGTCGAAGCCGGCCTCGTTGGCGCGCCGCGCCGCCTGGCCCCAGTGCTGGACCACCTCCTTGACTTCGTCGTTGCTGAGTGCGCGCGGCGTCGGGTCGCGGCGGCCGCCGGGAATGGCGCTCGGCGCGACCAACTCCCACGCGTCCCAGTCGTCGACCTCCGGCTGCGGGGTCAGCGGCGCGCCGCCCTCCCACGGGCGGAAGCGCCGCGCCTTGCGCCCGGAATGGCCGAGCTGGATGCCCGGCACCGAACCGTGCTGGCGGATGAAATCCGCGAGCCGCTTGAAGTGCGGGATGAAGTCGTCATGCCACAGGCCGGTGTCGCCGACGGTGCCGCAACCGCGCCGCTCCACCTTGGTGGATTCGACGATCACCAGCCCGGCGCCGCCGGCGGCGAACCGGCCCGCGTTCATCAGGTGCCAGTC
>CAZPFL010000212.1:0-8138 GCA_964585785.1 uncultured Rhodospirillaceae bacterium
GCATCCGCACCGGCTGGCGCGTCATCCAGGGCCGGCCCGACTTCTTCAGCATCACGAAGAAGATGCACAACGCGCTGCAGGGCGGCGAGATCAATCTGAGCGACCTGAAGCGGGACATCTATGAAGAGGTCGTCTACGAAAATGCCGTGCGGATGCATCTCGACCATGATCTCGTGGTCGTGCACGACCCGCAGCCGTTGCCGCTGATCGAGTATTTCCGCAAGAAGTCGCCCTGGGTCTGGCGCTGTCACGTGGACCTGTCGCACCCCAATCCGGACGTCTGGTCCTATCTCGCGCCGTTCATCGAGCGCTATGACGCCGTCGTCGTGTCGCTGCCGGAATACGCGCAGCGGATCAACCCGCCGCAGCGCTTCGTCATGCCGGCGATCAATCCATTTTCGACGACAAACAAAGAGCTTTCCGACGCGGAGATCGACGACCGGCTCGATCACTACAAGATTCCGACGGATCTTCCGCTGGTCGTGCAAGTCTCGCGCTTCGACCGCTGGAAGGACCCGCAGGGCGTGATCGACGCCTTCCGCATCGCGCGCAAGCAGGTCGACGCGACGCTCGTGCTGGTCGGCAACATCGCCACCGACGACCCCGAGGGCCAAGAGATCTTCTCCCAGCTATGCCAATGCAACGAGGAGCGCATCCGCATCCTCTCGGTGCAGGACACCGCGCTGGTCAACGCCTTGCAGCGCCGCGCCGCGGTCGTGCTGCAGAAGTCGCTCCGCGAAGGCTTCGGCCTCACGGTGACCGAGGCGATGTGGAAGGGCACGCCGGTCATCGGCGGCAAGGTCGGCGGCATCCGCCACCAGATCGAAGATGGCGAAAACGGCTTCCTGGTCGAGAGCGTGGACGAGGCGGCGGAGCGGATCGTCGAAATCGTGAAGAATCCCGATCTCCGCCGGAAGCTCGGCGACAAGGCAAAAGAGACGGTGCGCGAACGTTTCCTGATGACGCGGCTGATGGAGGACTGGCTCGACCTCTATGCCGCCTTCGAGCCGAGCTTCCGGTTGAAGGGCAGCGGCGGGGCGTAGGGCATGCGAACGGGACGCGTTTCGTGAGCGAATTCCGTCAGGACCGGACGCGCGGCGCCTGGGTCATCATCGCCCCGGAACGCGGCCGCCGGCCGCACGAATGGCACAGCGGCGACGCCGCCGCGTCCCCGGTTCCGCCCTTCGATCCCGCCTGCCCCTTCTGCCCCGGCAACGAGCGCCAGCTGCCCGGCATCATCGGCGAGACGCCGGCGGACACGCCGCCGGGCTGGCGCGTGCGCGTCGTCCCCAACAAATACCCGGCGCTCCGCCCGGAGGCGCCGCCGGCGCCATCCGCCGGCCGGGCCGCGCCCGGTTTCGGCCATCACGAAGTGATCATCGAAACCGGGCGGCACGACGCGGCTCTTGCGACGCTCGCGGACGCCGACCTCGACGCGGTCGTCCGGGCCTACCGGCACCGCTACACGGCACTCATGACGCAGCCGGGCGTGAAGGCCGTGCTCGTGTTCCGAAATCACGGCGGGCGCGCCGGCGCGTCCCTGCTGCATCCGCATTCCCAGGTGATGGCCATCGGTATGACGCCGCCACGGCTCGCCGAAGCCGCCGCCTGGGCGCGCGCGCAGTTCGCGAGCGAAGGCCGCTGCGTCACCTGCGACGAGATCGCGCGCGAGCTTGCGGACGGCAAGCGGATCGTGGAGGCGACGGACCATTTCGTGGCGCTCGTCCCCTACGCCGCGGCGAACCCCTTCGAGCAGGTGATCCTGCCGCGGCGTCATCATGCCGCCTTCGCGGAGACCGACGATGCGGCGCTCGCCGAGCTCGGCCGTCTGCTGCGCCGCTCGCTCCACCGGCTCCGGACCGCCCTCGACGATCCGCCCTACAACTTCGTCATCGAATCCGTCGAGGCGGACCCCGCCGACGCGCCCTTCCTGCATTGGGGGCTTCGCATCGTCCCCATTCTCGTCAGGCCGGGCGGCTTCGAGCTCGGCTCCGGCCTGCCGATCAACCCGTCGCTGCCCGAAGACGACGCAGCCGCGCTACGGGCTGCGGCGGACACGCCCAGGGCAGAAACGCCTTGAGCGATATCAACAAAGCGGAAACCAGTTCCGCTTAGGCTGTCACAAAACCGGTTCCAGGAGGAAACGCCTTGAATCCCAACGCCCTGATTGCCGCCTTCGCCCCGCCGCGGCGGGCGGAAAGCCGCCGATCGTCATGAAGATCACCTTCCTCGGCGGCGTCGGGACCGTCACCGGCTCGAAATACCTGCTGGAAAGCGACCACAGCCGGATCATGGTCGATTGCGGTCTGTTTCAGGGCTTCAAGCACCTCCGTCAGCGCAACTGGGCGGCGCTGCCGATCGCCCCGGACAGCATCGACACGGTCATCCTGACCCACGCCCATCTCGACCACAGCGGCTATCTGCCGCTCCTCATAAGGAACGGCTTCCGCGGCCGGATTCACGCGACCGAGCTGACCTACGAGCTGTGCCGCATCCTGCTGCCGGACAGTGGCTTCCTGCAGGAAAAGGACGCGGAATTCGCCAACCGGCACCGCTTCTCGAAGCACCATCCGGCGCTGCCGCTCTATACCAAGCTGGATGCCGAGCGCTCGCTCGAGCGCTTCGCGCCGATCGCGTTCAATAAGACCCTGTCGCTGCAGGGCGGCCTCACGGTCAACTTCCACCCGGCGGGGCATATCCTCGGCGCCTCGATCGTCGAGATCAATGTCGACGGGCGGACGATCATCTTCTCGGGCGATCTCGGCCGGCCCAACAGCGCCACCATGGTTGACCCGACGATCATCCGCCGCGCCGATTTTCTTCTCGTCGAATCCACCTACGGCAACCGGATCCACGAGCGGCGCGATCCCGAGGACGCGCTGGCCGACGTGATCAACCGGACGGCCGCGCGCGGTGGAACCGTGGTCATCCCGTCCTTCGCCGTCGGCCGCGCGCAGACGCTGCTCTATCACATTGCATGCCTGAAACGCAGCAACCGTATTCCAGACCTGCCGGTCTTCCTGGACAGCCCGATGGCCATCGACGTCAGCGAAATCTTCTGCGAGTACCGGCCGGTGCACCGACTGAGCGAGCATGACTGCCGCGCCGCCTGCGGGGTCGCGCGGTATGTGCACGAAGCGGAAGAGTCGAAGGCGCTCGACGCCGATCCGGTACCCAAGGTCATCATCTCGGCAAGCGGCATGGCCACCGGCGGGCGCGTGCTGCATCATATCAAGCGCTACGCGCCCGACGAGCGGAGCATGATCCTGTTCGCGGGCTTCCAGGCCGGCGGCACGCGCGGCGCGGCAATGACCGCCGGCGCCGACAAGATCAAGATTCACGGGGAATACATACCGGTGCGGGCCGAGGTCTCGAACCTGCACATGCTGTCCGCGCATGCGGACGCCGACGAGATCATGGGCTGGCTCCGGCATTTCGAGCGGCCGCCGAAAACCACCTTCGTGACCCATGGCGAGCCGGACGCCTCCGACGCGCTGCGCCACCGCATCGAAGAAGAGCTCGGCTGGAACTGCATCGTCCCCGACTATCGCGACGAGGTCGAGCTGGCATGACCGGCGCTGCAGCGATGCCGTGCGTCCTTCGACAAGCTCAGGATGAGGACCATTCTTCATGGCAAGAAGACAAGCCTCATGCTGAGCTTGTCGAAGCACGCAGGGCGTTTTTCCCAATCTCGGGAGACATCGGGCGCATTTTCATTCATGCAGGCCGCTCTCTCATTGAAGGCGCTGCCCCATGACTGGCCCTCTGCTGATCGCGCTGCCCGGGAACGATGCGCTCGCGGACGCGCTCGTCCGGCTGCTCGATGGCGAACGCGGACGGGTCGAGCTGCGGTCCTTTCCCGACGGCGAGACCTATCTGCGCTATGAAGACGCGGTGGCGGGGCGGAACCTCGTGCTGGTCTGCACGCTGGACCGCCCAAATGAAAAGTTCCTGCCGCTCCTGTTCGCCGCCTCGACGGCGCGCGCGCTCAGCGCGGCGTCCGTCGGCCTCGTCGCGCCCTACCTCGCCTACATGCGCCAGGACAAGCAGTTCAAGCCGGGCGAAGCAGTCACCTCGACCGTCTTCGCGGAATCGCTTTCGCGCCACGTCGACTGGCTGGTCACGGTCGATCCGCACCTGCACCGCCGAAGCGGGCTCGACGAGATCTACGGCGTACCCGCGGCGGCGCTTCACGCCGCGCCGCTGTTATCGGCGTGGATCGCGGCGAACGTGACGCAGCCGATTTTGATCGGCCCGGACGGCGAAAGCGAGCAGTGGGTCGCGGCCGTCGCCTGCGACGCCAAGGCACCTTATGTCGTGCTCGAAAAGACACGGCGCGGCGACCGCGATGTAATCGTCTCGGTCCCCGAGGTCGAGCGCTGGCGAAACCATACGCCGGTGCTGGTCGATGACATCGTTTCGACCGGACGGACGATGATCGAGACGATCGGACATCTCGCCGCCGCGGGCATGAAACCGCCGGTCTGCATCGCCGTGCACGGCGTGTTTGCCGACCGCGCCTTTCAGGACCTGCGCGACGCCGGCGCCGCGCGCATTGTCACCAGCAATACCATCGCGCACGAGACCAACGGCATCGACGTGACGGCGCTGATTGCGGACGGCGTCCGCCGATTGTCCCCGCGGCGCTAATCGCAAGAAACGCCCCATGACACCCCTCGTATACGGCCGAATAAATTCCGCCGGAACAACGGAATAAACGATTTCGATTGGATCGGGTTTGTTCGTTCAGAGCGACAGCCTTTTTTTCCGATTGATCGGCGCGAATGGACAATTCAGCACTAGGTCGATTTGAATGGGCGGGGGGAAAATGGCCGATAAACCGGGCCCTCGACCACTTTTGCAAGAAAATCAATTAAACAAATTAAGCCTCTCAGGGAAACCGTTAAATCCGATCAAACTTGTATTCCCTATAATTACTAAGTAGCTTTACATCCTTCACTGATGCGATATATGGATCGCATAACTTTCAATGCACGTCAGTAATCCGAGGCGAAAGAAAATTATGACTATCAACGAATCTGATCTGACCAAGGGACAAATTCGGAAGCTTAATGCGCTTCGGAAGTCGATTGGTGATTCCTTGGCGGAAGAAGCGTTCGCGAAATGGCTCAAGCAGCAAAAGTCCGAAACGAACGAAGTTCGGGTGGACCCCGTTGCCGAACTGATCGCTGATGCGATGATGCCGCTTCTGAAGAAGAAGGAATTGAACCTGGGTCGTTACGGTTATTCGATCAAGCGAGCGAGAGGCAAAGGCGCCAAAGGGATCATCATCACTCGCCTCGAAAAGTCATAAATTTTTGACTTAAGATCGTCGCTTTTTCTCCAACAAACACACGCATTTCCGCGCTCCTCGTCCGCAGACGGAATCGTCTGCGGGCGCGGAAGTGTTATGCCGTTGTCCGTGACTTTGGCCGGTTCGCGAACAAGGCCGGCCCCTGGTAGACCGGCCGCCGAGGGGACATTCCACCATTTTTCCGTCGCTAAAGCGGCAAAATGTCGATTAAGCTTGATTGAAGCCGGCTGACGACGCGCGGCAGGCATCGGCGATGCCGCTCCCGGCGTCCGACCTCGTCCGCCGCGCCGGGGAATTGAAGAGGAGGCCCTGCCATGATTGCAGTCCGCGCCTTTGCGGAGGTGGCTCCCCGATGAACGACCTTACCCGCCCCGTTTCGTCCCGCCACCGGCCGCCCGAAGTCGCTGACCCGACGCAGGAGCAGCCGGCTGCGCCGACCTTTTACGCCCGCAGCCCGCACGATACGCCGAGATTGAAATCCTTGCCCGGGTCGGCGCTCGAGCGCGCGCTCGCCATCGTCGAAACGCTGATCGAGGCGGAGCATCCCCTCGGCTTGCAGGAGATCGCCGTCCGGCTCGAGCTGCCGCGCCAGACGGCGCACCGTATTATCGGACAGCTCATCGACGCCGGCCTGATCCAGCGCCAGATCGACAAGGACCGCATTTCGCTGGGCCCCCGGATGCGCCGGCTCGCGCTCGACACCGTCCGCTACTCGCACCGCTCGGGCGCGATGCACGCCGTGCTCGAAGAGCTGGCGGAGCGCACCGGCGAGACCTGCAATCTGGGTGTGCTCGACGGCGACAAGGTGCTGCTGCTCGACCGCGTCGAATCCCATTGGGCGCTCCGGGTCCATTCCGAGGTCGGCAGGCGGCTGGATTTCCATTCCTCGGCCATCGGCAAGATGCTGGTGGCCTATCTGCCGAAGGCGCGCCGCCACCGCCTCATCGCGGCCCGGCCGCTCAAGCGCTTCACGCCCTTCACGATCACCGAGGAAACCGCGCTCGAAGCCGAGTTCACCGCGATCCGACGCCGCGGCTACTCGACCTCGAACCAGGCGACCATCCTCGGCATGTTCTCCATCGCCGCGCCGGTCCGTGATCCCGGCGGCCGCGTCGTTGCCGGGCTTGCCTGCCAGGTCCCGCTCATGCGCATTCCGCTGGACGAGACGAAAAAGACGCTGCTTCCGCCGCTCATGGAAGCGGCGGGCCGCATGGATGCGCTGATCGCCCTCGATCACGACAGCGCGCGCTGACGCGGCGCGAGCCCGCCTCTCCTCACCCCGTATATTCAAGGATATGCATGCCGGCGCCCCAGCGGTCGATCAGGTAGAGCCGGCCATGTTCGTCGCAGCCGACGTCGTTGGACTGGATCGCCTTCTGGCCTTCCGGCAGCGCCGGGACGTAGCAGCCGACTTCCTTGGGATGCAGCGGGTCGCTGACGTCGACGGCGCGGAGGCCGGCGTTGAAGTAGGTCAGGAAGACGATGTTGGCCCAGGGCCCTTCCGACGGGATGGTCTCCAGGATGTTGTGCGCGCCGAACCGCCCGCCGGAATGGAAGTACTTGTCGCGGTCCGGAATGAAGGTCGCGACCGGGATCGGGTTGCGCTCCTCGCGGATGTCGATCACCCACATGAACTGGCTGTCCCAGTAATTCTGCACCGCGCGCGCCTCGTCCGTCGCCACGAGATAGGGACGGTCGCCGACCGGCCAGACGGTGTGCGTGCAGCCGACGAAGGGCGGGCTCCAGCGCAGGTGGCTTACCAGCTTCATGTTGGCGAGGTCGGAGCAGTCGATGATCGCCATGCCGCCGCCCCAGAAGCCGGCGAACATGCGGTTGCCGCGGATGACGGGCGGGCCGTGCAGGGTCACCGCGGTGTCGGCCGGCATCGGGTCCCCGCCCTCGCCCGCGCCGTCCGCCTTCTGGATCGGCAGGCCCCAGATCCCGACGACCTCGGGCTTGAGCGGGTCCTTGATGTCCATGGTCCAGATGACGCGCTTGTTCCAGCCTTCCGCGTCGTTCGGGAAGAAGGCGAGCTGGCGCGCGTTGTCGACGCCGAAGCGGTGCGGCCCGCTGCCGGGAAGGTCGTAGAAGCCGATCTGGCGCGGTTCGTCCCGCTTGCTGATGTCGAAGATGTAGAAGCCGCCGCGGCCGTCCTTGCCCCGCTCGCCCGGCAGCGTCTCCGAGTTCACGTAGAGGATGTCGTCGCCGACGATGCGCACCTTGTGCATATGCACGCCCGGCGGCGCCTGCACCTCGCCCACCTTGCGCGGCTTCCGCGGGTCGGAGACGTCGTGCACGGTGAAGCCTTCCAGCCCGCCATAGCTCGAGCCGCCGACCGCGCCGACATAGGCATAGCCGTCGATCACCTCGCAGAGGCTGCCGCCGCCCCAGGCCGCGCTCGGGTCGTGCCCCAGCAGGCGGAAGTTCTTGGCCTCCTCCGGTCGCGTATTCGCCATCGCGCTTCTCCTATGGGCTCGTTTGGTTGATGGGGCCGGTCACGGCTGGTAGCGCTTGCCGAAACCGGGCTTGCTCTGGCCGAGCCCGGGCAGCTCCCAGACGCCGGCGCCGGTCGGGTTCAGGTCCGCGCCGATGTTGGCGTCGATCAGGTAAGGCTTGTTGGCCGCGATGCCGGCCTTGATCGCGTCGTTCAGGTCGGCCGCCTTGTCCACGCTGACGCCTTCGACGCCGGCCGAACGCGCCATCGCCGCGAAGTCCGGGTTGTAGGGCTTGCCGGTCTTCGGGTCCTTGAAGTCGGTCGCCAGCTCCCGCCCGTCGAGATAGCCGCGCTGCAGGCCGCGGATCGAGGCGTAGGCGTAGTTGTTCC
>CAZPFL010000213.1:0-8104 GCA_964585785.1 uncultured Rhodospirillaceae bacterium
GAGAATGATTCATGCAAGTTTCGCCCCTGGACGAGATGGATCGCCGCATCCTGACGGCCCTGCAGGAGAACGCCCGAATCACCAATGTCGAGCTGGCGGAGCTGGTCGGGATCTCGCCCTCGCCCTGCTGGCGAAGGGTCCGGGAGCTCGAGCAGAAGGGCGTGATCTCGCGCTACGTCACGCTGATCGATCCCGGCAGCATCGGCCTGCCGGTCAGCGTGTTCGTGCAGGTTTCCCTGGAACGGCAGGTCGAGAGGGCCCTGGAAGAGTTCGAGGGCGCCGTCGCCGATTGGCCGGAAGTCATGGAATGTTATCTAATGACCGGCGACGCGGATTACTTGCTGCGTGTCGTCGTCGCGGATCTCACCGCCTATCACCGCTTTCTGGTGGATCACCTGACGCGGGTGCCGGGCGTCGCCAGCATCAAGTCGAGTTTCGCGCTGAAACAGGTCAAATACCGCACGGCTTTGCCGCTGGAGCGGTAAGGCGCGTGGAACCGTACCGGGACGGTAAAGGGCAGGTCTTAACCCTTGTTATTTTGCCGCCGGCCCATATTTTCCTGCTGGACGATTCGCCGGGCGGCGGCGCATATATCGGGTCGAAGTTGGAAGGAGCGACTGTGGCGAAAGAAGAACCGATCGAATTCAGTGGCGTGGTCAGTGAAGTCTTGCCGAATGCGATGTTCCGCGTTCAGCTCGACAACGAGCACGAAATCCTTGCCCATACCTCGGGCAAGATGCGGAAGAACCGCATCCGGGTCCTCGCGGGCGACCGCGTGACCGTGGAAATGACGCCCTATGACCTCACCAAGGGGCGCATCACCTACCGCTTCAAATAGCGGCTTCCTGTATAGCAGCGGGCGGCTTCGCCCCCATCACCGCGCCGGCCCCGAGGTCGAATTGAGCCGGCGCAGGTAGCCCAGCTTCAACAGCCATGCAATCGTGCGCAGGACGCGCGGCCGGTCGTCGGGCGCGAGCGCCGTGACGAGCTCGGCGGCGGACATGCCCGGCTCGCGCTTGACTGACTGGATCAAGACCGCGATCTGGTCGCCGTCCAACAGGATCGCCGGCGTGAACATGTTCATGCGGTGCTGCAAAAGGGCATTGATGGCGTCGAGCGAGCTCACCGCGATCTCGAGCCGATCAGACAAGGTAAGCTGCCCGGTCGGGAATCCAGCGAACATCTTGTAGGGATCGGGCCGCGACGGATGGGCCGGACGGGTGGCGGCGCGTGGCGCGCTTTCCGTGGCGCGCGCGCGGCGGCTCGCCAGCTCCTCCCACAAGGACTCGTACGCCGGAATGATATGGCGCCAGTCGTAGACGGCATCGGCCCGCGCCGCCGCTGCCGCGCCCAAGCGGCGCCGCACCGTGTCGTTGAGCGCCAGTTGCTCAAGCGCCTGCGTGGTGGCTTCCACATCGACCGCCGTCGTCTGGCTTCCCGCGGCGATGTAGCTGCCGTAGGACTCGTCGCCGATCAGGTAGCGGTAGCCCAGGTCCAGCCCGCTTCCCGCCGGCGGCATGGTGGTGGGAACGACGAGGCCGTCCGCGCCGTGGGTGACGGTATCGCGATAGCCGTCCCAGTCGGAGACGAGAACCGGCAGCCCGCTCGCCATCGCTTCGATCGGCGTAAGGCCGAAGCTTTCCTGGATGTTGTCGGCGAGCGACGTGAAGACGTCCGCCGCGGCCCAGACGCCGCCCGGGTAGGCCGGGTCCGTGTTCGATACGATCTGGACCGTCGACCGATAGGCGATGTCCTCGACGAGGGCATTGAACTCCTGCTCGAACCGCTCGCTCGGGAAATAGCCGTAAAACAGCAGAACCACCGGGCGTTCCAGCCGGTTGGCGAGTTGCTCGGCCGCCAGCAGGATCGGCAACGGATGCGCCTTCGAATAGAAGCTGATCCGCCCATGGAACAATACGACGAAGGCGTCTTCCGCGATGCCGAGGCTCTGCCGCAGCTCGGCCCGCCGCGCCGGATCCCGATTGGGCACGAAGGATTTCGTGTCGATGCCGAGCGGAATGACCGGAAGCTGAACCGGGCAGCCCGGCCGCCCACCCGTTCGGTCCGCCAGATAGGTGCGCCACTCGTCCCACAGCGCCCGGATGGCGCCGGCGATGGCGCGCGACGGGCAGATGATCGCGTCCCATTCCTGGGTCGGAAAGGTCAGGCAATTCGCCACCGCGTCCATCACATTGGCCGAGGACATGGTGTGGCTGACGCCGCACAGGCTGTAGCCCCGCTGGTCGTGCCAGCGGCGCGGCCAGGTATAGGGCGCGATATTCGGGTCCGGATGCAGCATGCAGCCGACGTCGGCGAGCCGTTCCGGCCGATGGAGCGGGATGTGGACGCAGGCCTCGGCGATCCGCCCGACCGCGGTCGCCCGCGCGCGAAAGGCCTCGAAGGACGCCTCGTCCTGCGCATAGCAATAGAGGATTTCTTGGCGCGCATGGCGAAGAAAGGCGTCGGTCAGCCGGTCGACGGCCACGTCGATGCCGGCAACGCTTCCCGGATCGAGGTTCGGCGCGACGTAATAGAACGCGGCGCCGGCGATCTTGTCCTCCGTCATCGCCGCCCGTGTCCGGCGACGCGATGGATGAAGCGCCGCGCGCCGGCCGCCACGATCCGCCGCGGCAGGGAGATCGGCGTAAGCGCGAGTCTCGCGCTGCCGCGCGACACCAGCACGCGGCGGCGGCCCAAGGCGGCGAGCCCCTTGCGCGCGACCGCCGCCGGCTCCTCCGCGTAACGCAGGAAGGAGTCAGGCATATGAGCGCGGCGGAAGAAGTCGGTGCGCGTGGCCCCCGGGCAAAGCACAAGAATATCGACCGGCGCATCCGCCATCTCGTCCGCCAGCGCTTCCGCGAAGCTGAGCTCGAAGGTCTTGGTCGCGGCATAGGTCGCCATCATCGGCATCGGCACGAAGGCGACGGTGCTGGATACGACGATCATCCCGGCCCGGCCGCCCGATTTTCGCGCCCGTTCAACCATTCCCGGCAGCAGGGTGTGGGCGAGATCGACGACCGCCGCCACGTTGACCGCCACCATGCCCAGCTCGGTCTCGCGGTCGTTCTCGAGGCAAGGACCGAAGGCGCCGTAACCGGCGTTGTTGATCAGGAGGTCGATAGCCAAGGATTGCGCCGCTGCGATGACGTCGCGCCGGCCCGCCTCGCCGGCAAGGTCGGCGACCAGCGTTTCCACTGTCCGGCCGTTCGCGCGATGGCGCTGCGCCACCGCTTCCAGCCGCGCGGCATCGCGTCCCGTCAGCAGCAGCCCCGTTTCGGGCGGCAAAGCGTCGGCGAAAGCGGCGCCGATCCCGCTCGTCGCCCCGGTGATCAGCGCCATCCGATACCGGCTCGCCATCTGTCCATCCCCCGTTACCCCCCGTAACGCCGTTGCGCCGTAACATGGCACAAGCGCCTCAGAATCAACAGCTATTAAGATAACGCGCTACCGGCAAACGACGCGCGCCGGGATCGCGGGGCGCAGAAATCCGCGCTCCGCCGGCCGATCCCGTCGCGATATCAGTCCTGCACCGTGACGAGGCCCGCCGACGGATCGACCGACACGGTCTGGCCCGTGCGAATCACCTCGGTGATGTCGCATTCGAAGCGGTCGATCAGCGGGAAATCCGCATGCGCCGCGCCCTGCGCCATGATCGGGTTGGCATAGTTCAGCAAAAGCGCCAGCGGCGCCTTTCCGCGCGACGCCATCTCGTAGAGCATCCAGGCCGTGGCCACGCCGCCCTTCGCGATGTTCAGCACGAGAACCTTGCCGAGATAGCTTTGCCCGAACAGCTGATGGCTCGGACGTGAAAAGGTGCCGTTGATACGGTCGAGGTCATAGCGCGCGCTGAAATTGTCGGCGGCGACCAGCGCCGGCCCCGTCACCGGAGCGCCGATGCCGACATGCCCCTTGATGATACGCGCCGTCATCGCACGATCCTCCCGGCGACGGCACAGTCGACGCAGCGCTCCATCGTCGCCAGAACGGGCTCGTAGCCGTAGCCGCCGAGAATGTTCACGATCTTGGCCGAGTTGCTCATCAGCCGCCGCCAGCCGTTCGCATCGCCGATCTCGCGTGCGTGCATTTGATAGAAGCAGACGCCTTCGAGCAGGATGCCGCCGGCGTCCTCGATCTGCGCGGTCATCCCCATGCGGTCGGCGGCCTTCTTGTTCTCGGGCGAGGTCGCGGCGATCAGGGTCGTGTCGTCATGCACCTGCCGCCCGTCGAGCAGCCGGCCGAGCCGCTGCAGCTCGAACAGCGACAGCTGCGGCGCAGCGAACACGACGACGTCGAGCCGGTCGTCCGCGACACCGTAGGAGTCATAGAAGGCGTCGATATCCGCGCGGGTGATGCGGATCGGCGCCGGCGGCGGCCCGTCGAAGACCGCGGCCAGCGAAGTCGCTTCCGGCGTCACGCCGACCATGTGGAAAAGCGGGGTCGAGCCGAAGCTCGCCAGCGCGGCGCCGAAATGCTTGAGCTCGTCCGAGGTCGGCGCGCCGTCGACGCCGGCGATCACCGGCACCGTCCAATAGGAGTCCATATCCCGGCCGACGATTCCGCCGACCGCACCCCAGTCGGCCCAATCCTGCGGCCGCGTCTCGAGCGCATAAAGCACCTTGCCGCGGCGGTATTCGTCGAGATGGAAGCCGTAGCGCGGCGTGCGGCCGGTCAGCGCGGCGGCCAGCGCGGACGGGCCGCCTTCGAAGTTGGTCCGCGCGCCGAGCACGCTGTTGGTATAGATGCTGGAGCCCGTATCGCCGAAGGCGACATGCTCGCCCAGCACAGGCGGGATCACCACCTGGTAGTTGATGCAGGTATCGGTCATCAGGACGCCCAGCGCCTGAAACGCTTCGATCGTCCGGCCTTCCTGGCTGATCCAGCTCTCTTCCTGCTTCAGCCGCTTGTAGGCGTTGAAATCCGCGCCGCGCGGGTCGGTCACGGTCGGAACGATGGTCTGCCGATCCTTTTCGGGATATTCGGCGATGCGTTCGAGGAACTGCACCCCCGCCTCGCCCAGCGCCTCCGTATCGGCCATGATATGGACCTGGCTGATCTCGACCATGTCCGCCGCATCGAAGAAACGCCCCACCTTGATCTGATGCTCGAGCGCCAGCTTGCGTGGCTCGCCGAGCGCACCCGCCAGCATCGCCTCCTCGTGATCGGTCAGCTTCATCGCCTGAACTCCTTTTTTTCCTGTATACCGCATGGCCGGGCCTGCTGCACAATCGCCAGACCGCCGCACCTGCAATACAGCAAGATTGGACCGAGACCGTGACACGCCTGACCACGCTTGACGAGATCAATTCAGCCCGCGACGCGCTACCGGCCGATGTCCGGCGGACGCCGATCCTGCCGGTCGCGCGCAATTCGAAAGAGGTCAGCCGAGAGACGCTGTTCCTGAAATGCGAGAACCTGCAGGTGACGGGCGCATACAAGATACGCGCCGCCTTTACCGTGCTGCGCTCGCTGACCCCCGAACAGCGCAAAAAAGGCGTGGTCGTCACCTCTTCCGGCAATTTCGCCCAGGCCTATGCCTATGCCGGGGGCCAGATGGGCGTGCCGATCGTCGTCGTCATGCTCGATTCAACCAGCCCCTACAAGGTCGAGAATACCAAGGGCTACGGCGCCGAGGTGGTGTTCTGCGGCAGCGACGCGCTGGCGCGCCAGTCGGTGGTGGAGCGGGTCGCGGGCGAGCGCGGCATGCTGGCCATCGACAACTGGGAATATCCGCCGATCGTCGCCGGGCACGCCAGCATCGGCCTCGAGATCGTCGAGGATTGCCCCGACGCCGAGACGGTCCTGGTGCCGGTCAGCAGCGGCGGGCTTGCCGCCGGCGTGGCCACCGCCGTCAAGCTGTCGAACCCGAAGGTAAAGGTGATCGGTGTCCAGCCCGAGCACGCCAACGCCGCCTATGTCTCGATGCAGAAAGGCGCGCCGACCGCGATCGACTATTGGGACAGCATGGCCGACGGCCTGTCCGCCCGCCGCCCGGGTGAGCACCCCTTCCGCCATCTGCAGGCCTATATGGACGAGATCGTTCTGATCAGCGAACAGGACATCGCCGAGGCATTCCGGACCATCCTCTTCCGCACCAAGATGCTGGGCGAGCCGGCCGGCGTGGTCGCTGCGGCCGCCTTCCTCAGCGGCAAGGTCGATACCGGGCGCAAGACGGTGGCCCTTCTCTCCGGCGGCAACGTGACCGAAGAGATGGTGCAGAAGATGCTCACCATGTCGGCGTAACGGCGCCCGGCCGGGTCGGCCGCCCCTGGAATCGGCCCGGCCGAATCCCCATTTTCGTAAAGGCCGCTCTACGTAAAGGATTGATCAAGGGGCATCGATCATAGTAGGCGATGGCCGCGGCCGGCCGCTTTGGCAGGCCGGACTGCAACCTCGGAGCCGCCCGCTCCGCGACAGTTTCGACCAATAGGCATTGATGACGACGCTTCCTCAGCCTGTTGCCCGGCGACGGACTTTTGCGATCATCTCGCACCCGGACGCCGGCAAGACGACGCTCACCGAAAAGCTGCTGCTGTTCGGCGGCGCCATTCAGCTTGCCGGCGCGGTCAAGGCGCGCGGCGAGCAGCGGCGCGCCCGGTCGGACTGGATGAAGGTCGAGCGCGAGCGCGGCATCTCGGTGGCGTCCTCGGTCATGACCTTCGAATACGGCGGCTGCACCTTCAACTTGCTCGACACGCCCGGCCACGAGGATTTCAGCGAGGATACCTACCGTACGCTGTCGGCGGTGGATTCCGCGGTGATGGTGCTGGACAGCGCCCGCGGCATCCAGGCGCAGACGCGCAAGTTGTTCGAGGTATGCCGGCTGCGCGACGTGCCGATCATCACCTTCATCAACAAGCTGGACCGCGAGGGGCAGGAGCCTTTCGACCTGCTCGACGAGATTCAGCAGACCCTGGCGCTCGAGACCACGCCGGCGAGCTGGCCGATCGGCATGGGCAGGCATTTCCTCGGCTGCTTCGACCTGTTCCACGACCGCCTGCGCCTGGTCGGAAAGGGCACGGCGGAGGCGCCCGACGAAGGCGCGGTCTGCAACGGCATCGAGGACCCGAAGCTGGATGCGCTGCTGCCGGCCGACGCGGCCGCCAAGCTCCGCGAAGACGTCGAGATGGCCCGCGGGCTCTGCCCGGCATTCGACCTCACGGCCTATCGCGAGGGGCACCTGACGCCGGTATATTTCGGCAGCGCCATCAACAATTTCGGCGTCCGGGAGCTGATCGAAGGCCTGACAGAGCTTGCACCGGCGCCGCGACCCTATAAGGCGGGCGAGAAAACGGTTTCGCCGGAAGACGAGGCAGTAAGCGGCTTCGTCTTCAAGATCCAGGCGAACATGGACCCGAAGCACCGCGACCGCATCGCCTTCATGCGTCTCTGCTCGGGCCATTTCCGCCGCGGCATGAAGCTCAAGCATGTGCGGACCGGCAAGATGCTGACGCTGCACAATCCGATGCTGTTTCTGGCCCAGGACCGCGAGCGGGCGGAGGAGGCCTGGGCGGGCGACATCATCGGCGTGCCCAATCACGGCAACCTGCGCATCGGCGATACGCTGACCGAAGGCGCGGATCTGTTTTTCAGCGGCATCCCGAGCTTCGCCCCGGAGATGCTGCAGAAGGCGCGCCCGACCGACCCCATGCGGGCGAAACATCTCGGCCGCGCGCTGCAGCAGATCGCCGAGGAAGGCGCCGCGCGCGTCTTCAAGCCGCGGCTCGATTCCGACTGGATCGTCGGGGTCGTCGGCCCGCTGCAATTCGAGGTTCTCGCCGATCGCATCCGCACGGAATACGACGTGCCGGTCCGCTTCGAGGCGACGCAGATTTACGCCGCGCGCTGGATCGAAGCGGACGATAACGCGCTCCTGAAGAAGTTCCGCGATGCGAACGAGTCCAGCATGGCCGAGGATCACACCGGCGCGCCCGTCTTCCTCGCCCGCAACGCCTGGCACCTCGACAAGACGATGGAAGATTGGCCGGGGATCAAATTCCTGAAGACGAAGGAATATTCCTTCTAATCGCGCCAAATTCGGGCCTGTGCGTCCCGCGCCCTAAATTTACCATAATCCTTCAGAAAGTATTAAGCGGGCGGGTTCACC
>CAZPFL010000214.1:0-1882 GCA_964585785.1 uncultured Rhodospirillaceae bacterium
CGAGATGCACATGCGGTCCGCGCCGATCAGGCCCGCCGTCGCCTCGATCTCCGGCTCGCTGCCCTCGACCGCCGCCCAGCAGTTGCGCTGGAAATATTCCTTCGGCGTCAGCGTGAGATAGGGCGCGTGTGAATCGCGGTACTGGGGATAATCCCACTCGATGCGCGAGAGCAGCCCCGGCACCCAGGAGTTCTGCGCCTCGAGATAGCCAACGCGCAGCGTGGGATAGAACTCGAACACGCCGCCGATCAGCATGGCGACCAGCGCCTGCTGCATCTCGATCCAGTGGCTGGCGACATGCCGGTAGAAGCGGTTCTCGCCGTAGAGCACGTTCATGTGCGAATACGGCGCGCCGGTGCCTTCGTGGAAGCCCATCGTGACGCCGAGCTCTTCATGCATCGCGAGCAGCGGGTTCCAGTAGTTGGAGTGCCAGAAATGCCCGTTGATGCGATTGGGCCGGACGAAGGAGCCGACGGCGCCCAGCTCGGTGACGCAGCGCACCAGCTCCGCGCAGGCCAGGTTGACGTCGTGCAGCGGCAGCATCGCCGCGAATTTGAGCTGGTCGGGGCTGTGCTGGCAGAAATCGTAGATCCAGTTGTTGTAGGCCTCGCACAGCGCCAGCGACAGACGCGGGTCCATGCCGTCGCGCGCGATCAGGCTGAGCCCCATGGTCGGAAACAGGACGGCGATATCGACGCCTTCCATCTCCATGCCGATGAGCTGCGCTTCCGCGTCGTAGTTGCGCTCGACCGCGAAGTTGAGCCGGCCGCTCTCGGCCATGCGCGAGCCGGACAGCGGCTGCGTGGACTCGGTCTTCTTCTTTTTATTGCCGGTCGGACGCTTCCGGTACTGCTGCAGCTCGTGATCGCAGGATGTCGGCTGATCGTCGATGATGATCATGCCGCGCTTCGGCCGGCCGTCGGCGCCCACCGGCATCACCACGCGGTCGCGGAATCGGGGATCCAGATAGCGTTCGAAGATGTCCACCGGTTCCATAACATGCATATCGCAGTCTACGAAACGTAGCCCGTCCTTCATGGTCGTTTCCTCGCGCTGTTGAATTCCTCCCAGCTGCCATTCGATGCACGCGCGCGGCCTGGGATCTGCGCCGCGGGCATGCGGTAACAAGGCCGCATTGAGCCGTACGACAACGTACCGTCGTGGAGGAGGTGCAAAGAGCCGGCGCCGCCCGAAGGCCGGATTCGAGCACGGCCGATGACCTGCTCCCGGTTTTGTGGAACAGTATAGAGTGGTTGCCGGCGGAAGCCCAAATTACCGCGGCGGCGACCGCCACCGCCGCTCGCTGGATGGCTGTTGAAGCCCTGTTCCCGGCGATTTAAGGTGCAATTTGTGCGTGCCGCCGCTGCCGAATCGATATATCAGACGGTCGTATGGGGGAAGACTATCAGCGCTCTGCGGACAGTCTGCCGGTTCCGGAAACCTGTCATCCGAAGATCCGGCGGATTGTAGAGTATTGGCGCAAGATCCATCCGGCTGAAGGCGTCTTGCCCGGCCGGCAGCATTTTGACCCGACCGATATTCCGCAGCTGTTGCCGAATGTCTGGTTGGTCGACGTCTCCCGCGACCCGTTGCGATTCCGGTTTCGGCTGCTCGGCACCGCGGTCGTCGAATACGCCGGTGAGGACAACACCGGACGATGGTTCGACGACGCCATGCCCAATTTCAACCCGCGCGTCTTCGCCGATATCGTGGAAACCGGCTTGCCGAGCTGGGCGCGCACCCCGTCCCGCATGCGGCCCTACAAGGAATACCGCGAGCTGGAGCGGGTGCGCCTGCCGCTGGCGCGCGACGGCAAGACGGTGGACATGATTCTTTGCCTGACCGTGTTCTACGACAAGACGGGCAAAGAGATCATGAAGGG
>CAZPFL010000214.1:1982-8021 GCA_964585785.1 uncultured Rhodospirillaceae bacterium
TGATTCTTTGCCTGACCGTGTTCTACGACAAGACGGGCAAAGAGATCATGAAGGGGTGATCGCCGAGGGCGCGTGGCGCGCGTGTCGTCGCGCGCCGATCTTCCGGAAGCGGCGGTGGGCGCGCCGGGTAAACTGATTTAAATTCACCCGATCCCGTTTGTGATCCCGCTTGACCCAAGGCAACGCCGCGAGCCCGCTTTGCGCCCGGATATCCTCAACCCGCTCTTCGCCCCGGTGACCGCGCTCAAGGGGATCGGTCCGCGCATCGCCAAGCTGGTCGAGAAGGTCGCGGGGCCGACCGTCGTTCATCTGCTCTGGCACCTGCCGCGCGACGTGATCGACCGCAGCTTCGCGCCGGCGATCGGCGACGCGCCCAGCGGCAGCATCGTCACCCTCACCGTCACCGTCGAGCGGCACATGCCGGGCCAGGGCCGCCGGCCCTACCGGGTGCGCTGCTCGGACGCGACCGGCTTCCTCACGCTGATCTTCTTCCATGCGCATACCGACTATCTCAAGCGCGCGCTGCCCGAAGGCGCGCACCGGATCGTCAGCGGCATCGTCGAGGATTGGCAGGGCGAGAAGCAGATGACGCATCCGGACTACATCCTGACCCCGGCCGAAGCGGAGGCGATGCCGAAGATCGAGCCGGTCTACGGCCTGACCGCGGGGCTGACCTTGAAGACGCTGGGCAAGGCGGTGCGCGAGGCGCTGGACCGCACGCCCGTGCTGCCGGAATGGCAGGACCCGGCCTTTCTGCAGCGGCGCGGCTGGGCGCCGTGGCGCGACGCGCTGATGGCCGCGCACGCGCCGCACAGCCGCAAGGCGCTGGACCCTTCGCAGCCCCATCGCGCCCGCCTCGCCTATGACGAGCTGCTCGCCAACCAGCTCGCGCTCGGCCTCGTGCGCGCGCGCATGCGGAAGCTGCCGGGACGCTCGATCCGGGGCGACGGCCGGCTGCAGGACAAGGTCGCGGCCGCGCTGCCCTTCCGCCTCACCGGCTCGCAGCACGAAGCGCTGGGCGAGATCGACGAGGACATGGCGAGCGACGGGCGGATGCTGCGCCTGCTGCAGGGCGATGTCGGCAGCGGCAAGACCGTGGTCGCGCTGTTCGCCATGCTGAAGGCGGTCGAATGCGGCGGCCAGGCGGCGCTGATGGCGCCGACCGAGATCCTGGCGCGCCAGCATTTCGCGACGATCGCGCCGCTCGCCAAGGCGGTGGATCTGCGCGTCGCCCTCCTGACCGGGCGCGACAAGGGGGCGTCCCGCAAGGCGGTGCTGGAAGGCCTCGCCGACGGCAGTATCGCGATCGCCGTCGGCACGCATGCGCTGTTCCAGAAGGACGTGGCATTCAAGGATTTGATGCTGGCGGTGATCGACGAGCAGCACCGCTTCGGCGTGCACCAGCGCCTCAACCTCGCCGCCAAGGGGCGCGGCGTCGATACGCTGGTCATGACGGCGACGCCGATCCCGCGCACGCTGCTGCTGACCACCTTCGGCGACATGGAATCCTCGCGCCTGACCGAGAAGCCGGCGGGCCGGAAGCCGGTGGCCACGCGCGCGCTGCCGGTCGGCCGCATCGAAGAGGTCATCGCCGCGATCCGCCGGGCATTGAGCGACGGCGCCAAGGTCTTCTGGGTCTGTCCGCTGGTCGAGGAGTCGGAAGTGAGCGACCTTGCCGACGCCGAGGCGCGCTTCGCCGATCTCAAGCAGCGTTTCGGCGACATCGTGGCGCTCGTGCACGGCCGAATGAAAAACGCGGAAAAAGACGCGGCGATGGAGCATTTCGCGACCGGCTCGGCGCGCATCCTGGTGGCGACCACGGTGATCGAGGTCGGCGTCGATGTGCCGGACGCGACGATCATGGTGATCGAGCATGCCGAGCGCTTTGGCCTCGCCCAGCTCCACCAGCTGCGCGGGAGGATCGGCCGCGGCGACCGCCCCTCCTCCTGCCTGCTGCTGTACGCGCCGCCGCTGACCGAGACCGCCAAGGCCCGGCTGCAGATCCTGCGCGAGAGCGACGACGGCTTCCGCATCGCCGAGGAGGACCTTCGCCTGCGCGGCGGCGGCGAGATCCTCGGCACGCGGCAGAGCGGCTTGCCGGTGTTCCGCCTCGCCGATCTGGCGGCCCATGGCGACCTGCTCGCCATCGCGCGCGACGACGTGAAGCTGATCCTAACCCGCGACCCGGAGCTGGAAAGCGAGCGCGGCAAGGCGCTCAGGGTGATGCTCTACCTGTTCGAGCGCGACAGCGCCGTGATCACTCTTCGATCAGGCTAGCGACCTTGGCCGACGCGTGTGTCTCGTCGCTCGACTTCTCCATGGTCCGTGAGGAGGCGGCCGGCACCTTCTGCTGCGCTTCGGGCCGGCGGTCGGGCGGTGTGACGAGGCCGCCGGAGATCACCAGCTTGAACGCTTCCTCCACCGACATGTGCAGGTAGATGACGTCCTCGCGTGGCACGAACAGGAGAAAGCCCGAGGTTGGGTTCGGCGTCGTCGGCACGTAGATGTTGATCAGCTCTTCCTTGATCAGGTTCTTCACCTCGCCCTCGGACTTGCCGGTGACGAAGGCGATGGTCCAGAGGCCGCGGCGCGGGTATTCGACCAGCACGGCGCGGCGGAAGGCCTGCGACTGGTTGCGGAAGATCGTCTCGACGATCTGCTTCACCGCGCCATAGATGCCGCGGATGACCGGCATGCGGGCGACGATGTTCTCGCCGAGGCGGACGAAGATGTTGCCGAGGTAGCTGGCGGTGATCCAGCCGATCAGCGTGATCACGACGATCAGGACCAGCAGCCCGAGCCCGGGTATGCTGATCTTGAAGCCGAAATAGTCGCGCAGATAGGTATCCGGGTTCCACTGCGCCGGAATCAGGGGAACCACATGGCCGTCGACGAAATTGACCAGCCAGTAGGCAAGCGCCAGCGTGATGACGATCGGCGACGTGACGAGCACGCCCGCGAGAAAATAGGCCCGGAGCCGGCTCCAGACGCCGCTGCGTCGTTTCGGCGCGGATTCGGGCGGATTATGCGCCGGGTCGTTCAACGGGTCGGTCATGGGCGTGAAATCGTACCTTGCTGGGCCGGATTCGGCAGCGTCAATCGGCTAATATGTGATCGAAGTGCCGGATTGCAAATACAAACAGGTCATCGCGGAAAAGCGTTAACGGCCCCTTAACGGTGTCGCGCGGCGGCCCGGCCTCACCATGACTGACGGAAACGTGACGGCGCGGCGCTTGGAAATCCGCTGGCGTCAGTCATTATCTCTGTACCGGCCGAGACCGGCTCAACCAAGCGTGGCACGATGCCGACGACCGCTTCCAACCCGCCCAGGCTGCTTTCGCTCGCGACCGCCGTACCGGGCCATCGCATCACCCAGGCGGAGGCCCGGGATTTCAGCCGCCTCATCTTCGCCGGGCGCGGCGCGGACTTCGAGCGCCTGCTGCCGGTCTACGCCAATGCCGGGATCGACACCCGTTATTCCAGCATGCCGATGGACTGGCTCGGCCAGCGCAAGGGCTGGCGCGAAAGCACGCGCGCCTACAAGGAAGGCGCGCTGGCGCTGCTGGAAGATGCCGCGCGGCGATGCCTCGACAAGGCGGGCTTCCGGCCGGGCGACGTGGACGGCATCGTCGTCGCCTCGACCACGGGGGTCACCACGCCGAGCCTGGACGCGCTCCTCATGGAGCGCCTGCCCTTCCGGCGCGACGTCAAGCGCCTGCCGATTTTCGGCCTCGGCTGCGCCGGCGGCGTGCTCGGGCTGGCGCGCACCGCGGCGATGGCCAAGGCGGAGCCGGGCGAGACCTGGCTCTTTCTGGTGGTCGAGCTCTGCTGCCTCACCTTCCGGCCGGGCGACCAGTCGAAGAGCAATATCATCGCCTCCGCGCTGTTCGGTGACGGCGCGGCGGGCGCGCTCGTCGCCTGCGGCGGGCACGGGCCGGCGCTGCGCCATTGGGGTGAGTACACTTGGCCGGACTCGCTCGACGTCATGGGCTGGCATGTCGAGGAGGACGGGCTCGGCGTCCTGTTCAGCCGGGATATCCCAACGCTCGTGCGCGCCGACCTGCGGCCGCGGATCGACGCCTTCCTCGACGGCCGTGGGCTGAGCGCGCGCGAGGTGGACGGCTGGCTGTTCCATCCCGGCGGCATGAAGGTGCTCGACGCCCTGGAGGACGGGCTGGAGCTGCAGCGCGGCACGCTGCGCCATGCGCGCGGCGTCCTGCGCGACTTCGGCAACATGTCGGCGGCGACGGTGATGTTCGTCCTGGAACGCGCGCTCGCGGCCGGCATGGCCGGGCGGCTGTTTGCCGGCGCGCTGGGACCCGGCTTCACGGCGGGCTTTCTCATGCTGGAGCACGCGGCGTAGCGACGGCGTTTCCGGTTCTTCATCGCCGGAAGCCGCTTGCGCCTATCCCCTGACACATTGGGTCGATAAACTCGGGCCGGGAACCGATAAGGGGAGAGCCATGTTCATTCGACCGATGCGCCATCGAAACGTCCCACGCGCCGTTCCATGGTGCCCCGCCGCCGGCTGTTTGGCGGCGCTGATGCTTGTCGCCTGCTCTTCGACCAACATCACGACCACCGACGACGTGACGTGGAAGGCGGCCAAGCTGCCCAAGCCCGACCAGCTCGTCGTTTACAACTTCGCCGCGTCGCCGGACGAAGTGGAGCTGTCGCACGGGCTGATCGCCGACGTGCGGGCGCTGGTGGACAAGGAGCCGCGCACCGCGCAGGAGAAAGCCGTCGGCCATTCCGTCGCCGACGCGCTGGCGGCGAAGCTGGTGGTGGCGTTGCGCGACAAGGGGCTGCCCGCGGTGCGCGCCGCGAATGTGGTCGAGCCCGGCATCCGCCCGCTCCAGGTCAGGGGGCAGCTCCTCTCGATCGACGAAGGCAATCCGGGCGCGCGCGTCATCATCGGCCTCGGCGCTGGGCGAAGCTCGGTCGAGGCGCGCGTGCAACTCTATGAATCGCTGCATGGCCGCGCCGACCTGCTGGAGTCGATGAAAGCCGACACCAAGAGCGGCCATATGCCGGGCATGGCGGAGATGATCGGCGTCGGCGGGCTCGCGGGTCATGTGGTCACCTCGACCATCCTGAGCGGCGTCTTCAGCGGCGTGCGCGAAAAGTTCGCGGCCAACGTCGACGCGCTCGCGGGCACGATGGCCAAGGAGATCGCGGATAAGATCGAAGAATATTACCGGGAGCGCGGATGGCTTTGACGGTTGCGCGATCCACTCCGGGCGGGCCGCCGTGAGCCCGGCGCAATGGGCGGCGCTGCTGGTCGGGCTGCAGCGGCTGGGCGAGCTCTGGCTGTCGCGGCGCAACGGCCGGCGGCTGATGGCCGAAGGCGGCCGCGAGATCGGCGCCGGCCACTACCCCGTGCTGATCGCCGTCCATGTCGGCTGGCTCGCCGCGATCGCCTTCCTGATCCCCGCCGACGCGCCGGTCTATTGGCCGGTGATCGCGGCCTACCTCGCGGTGCAGGCCGGCCGCGTCTGGGTCCTCGCGACGCTCGGCCGCTACTGGACGACGCGGGTCATCGATATGCCGTCGACGCCGCTCGTCCGGCGCGGTCCCTACCGCTGGTGCAGGCATCCGAACTATGTCGTGGTCGCGCTGGAGGTGGCGCTGCTGCCGCTTGCCTTTGGCGCCTGGCAGATCGCGCTCGTCTTTTCGCTGGCCAATCTCGCGGTTCTGGCCTGGCGGCTCAGGATCGAGGGCGCGGCGCTCGCGCGGCGTACGGCCCTGGGCTAAGGCCTTTACACCATGTGATCTTTTCTTAAGGTTGAATTAAGTATATTCGTGTTAGCAGTGGCGTTCGGACCGTGGGCACAGGGGCCCGCGGCCGCTAAAAACGAGGGACAACAGGGGTGGGTACGGCAACGACCGAATCGCTCGCCAATGTCGGGATTTTTTCGGATCTCGACGCCGAGGACATCGCCAAGCTGGAAAAGCGTTGCAGCTGGAAGCGCTTCGGCAAGCAGGAGCTGATCATCGACCGCCAGGCGGAAAGCCGCGAGGTTTACTTCATCGTCTCGG
>CAZPFL010000215.1:0-8014 GCA_964585785.1 uncultured Rhodospirillaceae bacterium
CGCCCGCGCCCATGTTGAAGAAGGCGCCGCCCTTGCGGCCCCAGTTGCCGGTGATCGCGGCGAGATACATCAGCACGCGGTTGGTCTGCACCGAGGTGGTGTGCTGGTTTATGCCGCGGCTGGCGAAAATGACGCAGCCGTCCGCGCTCGCGATTTCCTCCGCGAGCCGGCGAATCTCCGCGGCCGGGATCGTCGTGATCGGCGCGGCCCATTCCGGCGTGTAGCCGCCGGCGAGGATGCCGTCGCGCCATTTCTCCCAGCCGAGCACCCAGTCGTCGCAGAATTTACGGTCGTGCAGTTCCTCGGTCAGAATGTGATGCGCGATTGCGAGGCCGAGCGCCATGTCCGTCCCCGGGCGGAGCGCGAGCCAGCGGTCCGCCTTGCTCGCGGTGACCGTGAGCCGCGGGTCGACGACGACCATCTTCGCCTTGTTGCGGATACGCCAGTCGTTGATCATCCCGAAATAGACGGGCCGTGTCTCCGCCTGGTTATCGCCGAAGTAGACGTAGAGCGACGCGCTCCCCATGTCGCCCGCGGTGTAGCTGTTGCCGCTGCCGACATTGCCCTGGGTGATCTGGTAGGACAGGTTCTTGCCCGCGGCGCAGAACGGGTCGGTGCCTTCGACGTTGGGCGTTCCCCACATCTGCCCGAACAGGCGGGTATAGGCATTCTTGGTCAGGATCCCGGTGCGCGTCCCGACATAGAGCGCCAGCGCTTCCGGCCCCCAATCCGCCCGCAGTTTCTTCAGGCGTTCGGCGATCTCATCCAGCGCCTGGTCCCAGCTGATCCGCTCGAACTTGCCCTCGCCCCGCGCCCCAATCCGTTTCAGGGGATGCGTCAGCCGCTTGTCGTTGTGGTAGAGCTGCAGGGTCAGCTGCGACTTCGGGCAGACCTTGCCCTTGAGCACCGGGTCCGTGTCGTTGCCCGTGATGCGGACGAGACGGTCGCCCTTGAAGTGGAACTGCGTGCTGCAGCAGTTGAAGCAGATGTTGCAGCCGCCGGGGACAACCCGGTCGGCGTCGCGGTCCTCGCGCGGCAAGCGATAGGGAAACGTCGCCGAACCGCCGTCGAATGCCGCCTTGGCGCTTTCCGCGTCCATGAAGGCGGGCGGCTGGCGGCCTTCCAGCACGTCACCGCCATTGGCGAAGATTTCGGCTAGCGCACCGTCGCCCCGCGGCAAGCGGTCGAGATAGATATTGGCGGGGGCCAGCAGGAAATGGTCGTGGTCGCGCAGGCTGCGGCCTTCCGCCTCGGCCTCCTCGACCAGCGCCGCGCGCTCGCCGAAGCGGATCGCGTGGCCGGGGCAGACGCTGGCGCAGGCGGTCGTCGGCTGCCCCTGCGCCCGGCGGTCGGTGCAGAGATCGCATTTGACGGCGTGGTGGTCGACGGGATCGTAGCCCATCGCGCCGTAGGGACAGGCGATCACGCACTCGCCGCAGCCGGTGCAGCGGCTCTCATCGACCCGGACGATGCCGGTTTCCGGGTCCTTGGTAATCGCCTTGGGATTGACCGGGCAGGCCCGGAGGCACGCCGGCCGGTCGCAATGCTGGCAGCTGACGGTCAGGAAATCGAGCGCCGGGCGCGCCGGATCGCCGAGCCAGATCACCTTGTTGCGGTATTCGCCGGGCCCGAGGCCGTGCTCCTGCTTGCAGGCGACCTCGCAGCTCTTGCAGCCGATGCAGCGCTCGAGGTCGATCATCAAGGCGAGGCGGCTCATCCTGCTCTCCTGTCCCGTGCGGCGCGTCTATCCATCAATCTTACCATTCCGCCAGATGCCACCATGTGATCGGGCCACCATTGGCCACATAACCCGCGAAAAAGGTCACGGTGATGAAGTGAATGATGAGACCCGCGATAAAGGTATAGGCAAGCGCGAGGTGGGCGGCGCGCCAATAGGCCTGCCGCGGCGAGACCATCCCGCGCGTGCCGATAAGGCCGTTCTCGGCCCGCACCAGCCGCGCGTATTGCGCCGACAGGCGCGGACGCCGGAGCCAATGGGCCAGCGTCAGGGAGAAGGTGCCTTCGCGCGCCGCGGGGTCGAGCGTCTGCAGCAGCGCCACCTTGCGGGCAAGCAGGTCACGCAGCTGGGCGCGCGCGTCCGGGCCGTGCACCGCGAAATGCCGGTGCTTCGTTCCGAAGGTCCCCGCGATGCGGCGCGACAGCCAGACCCGGGCCCAGACGCCGAGCAGGATCAACCCCGCCAGGGCGAGAAACAGCAAGGCCGGCGGGCGCCGCAGATACCCTGCCGAATGGATCGCGACCAGAACGGTTCCGAGGCTAGACGCGATGACATGCGCGACGAACCACGCCGGCGGCGGGCCGCCCCGCCCCGTCCGCTTGACCAGCACGAAGACCATGGAGACCAGCAGCAGACAGGCGCCGGTCGCGCCAAAGACATACAACACCGGGCTTCCCGGCGTGCGCATCGCCTGCGGCAGCTGCGGCTGAACCAGGAAATAGATCAGGAGGACGAGGATAATGGCGGCGACGATCCCGATCAGGGTTCGATTGCCGATGTCGGGTCTACGCATACGGACTTGAACCAACAGCCAGAGTGAATGGAACCGTAATATCACCGATCCCGAAACGCGCCAAATCCGCCGGCGACCGGTGCGCGCCGCAGGACTGGCGATTCCGCCGCCGCATACTCATATAGTATCCGCGAGACCCACCCACTTTCGACCGGGAGAATCGATGTACCGGATCCTCGTTCCGGCGTTATTGGTAGCGCTGCTGGCGGCTTGCGCGAGTCCGACCCCCTATCAGCCGGTGCGGGAAGGATACGGCTATTCCCAGCAGCGGATCGAGGACAACCGGTATCGCGTCGTCTTTCGCGGCAACAGCGTGACGCCCCGGCAGGTGGTTGAGGACTACATGCTGTTCAATGCCGCCGAGCTTACGCTCAAGAACGGCTACGACTATTTCGAGGTCGCGGACCGGCACGTCGATAAATCGACCCGCTACGTCGCCACCTACAACGATTTCGCCTATCCGACCTATTTCCACCGCTTCCCCTACGACTATTACGGCGGCGGCATGTACACCGGCGACTATCGGCCGATCGCGCGCTATACGGCCACGGCCAATATCGTTCTCTATCACGGCCGGAAGCCGGCGAATAAAGTCGACGCCTACGACGCCCGCGACGTGGTCCAACGGCTCGGCCCGACGATACGCCGCCCCCCGCCGCCCCAACCCTGAGCGCGGGCGGTGGCGCAGCGGGTGGCGTATAGGGCACATTTTGGCCATGATGCGGTCGCGATGCTGACGCAAAAAGCGATGACACTCCCGCGCGGGGAGACGGGCCCAGTCACGGGCGGCAAGAGGGTGAAACTTGGCCCTGTTTCCGCCTCCCACGGATAAGGGAACGGGGCCAAGACCAAAATGACGGCACGATGCAGATATTAAACCGGCTGCAGGACTGGCGCCGCTCGATACAGAACTTCGCGGGCCGCCTATGGCCGAGCCGGGAGCCCGGCAAGCCGCATCGGCACCCTCTCTGGCTGCGTCTTCTGCGCGGCACGCTCAACGTCATGGTCGTCCTCGCGGTGGTCGTGGTGGCCTTGCTGGGCTACCTCGCCTACACGCTTCCGCTCTCCGACGACTTCGAGCGCAAGCAGCTGCAATTCTCCACGACGCTGGTCGCGGCGGACGGCGAGATTTTCGCCATGCGCGGACAGTTCCACGGCGAAATCCTCAGCCTGAAGGATATCCCGCGCTACCTGCCCGAAGCCGTCGTTTCCATCGAGGACCGCCGCTTCTACCACCATTTCGGCCTGGACCCGATCGGCATGGTCCGCGCCGCGGTCGTCAACCTGCTGTCGGGTGGGGTCCGCCAGGGCGGCAGCACGATCACCCAACAGCTTGCCAAGCTGATGTTCCTGTCCTCTGAGCGCACCTTCAAGCGCAAGATCCAGGAGGCGATGATCGCGCTCTGGCTCGAGCATAGGCTGACCAAGGATCAGATCCTCGTCCGGTATCTCAACAAGGTCTATCTCGGCGCCGGCGCCTACGGCATCGACGGCGCGGCGCAACGCTATTTCAACAAGTCGGCCCGCAACCTGACGCTGGCGGAGGCGGCCATGCTGGCCGGGCTCATCCGCTCGCCGTCCAGCCTCGCGCCGACGCGCAATATCGAGGCGGCGCGCCAGCGCGCGAAGCTCGTGCTCAAGACGATGGTCGAGAACGGCTACATCACGCAGGCGACCGCGGAGACGGCGGATGTCGACAAGGTGGTGCTGGCGGTCAACCCGGACACGCAGATTACCGAAGGCAGCCGCTACTTCGCCGACTGGGTCGTCGCCAACGCCCACGCGCTGCTCGGCCCGCTATCGGCGGACCTGACCGTCCAGACCACCCTGAACATTCCGCTGCAGCGGCTGGCCGAGCGCACGATGCGGCACTGGCTCGACGGTGAATGCGCCAAGCGCAACGTGCATCAGGGCGCCATGGTCGTCCTCAACCGCGAGGGCGCCGTGCTGGCCATGGTCGGCGGCCGCGACTACGACGAAAGCCAGTTCAACCGGGTCACGCAGGCCCGCCGGCAGCCGGGCTCGCTGTTCAAGCTCTTCGTCTACCTCGCCGCCTTCGACGCCGGCATGACCCCCGATACGGTCATGGTGGACCAGCCGCTGAAAATCGGGAACTGGCAACCGCAGAATTACAGCGACACCTATCGCGGCCCGGTGACGCTGCGCACCGCCTTCGCCGATTCGATCAACTCGGTCGCCGTGCAGTTGAGCGAAAAGGTCGGCCGGGCGCGGGTCATCGGCGTCGCGCGCAGCCTCGGCGTGGAATCGCCGCTGGTCGACCAGCCGAGCATCGCGCTTGGCACCTCCGAGGTCACGCTGATGGAAATGACGGCCGCGTACGGCGCGATGGCCGCGGACGTCAAGAAGATGGTGCCGTTCGGCATCCAGAGCATCCGCGGCCAGAGCCGACGGCTTTACGAGCACAAGGCGGCCAGCATCCCGCAGGAGAAGTCCGCCCTGCCCTGGCGGCGGAAGGAGATGCTCGACCTGCTGATCGCCGCGGTGGACTCCGGCACGGGCAAGGCGGCGCGCATGCCGGCCCCGGTCGCCGGCAAAACCGGCACGACGCAGGATTACCGGGATGCCTGGTTCATCGGCTTCACCGCCGACATCGTCGTGGGCATCTGGCTCGGCAATGACGACAACGCGCCGACCGATCGCGTCACGGGCGGCGATCTTCCGGCGCGCATCTGGCACGATTACATCGCGGCCGCCTACCACCTCGAAGGCGGGCCGAAAGGCAACCAGGAGCTGCTCACCGGCATTCAACCCGCGCCCGCGCAAGCCCCGGCGACGCCGCCTGCGGCGGCCGAGCCGCCCCGCTCCGTCCTCGGGCGGCTCGGCAGCTGGCTGCGCTCCCTGGCCAATTGATCCCGATCCCCCGAAAGCGCAGCGGCTGGGCCGCATCGGCGTGGCCAAAGCCGGCTCGCCAGCGAAATCGCGGATCGACTTTCGGACCGGACGCGACCATGATGCCGATACGGCGTACCCCAGCCGACTCTTGGCGCATCCGCTGACGCGCAAAAGTGCAACTCCTGATATTATATTCTCGAAAATAGAGAATCTGGCCATTGAGCAATTTGGTGGGCTCACAAGGAGTGTGAAATGACCGGAAAACGAACCCGCATGCCGTTTCTAGGGATCGCGGCGCTGTTGCTTGCGCTCGTCGCCGCATCCGCCCAGGGCGCGGACGGCATCGTCCTGGTCCCGAGCGCACATGACGTGAAGGCGACGACCGACAGGCTGCAGAAGGCCCTGACCGAGAAGGGCGTTACCATCTTCGCCCGGATCGACCATGCGGCCGCGGCGAAAACCATCGGCCAGCCGCTGCGCCCCATGGAAGTGCTCATTTTCGGAAATCCGAAGCTCGGAATCCCGCTCATCCAGAAGAACGCGCAATTGGGGCTCGATCTCCCGATCCGGGTGCTGGTCTATCAGGGAGAGAATGGCAAGACCTATCTCGCCTATACCGACCCCGCCTTCCTGGCGAAGCGCTTTGGCGTCACCGAGCCGGCCAGCGTGATCGAGCAGATGACCAGCATGCTGAAAAGCTTCACGGCCGCTGCGGCGAAGTAGGCCTGCGGACCGCTTGAAGAGCAGCCCCCAAAAGCAGTATTGTAACAATCGATCTTTGGCTGGGGTGCCGGCGCGTGCCGGCTGAGAGCACACCCACTGAACCTGATCTGGATCATGCCAGCGAAGGGAGCCGCAAATGCCGCAAGGACTTCACCTCTCGACTTCCGGACGCCCCACCGTCGGCATCGTCGGCGCCGGCGTCTGCGGGCTTGGCATCGGCTGGCGCCTCGCCGCGGCCGGATGCCGGGTCGACATCTTCGACCGGGACGAGCCGGGTCGAGCTGCGAGCTGGGCCGCCGCCGGCATGCTGGCCGCGCAGGCCGAGGCCGAGCCCGGCGAGGAGACGCTGCTCGCTCTCGACCTCGAAAGCCAGCGGCAATGGCCCGGCTTCGCGGCGGAGCTGACGAAAGCCAGCGGCGTCTCGGTCGACTACCGCGACGAGGGAACGCTGATCGTCGCGCTCGACCGGGACGACGCCGAAGCGCTGCGGTTCAATTACGACTACCAGCGCGGACAGGGTCTGGCGGTCGAATGGCTGTCCGGCGCCGAAGCCCGGAAGCGCGAGCCCTTCCTGTCGCCCAATGTCTGCGCCGGGGTGTACAGCCCGGGCGACCATCAGGTCGACAACCGCAAGCTGGTCGAGGCCCTGGTGCAGGCCTGCCGGGCCGCCGGGGCGGCGCTTCATGTGGGCGCCGAGGTGCAGGCGATCGACATCGAGGCTGGCCGGGCCCGCGGGCTGGTGCTGGCCGGTGACGACGCCGGGCCGCGCCGTTACGACGTCGTCGTCCTGGCGGCGGGCGCCTGGTCCCGCGGCATTGCCGGCCTGCCCGATGCGCTGAAGCCGCCCGTCCGGCCGCTCAAGGGACAGATGATCGCGGCGCAGATGGACCCCGGCGACCCGCTGCTCCGCCACGTGGTTTGGGCGCCCGGCGTCTACCTCGTGCCGCGGAACGACGGCCGCCTGATCATCGGCGCGACCGTCGAAGAGAAAGGCTTCGATTCCTCGCTCACGGCGGGCGGCGTGCTCGACCTGCTGCGCAGCACCTGGGAGGCGTTGCCGGGCATGACGGAATTGCCTATCGTCGAAATGTGGGTCGGACACCGGCCGACGAGCCGCGATGACGCGCCGATCCTCGGTCCCACGCCGGTCGAGGGCCTGGTCATGGCGACCGGCCATCACAGAAACGGCATCCTGTTGACCCCGGTTACCGCCGACGCGGTCAGCCACTATATTTTGACTGGAGAGGTCATGCCCGCCATCGCGCCGTTCTCGATCGACCGCTTCGCCCGGAAAGGCGGGAAGGCGCGTCCGGCCGCCGGCGGCGCCGAACTCGGGGTCGCCTCGTGAGCAGCATCCGCGTCAACGGCGAACCGAAGAGCCTCGACGTCGCGACGGTGGACGACCTGCTGCGCGCCGAAGCGGTCGATCCGACGGCCCGCTTCGTGGCCGTGGCCGTCAACGGCGTGGTTATTCCGCGCGGCCGCTGGGACAGCGAGCGGGTAAAGGACGGCGACGATATCGAGATCGTGCGGCCGGCCCCCGGCGGTTGAAAAGGGCGGCCGGCAACGGCGATCCGGAAGGGAGCGATACGAACCATGTACAATCCGTTGGAAGACGCGCTCACGATCGCGGACAAGACCTTCACGTCCCGTCTGCTGATCGGCAGCGCGCAATATCCGAACAACCAGGTCATGCTGGATTCGATCGGGGCGAGCGGCGCGCAGATCGTGACCGTCGCGATTCGCCGCGTCGATCTGGCGGGCGGCGGCGAGACCGTGCTCGACCTGCTCGAGGGCGACTACCACATCCTGCCGAACACGGCCGGCTGCTTCACCGCGAAGGACGCGGTGCTGACCGCCGAGCTGGCGCGCGAGGCGCTGGAAACCAACTGGATCAAGCTCGAGGT
>CAZPFL010000216.1:0-3028 GCA_964585785.1 uncultured Rhodospirillaceae bacterium
GGATCGACGCTGACTCCCGACAGCCGCCCGGCCGACGATTTCGTCATCGACCAGGGCTGGGAGCGCTACACGCCGCAGGATCACGCGATCTGGCGGCGGCTGTTCGAACGCCAGTCGGCGCTACTGCCGGACCGCGCCTGCCGGGCGTATCTCGACGGGCTCGCGGCGACCGGCGCCGCTGCCGACGGCATTCCCCATTTCGGACGCGCGTCGGATGCGCTGGCGAAGGCCACGGGCTGGCGCATCGTCGCGGTCGCGGGGTTGGTGCCGGACGACGTGTTCTTCTGGCATCTCGCCAACGGGCGCTTCCCGGTAACCAACTGGATCCGCGCGCCCGAGCAGATGGACTACCTGCAGGAGCCGGACGTCTTCCACGACTTCTTCGGCCATGTCCCAATGCTGATGAACCCGGTCTTCGCCGATTACATGCGCGCTTACGGCCGCGGCGGGCTCAAGGCGCTGCGGCTTGGCGCGCTCTCCTATCTCGCGCGGCTCTACTGGTACACGGTCGAGTTCGGCCTGATCCGGAGCGTGGACGGGCTTCGCATCTACGGCTCCGGCATCGTGTCCTCGCGCACCGAGTCCGTCTATTGCCTGGAAGACCCGGCGCCGAACCGCATCGCCTTCGACCTGCTCAGGATCATGCAGACCGCCTACCGCATCGACGACCTGCAGGCCGTCTACTTCGTCATCGACGACTTCCAGCAGCTGTTCGACGCGACGCGGCCCGACTTCACGCCCTACTACGCGGCGCTCAAGCAGAAGCCCGATCTCGCGCCGGAGACCGTGCTCGGCAGCGACCGCCTGATTGCGCCGAACGCGCCGGCTTAAAAGCGCGCGGCAACCGGCCGGGAACGTCCGGCCACGACCGAGGAGGAACCCCGATGCGCCGCTCCATCCCCCTTCCCCGCAGCCAGGGCGCCACGTCGCGCCAGGCGCATGCCGACCTGCCGGCCGGGACCTACGAGCGGGAGCTCGGGCGCGACGGCTTCTACGGCCCGGCGAGCCACATGTATCACCGCCGCCCGCCGACCGGCTGGATCGACTGGGAAGGACCGCTCCGCCCGCGCGCCTTCGACCTCAACCGGATCGGCGCCCGGACCTGCAGCCCCTGGGAGGCCGAAACGGTCCTCCACAACACGCATGTCCGCTATCGCTACTGGCGCACGCAACGCGCGATGCGCGACCTCGCGCGCAACGCGGACGGCGACGACCTGCTGTTCATCCATTCGGGTCAAGGCGCGATTTTCTGCGACTACGGGCATATGGCGATCCGCGCCGGCGACTATGTCGTGATTCCGCGCGGCACGATGTGGCGCACCGAATTCCAGGGCGACGCCGACCTGCTGCTGATCGAGGCGACCAATGGCAGCTACGGCCTGCCGGACAAGGGCATCGCCGGCCCGCACGCCATCTTCGACCCCGCGATCCTCGATACGCCCGCAATCGATGACGCCTTCCTGGCGCAGCAGACGCCGGAGGGACAGAAGGAGTTCTGGCGGGTCGACATCAAGCGCGGCAATGCGATTTCCGCGGTGACTTACCCCTACAACCCGCTCGACGCGGTCGGTTGGCACGGCGACCTCGCGCCGGTGCGGCTCAACGTCGAGGACATTCGCCCGATCGTGAGCCCGCGCTATCACCTGCCGCCCTCGGTGCACAGCACCTTCGTCGCCGACCGCTTCGTCGTCTGCACCTTCGTCCCGCGGCCGATCGAGAGCGATCCCGGCGCGCTCAAGGTGCCCTTCTTCCACAACAACGACGACTATGACGAGGTGATCTTCTATCACAAGGGCGACTTCTTCAGCCGCGACGACATCGCGCCCGGCATGGTGACCTTCCATCCCTGCGGTTTCACGCATGGGCCCCATCCGAAGGCGCTGCAGGGCATGCTGAACGCGAAGAAGCCGGCGACCGACGAATATGCGGTGATGGTCGACGCGCGCGACGCGCTTGTCGTGGGCGATCTGCCGGCAGGCGTCGAGAACCCGGACTACGTCAATTCCTGGCGGACCGACCGCGCCGCCGCCAAGGCCGCGGAGTAGCCGCCATGAAGCTCGCCACAATGCGAACGGGCGGCCGCGACGGCACGCTCGTCATCGTCGACCGCGCGCTCGAGCGCTGCGTCCGCCCGCGCGGCATCGCGCCCACGATGCAGGCCGCGATCGAAAACTGGGCCGCGGTCGAGCCCCTGCTCCGCGCGCTTTCCAACCGGCTGGACCTCGACGAGGCGGTCGGCGCCGAGCCCTTCGACATCGCGCATTGCGCCGCGCCGCTGCCGCGCGCCTATCAGTTCGCGGACGGCTCGGCCTTTCTCAGCCATATGGAGCTGGTGCGTCGGTCCCGCGGCGCGGAGATGCCGGAGAGCTTCCACACCGATCCGCTGATCTACCAGGGCCTGTCGGACGGCTTCCTCGGCCCGCGCGACGACATCCTGCTGGCCGACGCGGACTGGGGCATCGATTTCGAGGCGGAGATCGCGGTCGTGCTCGACGACGTGCCGATGGGCGTGACCGCGGCGGAAGCGGCCCGCCATATCAAGCTGATCATGCTGTGCAACGACGTCAGCCTGCGCAACCTCGTGCCGGGCGAAGTGGCCAAAGGCTTCGGCTTCTACCAGAGCAAGCCGGCGAGCGCCTTCTCGCCCGTCGCCGTCACGCCCGACGCGCTGGGCGCGGCCTGGGACGGCGCGCGGCTGCATCGCCCGCTCGTGAGCCAGGTGAACGGGCGCGAGATCGGCCACCCGAACGCCGGCGCCGACATGACCTTCGGCTTTCCGGAGCTGATCCAGCATGCCGCCCGCACGCGCCGCCTCGGCGCGGGCACGATCCTCGGCTCCGGTACGGTCTCGAACAAGGACCACCGCGCCGTCGGCTCCTCCTGCCTCGCCGAGGTGCGCGCAATCGAGACCATCGAGCATGGCGCGCCGAAGACGCCCTTCCTGCAGTTCGGCGACGTGGTGCGCATCGAGATGTTCGGCGCGACCGGCGCCTCGATCTTCGGCGCCATCGAGCAGCGGGTCGCGCAA
>CAZPFL010000216.1:3128-8011 GCA_964585785.1 uncultured Rhodospirillaceae bacterium
CGCACTCTGGTGGGACATTTGCGCAACAGCGGTAGCCGCGCGTATCGCGGCGCCTCAATTTGTCCGGAACTTCGCCATCAACGCGCCGTTTTAGACCTGTCGAGCTTTCGGCGGTGGGGCGTCCGCATGCCTGGACAGTGGGAGCGTCATTCTCGGCATACAGCAAACTTTGCGAAAGGACATATTATGCAACGAAGATTCGGTGTCCTGGCACTGCTTGTCTTGCCGGCATTCCTGGGCTTCAGCAGCTCGGGCATGGCGCTCGAATGCGGGGCCCTGACCTGCGAAACCGCGGGAACCGTCAACGGCAGCCCGTTCGTCGTCGGGGATTTCGGCGATTTCACCACCTCGGTCGATGCGGTGTCGCCGAAGAACAGCGGCGACAGCTATGCGCATGCCTGGGGCTTCACCCTGCTCGAGCCGGCGCATATCACCGGCACGCTGACGAAGAACAACACGCTCTCCGACTACCGGCAGAACCCGGTATCGCTCGCGCTGTTCAGCGGGTCGGACCTCGCGGACACGATCGGCGCGATCTACAACGTGCCCAACACGGGCGATGACAACCCGTTCGTCAGCTTCCGCTACGCCAATCTGGCGCCCGGCGACTATTTCTTCCGGGTCGCCGGCACGCTCATCGGCAACGACGGACAGTATGCGGGGCAGATCGCCGTTAACGAGGTGCCTCTGCCCGCGGCGGCTTGGCTCTTCCTGAGCGCAATCTTGGGCCTTGCCACGGTCAGCCGAAAGAAACGGGGGCTGAGCACGGCCTAGTCACGCCGGCGCAGAAAAAGCAGCGGCGGAACGGGCGCAGTCCCCCTGCGCATCCGTTCCGCCGCATTCCCCTCGCCGTTTACCGGCCCTCTGGCGTAAATCCGTCGTGTGTCGTCCGAAGAGCGTCGCAGGGACCGTTCAGTATGAATCGCCCGGCGTCGCGGGCATCGACGTATCCTGCGGTCCGTGGTTGCCGCCGTCGGGTTTCCAGCGTTCCCAATCCTGCCCTGCACCCAGGAGGCAGGTCGGTCCGCCCGGCAGCGTCAGCAGCAAGGTCCAGCTCCCGGCATCGCCGGTAAAGAGCTCGACCAGACCGCCGTTGCCGGCGAGCCCGGCGGCCGTCTTCTGTTCCTGGTGTCCCGCCTTGAGCGCGCCGACGATCGCGACCCGCTCGCCGCAGACCATCTGCGCCATCGCCGGCGTGGACGCAAGTGACGCAAGTATCGCAACCGTAGAAGCCGTGAGTAGCCATAAGCGTGTCATCACGCGGTCCTTTCGTGGAGGCGCCCCAACCTCCATCCAGCGTTCCCACGGTCTCCCCGACGACCGAATGTCCAGTCTTGGTGGCCCGGGCGGTGTCGAACCGTAATGTTCGTGCATCGCGCCATTCGGACACTCAGTATTCGATAGTATTCAAACAAATTTTCTATTACGTGAAATGTGGGTGAACGCCACAATTTTGTCAACTCTGCCTTATTGCGAACAAAATATCGGTCATGCGTTAAGACAGAATTAAATAATGCCGGCCGTGACGCCGCGACGACCGGCGGCGCTTCGGCACCACGTCCCGCCGCGCCGAACCCGGGCGTTCGAGTCGTTGGGGACAGAGGGCGCATGACGATACCATTACTCCGTTCCACCGTCGGCAGCGCCGGATCGCGAAATAAGCGGATTGGAAAAATCAAATATTCAGAATTCCACAATTTCCGACCGTTCACTATCGCGAAATAACGATCTTCTAATAATAATACTTCGAAATATTCGATATTTTTTACTTTATACTGTTAGTTTTATACTTCATTTCATTGATATGGACTTGAAATTATTGATGGAAATCCTCATACTATATCATTCAGATATTCATTCACCAGCACATGCAGGAGAAGGCCGCCATCCGGATTTCCAGCGACTATGCCATTGCTTCCATCCCCGACACGACACGGTTCATCGATGCGCTGAACGACGGCAGCATCGATGCGTTCGCGCCCCGGCTCTCGCCCGATGTCACCGTCATTTCGGAAGACACGCGGAACGTGATCGCCAGCCGAGCGGACGCGGTGAGCTACTTCAATGCGCGACTCGACGGGCTGAACCGGAGCGATCCGGACAGCTACCTCGCCGTGACCGGCCTGTACGACGCCGGGGACGGCGTCCGACACCCTTGCGCGATTCTCTACGACCGCTTTCGCAAGTCCTGCGTCCTGCGCCTCGGCGTGAACCGGGAGCGTCTTGTCGAGCAAATCCTGCTGTCGGCGGTGGCGGGCACGCTCGACCGCGCCCGCCCGGTGGAGCCGCCGGCCTTTCCGCTCACCCCGATCCTGCCGACGCTCGCGGTCGGCGGCTGACGGAACGCAGAGGCGCATAAACGCGTTCGACCGAGACCCACGCGCCGCCACGAGACGGAAGGACAACGAAGGATGTGCGGAATCACCGGCGAGATCCGGTTCGACGGTCTGGTCCCGGATAGCGGCGCGGTCGCCCGCATGACCGAGGCCATGGCGCGGCGCGGGCCGGACGCGGCCGGCTTCTTCGGCCAGGCCAACGTCGCCTTCGGCCACCGCCGGCTCAAGATCATCGACCTTTCCGACCGCGCGCAGCAGCCAATGCTCGACCCGGAACTCGGCCTCGCCGTCGTTTTCAACGGCTGCATTTACAATTACCAGGAGCTGCGCCGCGAGCTCGAAGGGCTCGGCTATCGCTTCTTCTCCAGCGGCGACACCGAGACGATCCTCAAGGCCTATCACGCCTGGGGCGCGGACTGCGTCGAGCGGCTCTCGGGCATGTTCGCCTTCGCGGTCTGGGAGCGCGACACGCGCGCGGTGACCCTGGCGCGCGACCGGCTCGGCATCAAGCCGCTTTACTACTCGGAAGCGCCGGGCCGGCTGCGCTTCGCCTCCTCCCTGCCGGCCTTGCTCGCCGGCGGCGAAGTGGACACCCGCATCGACCCGGTGGCGCTGAACTTCTACATGAACTTCCACGCCGTCGTGCCGCCGCCGCACACCATCCTCGAAGGCGTACGCAAGCTGCCGCCTGCGACGGTCGCGCGTATCGAGCCGGACGGACGGCGCAGCGAGCGCCGCTACTGGCATGTGGAGCACCGCTGCGAGGCGGAGGACGCCACGCTCCAGCCCGAGGAATGGCAGGAGCGCATCCTCGGCGCGCTGCGCACCGCCGTGCGCCGCCGGCTGGTCTCCGACGTGCCGGTCGGCGTGCTGCTCTCGGGCGGGCTCGATTCCAGCCTGATCGTCGGCCTGCTGCGCGAGGAAGGCCAGGACAGGCTCGAGACCTTCTCCGTCGGCTTCGAGACGGTCGGCAACGAGCGCGGCGACGAGTTCGAATATTCCGACATCGTCGCCGAGGCCTTCGGCACGCGGCATCACAAGCTGCATGTCGACAGCGCGAGCCGGCTGCTGCCGTCCCTGCCGGGCTGTATCGCCGCCATGTCCGAGCCGATGGTGAGCCACGACAACATCGGCTTCTACCTGCTTTCCGAGGAAGTATCGAAGCACGTCAAGGTCGTGCAGTCGGGCCAGGGCGCCGACGAGGTGTTCGGCGGTTACCACTGGTATCCGCCCATGCTCCATTCCAAGGACCCGGTGCGCGACTATTGCCGGCTGTTCCGCGACCGCAATCATGCGGAATACCTCTCGGCGGTCGCGCCCGGCTTCGCCGGCGAGGACTGGGCCGAGCGCTTCGTCGCGGAGCGCTTCGCCGAGCCCGGCGCCACGCGCCCGATCGACCAGGCGCTGCGCATGGACACGACCGTCATGCTGGTCGATGACCCGGTCAAGCGCGTGGACAACATGACGATGGCCTGGGGCCTGGAGGCGCGCGTCCCTTTTCTCGACCACGACCTGGTCGAGCTGGCCGCGCGCGCGCCGGCGGAGATGAAGGTCGCCAAGGGCGGCAAATACATGCTCAAGGAAGCCGCCCGGCAGGTCATCCCGGACGCGGTGATCGACCGGCCCAAGGGCTACTTCCCCGTCCCGGCGCTCAAATACATCCGCGGCGACGTGCTCGACATGGTGCAAGGCGTGCTCGGCTCGCAAAAAGCAGTGGAGCGCGGCGTCTTCAACCGCGACTATGTCGACATGCTTCTCAAAGACCCCGAATCGCACATCACGCCGCTGCGCGGCTCGAAACTGTGGCAGGTCGCCCTGCTCGAAATGTGGATGCAGGCCCATGGTATCTGAACCCATGAAAGCAAAGCCTTCCAAGCCGTCCACCGTCCGCCGGGCACATAGCCCGCGCGTCCGGCAACGCCGCCTCCTGCCCGCCGAAACGCATGGCAAGGAAGCGAAGCACAACGCCGTGCTTCACTGCGGCTGGGGCAAGCTGATTTTCGCGCAGACCTTCGACGACGCGCGGCAGCTTGCCGACGCCGTCACCGATGAAGCGCTCAAGGAGCGCAATATCGCCTTCTATGTCGAGGACCCGCATGTCGTGCTGGCCGCGGCGCCGCAGGGGCTTTTCCTCGACCCGTCACACACCTACCGGCTTTGGCTCGCGCGCTATCGCAACAAGAAGGAAAGCCCGCGCGGCTTCTACATCCGCCGCCTGCAGCGCCGCGAGGACGCGGACGCGATCAACAGCATCCTCGCGCGCGCCGGCATGGTGCAGATCCCAGGCGATTTCCTGCGCCGGTCGAACAATTCGCGGACCTTCACGATCCTGGTCGCGGTCGACGAGCGGTCGGACGCGGTGGTCGGCACGGTGATGGGCATCGACCATGCCCGCGCCTTCCACGACCCGGACGACGGCTCGAGCCTGTGGTCGCTCGCGGTCGACCCGCAGAGCGCGCCGCCCGGCGTCGGCGAGGCGCTGGTGCGCCATCTCGCCGAGCATTTCCAGACGCGCGGGCGCAACTTCCTCGACCTCAGCGTGATGCA
>CAZPFL010000217.1:0-7954 GCA_964585785.1 uncultured Rhodospirillaceae bacterium
CCGAAGGCGAATGCGACCGTGCTCGCGATCGGCATGATCGAGACCGAAGACGGGCTCAAGAACCTCGAAGCCATCCTCAAGCCGAAGGCGCTCGACGCGATCTATATCGGGCCGTCCGATCTGGGCCTGGCGCTCGGCCGCAAGGCGACGCTCGACCAGACCGACCCGGTCGTGGTCAAGCAGATCAACTACATCAAGGACACCTGCAAGAAGCGCGGCACCAAGGTCGGCATCCACTGCGGCTCCTGGGAATACGCCAAGAAGATGGTCAAGGAGGGCTTCGACCTCGTGACCCTCTCGACCGATTACCGCATCATGGCCGTCGCCGCGGGCAACATGGTCCAGCAGATGCGGAAGAAGTAGGGGGCGCGGTTTTTTCGCTAAATCTCCCTCCCCCCTTGTGGGGGAGGGCCGGGGTGGGGGGGACGAAAGAAAGAAGTTTGCCCCCCACCTAAATCCTCCCCCGCAAGGGGGGAGGACTTTTTCATAACGTATGCCGCGCCGTAGGCTCAGGCACCGCGGCTCTCCGCCACATGCAGCGCCAGCCAGACCGTGGGCTCGGTCTCGCTGGTCCATTCGACGCGGTGGCGGGCGTGTGCCGGGATCAGCACGTAGTCGCCCGGACGCAGCTCTCGGACTTCGGTCTCGTCCTCGAAGCGCAGCCCGGCGGCGCCCTTCAGCAGCACGACCCATTCGGCGCGCGGCTGGTCATACCAGTCGCCCGGCGGCGTCGCCTGCCCGGTCGAGACGATGTGCTCGAGCGTAACGCCGTCCGTCTCGAGCAGCGCTTCGAACCGCTCCTCGGACGCGGGCGGCGTGAGCTTGGCGAACAGGTTGCCCGATTTGCGCTCGGTCATAACATACCTGTCCTCACACGAAGCTGGTCGGCCAGGCCTCCAGCCGGTGCTCGCCAATGCCGTTGGTCAGGCGACTGCGGTGGACGTCCAGCATGTCGATCAGATAGGCGCGCGTCTCGCGCGGGTCGAGCACTTCCTTGACGCCGAACACCGCGGCGAGGTCATAGGCGCCGCCGTCGCGCGCCATCTCCTTCAGCAGTTCTTGATAGCGCTCCGGGTCGTCGGCTTCCTCGACGCCGTGCACGACCGCGACCGCCGAGCGCGGGTCCATGAAGCTGACCTCGGCGGTGAACCAGGCGGCGATTTCCTCGACCGTGTTCGCGGCGCCCATGTTGATGAAGCCGCGGCCATAGCTCTTGCGCAGGATGATCGTGATCTTGGGCACGGTGGTCTGCAGCATCGCGTTCATCCAGTTGATGATCTTGCCGATGATGCCCTGCTTCTCCGCCTCCGGGCCGATCAGGAAGCCCGGCTGGTCCTGCAGGAAGACGATCGGGATGTTGTAGGAGTCGCAGAGCACCAGGAAGCTCGTCGCCTTGGTGCAGGCCTGCGCGTCCATCGCGCCACCCTTGAACTGCGGGTTGTTGGCGATGATGCCGACGCTCTGCCCGGCGATGCGGACCAGCGCGGTGGTGAGGCTGCGGCCGTAGCGCGCCTTGATCTCGAAGAAGCTGTCCTTGTCGGCGAAGGCGCGGATGATGGCGCGCACGTCATAGACCTTGGCCGGCGACTCCGGGAAGAGGTCGAGGATGGCCTTGCAGGCGTCGTCCGATCCGTCCGGCACCGCGACCACGGGCGGCGCGTCGTTCTGATGGCTCGGCAGGTAGGAGAGGAAGCGCTTGACGATGTCGATCGCCTCCTCGTCGGTTTCCGCGACCGCGTCGGCGAAGCCCGTGTAGTCGGCGTGCACGCGCCAGCCGCCGAGTTCCTCGCCGGTGATCTTCTGCCCGACCGCGCGCGAGACCATGCGCGGGCTCGAGACCGCCATCACCGCGCCCTTGCGCATCACGTTGAAGTCCGAGCAGACGGCGTGCCAGGCGGCCGAGCCGAAACAGGGGCCGAGCTGGGCCGAGACCCAGGGCGCCTTGCGCTGGCGCAGGAAGCGGCGGCCTTCGTCGGTGAAGCCCATGCCTTCGCCCATCACGTCCGGCATGCGCACCCCGGTGGATTCGCTGAGGAAGACGACCGGGAAACCGCGCTTGGTTCCCATCTCCTTGATATGCGCCATCTTGCGGTTGTTGGTGTAGCTGCTGGACGAGCCCTTGACCGTGAAGTCGTAGGCGACGACCCCGACCTTGCGTCCGCCGACATTGCCGAAGCCGGTGACCTTGCCGTCGGCCGGTGTCTGGTCGCGCATCTCCGGAATGTAGGAGACCCCGAACAGCCCGGACTCGCGGAAGCTGCCGGGGTCGAACAGATAGCCGATGCGCTCGCGGGCATTCGCCAGCCCCTCGTTGTGGCGGCGGGCGATCTTTTCCGCACCGCCCATGGCGAGCGCGCGTTTGCGCCGCGCCTCGTGCTCGGCGATTTCCTTTTCGAATGCCACGGTCGGTCGCTCCCTTCGCGTTATTTCAGTCGTTGGGCCGGATTCGGGCGCCGGTCATCTGCTCGTACATCAGCGCGAGCGCGCTCATGTCGGCGTCCTTGCCGAATTCGTTGATCGCGGTCTGCAATGTTTCGCGCGCTATATTGCCGAACGGCATGGGCGCGTCGCTCGCGCGGCCCAGCTCCAGCGCCAAGCTGCTGTCCTTTCGCATGAGCTCGAGCGTGAAGCCCTGGAACATCTTGCCCGACAGGATGTTGTCCGGCAGCGTGATCTCGGTCGCGTAGTTCCGCCCGGAGCTTTTCTGCAGGATCTCGACCGCGCGGTCCGGCGCGACGCCGTTCTTCACCAGCATCGAGACGACCTCGAAAGTGCAGAGCCGGCAGGCGAGGTTGAGCAGGTTGTTGCCGACCTTGACCGCATGCGCCGCGCCGACCTCGCCCGCGTGGAAGATGTTCGGGCTGATCGCCTCGAAGATCGGGCGGACGCGGTCGAACAGCGGCTTGGGCGCGCCGACCATGATCGCGATGGTGCCCTCGTTGGCGCCGCGCGGCCCGCCGCTCACCGGCGCGTCGATCAGGTCGATGCCCTTCGCCTTGAGCTCGGCCGCCATGGCGCGGGTCTTGGCGGGGTCGCCCGTCGTCATGTCGGCGATCAGGCTGCCGGGCTTGAGCGCACCGGCGAGGCCGTCCGCGCCGAAGACCACCTCGCGCACGTTGTCGGAGGTCGGCAAACAGGTCAGCACCGCCTCGCATTGGCCCGCGATCTCGGCTGGGCCGGAGGCCGCCGTAGCCCCCTTGTCCACGAAGGTTTGGACCGCGTCGCGCCGCAGGTCGAAGACATGCAGCGGATAGCGCTGCACCAGCCGCCCGGCCAGCGGTCCACCCATATTGCCCAATCCGATGAAGCCGATGCGCATGACGCCCTCCCTGAGGCCTGGATATCTCGCTGCCCATTCCAGCCGTTTTTGCCGGCCAAGACAAATGGGGGGCTAGGGCTGGTACGTCAGGCTCTACAGCGCGCGGTCGAGGGCGGCGAACAGGCGGTCGATCTCTTCGGCGGTGTTGAAGACATGCGGGCTGACGCGGACGGAATCGCCGCGCAGGCTGATATGGACATTCTCCGCCGCCAGCCGCTTGTCGATGTCGGCTGGAACGCCGCCATTTCGGCGCATGCCGATGATATGCGCGACGCGGTGTGGGGCTGGCGGCACGGTGAAGCCGCGCTCGGCCGCGAGCGCGGCGACCTTGTCGGTCAGCGGCTTGATCGTCGCCGCGACTTCGGCCGGGTCCCAGGCGAGCAGCTGCTCGACCGCGGCGATGCCCATCGGCAGGCCGATCGGATTGTTGCGCTCGCCCATGTCGTAGCGCCGCGCGCCCGCCGCGACGACGGAGTCGTGCTCGGCCATGGCGCGGCCGGCATTCGCCGAGTTGGCGCGGTGGTGCTCCAGCGAGCGGCCGTTCTGCCGGTGCGGCGCGGCGTAGAGGAAGCTCAGCGTGTAGGGGCAGAACATCCATTTGTAGCCGGAGACCGCCATGAAGTCGGGCTTGAGCCGGCGCATGTCGATCGGCCGCGCGCCGCAGGCCTGGGTCGCGTCGATGACGAAGGCGCTGCCCATCGCGCGGCAATGCGCGCCGATCGGCTCCAGATCGACCAGGCTGCCGTCGGTCCAGTGGCAGGGCGCCAGCGCGGTGACCGCCGTGTCGCGGTCGATACGCGCCAGCACGGCCGACGTCCAGTCGCCGTCGGCCGGCCGCGGCACGGTGACCAGCTCCGCGTTGCTGTCCTGCGCGAGCTGGACCCAGGAATGGTAGTTCGAGGGAAACTGGTCCTGAAGCACGACGATCTTCTGTCCCTTGGCGACCGGCAGGTTCAGCGCCGCGGTGGCGATGCCGTAGCTGGTCGAGGGCACGATCGCGACGTCACTGTCGGCGGCGCCGATCAGCCGCGCAAACAGGCCGCGCAGCGTCTCGCATTCCGCCGCCGCGTCGTCGCGGAAGCCGCCCCAGGGGTGGGCCTTGCGCATGACCGCCGCTTGCCCCGTCTCGAAGGATGTGCGGAGCAGCGGCGAATGGGAGGAGCAGTTGAAGTAGGCGACGTCGTCGGGAATGTCGAACAGGTGGCGTTGGTTGGGGATCAAGACACGCTACGTCCTTTACCAGTCATTGCGCAGTTCGCGGAGCTTGAGGAAGACGGTGCGCGGGTCCGGCTTCTCCGGCAGGTCGCTGAAGCGCTCCTGCAGCTTGCGGATGATGGTCGGGTTCTGCAGGCGGAAGAAGGTGTTGACCTCCCGCTCCAACGCGAGGTTGGAGACCAGCGGGTGGTTGGTGTCCTGGTGCTCGACCTTCTTGAGCAGCTCCGGCGCACGCTTGTTGTCCGGCTCGCGGTCGAGCGTGAATTGCAGGTTGTTGGCAATGTAGTCATGCCCCGGATAGATCAGCGTCGTGTCCGGCAGCTGGGCGAGCTGGTGGCTGAAGGTGTCGTAGAGCGCTTCCGGGTGGCCGCCGTTATGGCAGTTGCCCGCGCCCGCATTGAACATCGTGTCGCCGCAGAACAGCGCCGGCGTGTCGGTCCGCGACAACAGGCAGATATGGCTCATGGTGTGGCCCGGCGTGTCGAGGCATTCGAGCTCGACCGTCTTGCCGACCTTGACCACGTCGCCCTTGTTCAGGCCCACGTCCATGTTGGGAATGCGGTCGGCCGCGCCGGCATGCGCCAGGATCTTCGCGCCGGTCGCCTTGACCATTGCGGCGTTGCCGCCGATGTGGTCGCCGTGATGGTGGGTGTTGAGGATCTGCGTGATCCCCCAGCCATTCTTCTTCGCATGCGCAAGGCATTTCTCGTGATCCAGCGGATCGATGGCCAGTGCCTCGCCGGTCTCCGGGCAGACGATCAGGTAGTTGAAGTTGCGGTAGGCGTTACCGGTCCAAATCTGTTCGACGATCATGATCTCTCTCTCGCTTTCGGGGCGGGCGTCGTTGCGCGGCGATTTTGCCAATGATAGGGCGTCGGCTGCGCGGCGTACACCGCGCATGTCCGCCTCCTTCGACATGGTGTCCGCCGCCGGCCCGATCAACCGCCGTCAGGCTGCGGTTGCCCGGCGCCGCGCCACCGCCAGCCGATGCTCGCGGTGCAGGATGTAGAGCCCGCTCGCGACGACCGGGATCGCGCCGATGATGATCCAGCGGTCCGGCACGTTATGCCAGATCATGTATCCGAACAGCGTGGCCCAGAGCAGGATCGAATATTTGAAGGGCGAGACGACCGGCGCCGGCGCGCGCCGATAGGCCTCGATGATCAGGAAATGCGCGCTACCGTTGACCAGGCCGTTGCAGACGAACAGCAGCAGGCTGGTCCAGGTCAGCGGCTTCCAGTCGATCGGCAGCGTGCAGGCGCCCGCGATGATGACCGCGACCGAGGAGACGAACAGCATCGAGATCGAAGTCTCCGTCCGGCTCATCTTGCGGGTCACGAGATCGCGGAAGGAGGCGCTGAGCGCCGCGGCGAGCGGTATAAGTCCGAGCAGGTGGAAACCCGCGCCGGTCGGGCGCAGCATGATCAGGACGCCGCCGAAGCCGACGAAGATCGCCGTCCAGCGGTGCCAGCCGACATGCTCGCCCAGCATCAGGGGCGACAGCGCGGCGATGAAGATCGGGCCGGCGAAGCCGATGGAGTGCACGTCCGCGAGCGGCAGCCGGCCGACACTGGTGACGAAAAGGGCGGCGGAGGCGACATGGAAGATCGAACGGAAGAGCTGCGCCCGCCAGCTATGAACGCGCAGCTCGCGGAAGCTGTTCTTGTGCCAGACGACGAGGAACAAGGGCACGAGCACGAACACGTTGCGCAGGCTCATGATCTGGCCGATCGAGTAAGTCTGGCTCAGCCATTTCGTGAAGGCGTCGCTCATCATCAGGAAGGCGCAGCCGAGCACCATGCAGCCGATGGCCTTGGCCGCGCTCTGATGGCTTTCGCTCGCTTGCGCGGTCATGCGCGGACGCTCCGGCGGGCCGCGCGGCGCGGTCCGGTCGTCAGGCTTGGGCGGCGTTGGGATACGGGGCACGGCCGTGCCCAGACGAGACGATCGATGATAGTCCTCCCCGATGGCCTGGCGCGGCCACCCTTCTTCGCGGCGAGCACTCTAAGCGGTCGCCGGAGAGCTGGCAAAACTTCCGGAGTCATTCCCGTTTGCGAGGCCGTTCCGGCGGCGTTACCATCGTCGTGGCCGCCCATTCGTGGTGGGCTCCTATCGGAGGACGATCAGCCATGGCGCAGACGGCAGTGAAGCCGCTCTCGAAGGCCGCGCTGTTTCAGGCGGTGCGGAACGAGTTCCCCGGCGTTGTCGGCAAGACCTACACCAACACGGCGGCGCGCGGGCTGTTGTCCTGGCAGTCGCGCGCGGCGCTGGACGCCTATCTCGATCAGCTGCAGGACGGACGGCTCGATAAGCAGGCGAATTTCGACATGATCGAGCGCGTGCGCGCGAAGTTCGCCGAGCTCATCAAGGCGCAGTCCGACGAGATCGCTTACACCAAGAACGTCTCCGAAGGCCTCAACATGATCGCCGGCGCGTTGCCGTGGAAGGCGGGCGACAATGTCGTCCTCTGCCGCGACATCGAGCATCCCAACAACATCTATCCCTGGCTCAACCTGCAGAAGCGTTTCGGCGTCGAGGTGCGCTCGGTGCCGGACCGCGACGGCGCGGTCGACGTGGAGGCGATAATCGACCGGATCGACGATCGGACCCGGCTGGTGACCGTGGCCACCGTCAGCTTCGCGCCGGGCTTCCGCACGGACGTCGAGGCGCTGGGCCGGGTCTGCCGCGAGAAGGACATCTTCTTCCTGGTCGATGCCGTGCAGTCGGTCGGCGTGGTCGCGACCGACGTAGAGGCGCTCAAGGTCGATGGCCTCGCCGTCTCGACGCAGAAGGGCCTGTGCGGCCTCTATGGCATGGGCTTCCTCTATTGCCGGCGCGACTGGGCCGAGCGGCTGACGCCCGCGGCGCTGGCGCGCTTCGGCGTCGATCTCGGGCCCGACGCGCACGAGGCGACCATGGGCGACGGACAGTACGACCTAATGCCGGGCGCGCGGCGTTTCGACCTCGGCAACTACAACTTCCCCGCCGCGATCGCGGTCGAGCCGTCGCTGGACCTGCTGCTCGATCTCGGCCAGCCGATGATCGAGGACTATGTCTGCGGCCTGTCGCACCGGCTCGCCGGCGGGCTGCACCAGCTCGGGCTCAACGTCAGCGGCGGCCCGCCGGGCCCGCATCTCGCGCACACCGTGACCGCCGGGCAGTACGACCGCAACACGCATGAATCCGCCGGCGATCCGGAGTCGGACGCGCTGTACAAGCATCTGACGGAAAACGACGTGATCCTGACTGTGCGGCGCGGGATGCTGCGCTTTTCGCTGCATCTCTACAACAACGAGGCCGACGTGGACCGCATCCTCGACCTCGTGCGCGATTGGCAGGCGAAGAAGGGCTGAGACGACGTCCGAAGTCCTCCCCCCCCTTGCGGGGGAGGATTTAGGTGGGGGGGTAAACTTCTTTCTT
>CAZPFL010000218.1:0-7950 GCA_964585785.1 uncultured Rhodospirillaceae bacterium
AACCTGTGACCCCTACGATGTCAACGTAGTGCTCTCCCGCTGAGCTACGCGCCCGCCTGCCTTACCGGCGGTTTCGGGCGCGCGAAGGTCTCCGGCGCCCGGGCGATGGGGATTACCATCAAACTCGCGGATATGGCAAGCCCCTGGCCGGGCGTGAACGCGGGGTGACCGGCAAATTCGTCGATACACAGGACGGTTCCGACGTGGCGGGCGCAAAACCGGACCGCGCGGCGCGTCAATGCGGCAGGAAGGTCTCGACCCGGTTGATCAGCTCGTTCAGGTTGAACGGCTTCGAGAGCACGTCGATCCCCTCCTCGCCGAGGTCCGTCGCACCGAGCGCATCCTGGACATAGGCGGTGACGAGCAGAACACAGAGGCCGGGATAGCGCCGCCGCGCCTGGCGCGCGAGCTCGAGGCCATCCAGACCCGGCATGCGGATATCGGTCAGCAGCAGGTCGAACTGGCTTTCCTCGACCCGGCGCAGCGCCTCGGCGCCATCCTGCACGGCCTCGACGTAATAGCCCGAGCGCGAGATGGCCTGGCAGAGAAATTCACGCATTGCCTCGTCATCCTCGACGATGAGGATTTGCGGCGTTTCGCGTGCGACCATTTGGTTTGCGCCGGCCATCAAGTGCAACGCTCCTGCTTGCCTTCGGCCGCGGTTGGCACGCGACCGCGCAGCGCGAAGCCGGGGTCAACAGAGCCACGGGATCGGCTGCCTTCTCTGTTGTATCCTTTCGCACCTTTCCAAAGGGTAAACAGGGAAAAGCGCACGATATTATTGACTTACAGCCTTCCATCGGGAGGATGGCGAGGGAGATTAAAAGGGGAGGTTGTAGCGGCATGCGCGACGCCTTGCTGCGGACCGCCGAGGCGGCGGACTTGCCCGCGATCCAGGTGATTTATTCCCATCACGTGCTTCACGGCCTCGGGTCCTTCGAGGAAACGCCGCCGAGCCTGGAGGAGATGACCCGGCGCTGGCGGTCGGTCGTCGACGCGGGTCTGCCGTATCTCGTCTGCGCCGTCGAGGGCGCCGTCGTCGGCTTCGCCTATGCCGGTCCCTACCGGCCGCGTCCGGCCTACCGCTATTCGGTCGAGGATTCGGTCTATGTCGCCGCGGATCGTGGCCGGCACGGCTATGGGCGGCGGCTCGTTTCGGCGCTGATCGAGCGGTGCACCACCATGGGCTATCGCCAGATGCTCGCCGTCATCGGCGACCGCGACAATCACGGCTCGATCGGGTTGCATACGAGCCTGGGATTTCGCGAGGTCGGCCATATGCCTTCGGTCGGGTTCAAGTTCGGGCGCTGGGTCGACGTCGTGGTGATGCAACGCGCCCTCGGCGACGGTGACCGAACACCTCCCGGCTAGCCTTCGGCCCCTCCTTCCCTGGCACGATGCTTGCGTATGCAGGCGCGGGTACCACGGGAGGGGATCCGCATGGTCTATCGACGCGACATCCGGACATTGCTGTGCATGACGGGTGTGTTCGCCACCGTATTCGCAGCCGGGGCGACCGCGCCTGGTGCGCACGCGACGGCCGCCGTAAGCCTGGCAAGCAAGGACCGCTGCGCCGCCGCGGTCAGCGCGCAGGAGGCCCGGCACGGCATCCCGCACAAGCTGCTCACCGCCGTGTCCCTGGTCGAATCGGGCCGCTGGGACGACAAGGCCGGCGAGACCATCGCCTGGCCCTGGACGGTCACGGCGGAGGGCAAGGGTCATTTTTTTCCCACCAAGGCGGCAGCGATTGCCTTCGTCCGCCAGCTCCAGGCACGGGGCGTGACGAGCGTCGACGTCGGCTGCATGCAGGTGAACCTGCTCTACCACCCGAATGCCTTTCCCTCGCTGGAGGCCGCCTTCGATCCGTACCAAAACGCGGCCTATGGCGCCAAGTTCCTGGCCGAGCTCCGGCAGGAGCAGGGCTCCTGGCAACATGCGGTGCAGCACTACCATTCCTCTACAGAAGAGCGCCGCATCCCCTACCAGCGGAAGGTGTACACGGCGTGGCGTGGCGCCGCGGCGAAGAAAGACCTCTCCAAGGCGTCCGAAGCCGCCCGGCTGCGCGGCATCAGCCGGCGGATCGACAGGGACTACCGCGCCAAGCTTTCCGCCTACCGGAGCCTGCACCACAAACAGGCGCCGCCCGTCAAAGTCGCCGACAGCAGCGATGCGCCGGCGAAGCCATCGCCTTATCTCGGCATCTGGCCGCCGCGCGACGCACGGGCCCAGTTGCGGCTGCAGAGTCTCGCCCGCGCCTGGGCGCTCGGCAGCGCCGCCCGTTCCGTACGCGAGTAGCCGCCACACGCCCGCCGGCCGCGCCTCTTCCGCCGCCGGCGCCCTCATTTCAGCCGAAAAGCGGCCGTACGCCTCTCGCACGCGTCCGGCGAAGGGTATGACTCGGCGCAAGAGCGCTGCTGTCTGGCATGCGCGACACCCACGGCGATTTTTCGCATAACGCGCCCGGAAAATGGCGGCTACCCCGCCAAGGGCGCCCGAGTCTTCCCGTGGCGCCGCTTCAATGACTGCAATTGCAGTTGACTTGGCGGGATGATCGTCGTCGTAGCGTCCCAAGCGGCCCTTCGGCGCCAACGTCGATGATCGGAGAGACCCGCTGCCGTTCTTCGCGGTTCGGCGGCCGCCGTTCCGCACGCGGCCGACCGCGGAATGGTACGCGTTCGTGCGCCGCAGCGGGTGAGCCGGGCACGGACGCACGCGTCTGCCTGCGGTTAGTCCCCGTTCGAGCCCTCGGCCGGCAGGGGGCCGACCTCGCCCATCTCGCGGTCGGCGTTCAGGAACCACAGCAGGCCGCCCGGCAAGGCGGTGATGGCCATGCCCAGGCCGAACAGGACGGACGCCGCGGCCGCGCCGCCCGGCGGCACGCCCAGCAGGCCGAAGGCGGCGACCGTGGCGCCTTCGCGCACCCCCCATCCCGCCACCGAGATCGGCACCGTCGCCAGCAACAGAACGGACGGCACCATGACGAGACAGTCGAGAAAGCTGACGCCCAAGTTGAGGCCGACCGCAAGGAGATAGAAGACCATGACGGAGATGAGATGGCCGGCGACCGACAGCAACGTTACCGGAAAGAACACGCGCGGCGTCGCATACGCCCGGCGCGCAGCCTGCGACAGGGAGACCAGCCCGCGGGCGAGCTTCCATTGGCGAAACCAGGCCGGCATGAAGCCGAGCAGCAGCAACACCAGGATTCCCGAGACCGCGAGGACGAAGACCGCGGTAAAGCTGAGCCGGGCCGCGATGGAGTCGACCCGCTGATAGAATAGCGGCTGCGCCAGCGCCGCCAGGATCATCAGGCTCGACAGCCCGAGCACGCGGTCGAGCACCACGCCGTTGATCGCCGCGGCCAGCGGCAACCCGGCGCGGAAAGCGCGGTAGATGCGCACCCCGTCGCCGCCGACCGTCGACGGCAGCGCCTGATTGAAGAACAGCCCTTCAAAAAAGAGCCGGGTCGTGATGCGCAGGCTGAGCATTTGGCCGAACTGGCGCATGACGATCTGCCAGCGGATGATGCAGAAGAAGGACAGCAGCAGCATCAACAGCACCCCGACGATGGCGATCAACGGCGGGATGCTGCGAACGCGCGCCAGCGTGTCCGTCATGTTCACATTGCGCAGAACAAGCCAGATCAGCCCAATGGTGATCCCCGCCTTTACTGCAAAAAGCGCGTATTTGAAAAAAGGCGACTTGGTCATCCGGCGTTTCCGAGCCGTCCGGGCAGCGTTGCATTGCGCGCCATGGCGCAGGTTGAAATCGGAGCCCGCCTTACGGGAACGCAGCCGCGACGAGCAGGCAAGTAGCGTCCGCGGCGCGCCGTGACGACGCTAGACGACGACGTCGACGAGCCGGTCGCTCGACGGCGCCGGCCCTGAGTCTTCCGTCCCCGTTGCAAGCGCCTTCTCAACAAGCGTAATCGCCTCGCCGTCTTGCTGCAGGCTCAGCTTGAGCGCCTGGATATTGGCTGACAAGTGCACATTGAGGGTAGTCGCCGTGATATCGGACATGTCTAATCGTCCTGCCTTTCACTCGGGCCCCATCGGGGAAATATCCGATGGGGGTTAACAAATTCCTTCCGCCGGGTAGTCGGCGTGTAAAGATTCTGCCTATTTGTCCACGTCCGCTGCGACGCGCATTTTGATGATTTTGTCGGGGTTCTCGACCATCCCGTTATCTGCCGGGTTGCCTTTTTTGATCATGTGGACAAATTCCATGCCCTTGATGACCTTTCCCCAGACGGTGTAGTGGCCGTCGAGATGCGGCGCGGCGGCCAGCATGATGAAGAACTGGCTGTTGGCGCTGTTCGGGTCGGAGGTTCGGGCCATCGAGCAGATGCCCTCGACATGATGCATGTCGTTGAACTCCGCCTTCAGATCAGGCAGGCTCGAGCCGCCTCGGCCGGTGCCGGTCGGGTCGCCCGTTTGCGCCATGAAACCGTCGATCACGCGGTGGAACACCACGCCGTCATAGAAGCCTTGGCGGGTCAATTCCTTGATTCGCTTTACATGATTCGGGGCCTTGTCGGGAAAGAGCTGGATCACGACACGGCCGTATTTGAGGTCCATATAGATCATGTTTTCCTTATCGAGCGCCGCAGCCTGAGACTGCCAGAGAAGAAGGGCGGCGGCCGCCGCCATCATCAAACGCACTACCCGCATATTCGCTCCAGGATGGTTGGCCTTTGGACGCGGCACCATACGCCATCGCCGCCCGGCGCGCACTCCGCTAAATTTGCCGCAGGGCCTTTTTGCGAAGCAGGGGATAGGACGACGGTGGTAGCGGAATCCACGGTAAAACAGAAGGTTGAGTCACGAATCGTCGATATCGGCGACCTGGCGCTTCACATGCGCGTGGTGGGCAAAGGCGCCCCGCCGCTCCTGCTGCTGCATGGCCTCGGCGGCGACTCGACCAGCTGGACGCTCAATCAGCGGGCGCTTGCGGCAGACCGTCAGGTCATCGCGCCGGATCTGCCCGGGCATGGAAAATCGGCCCGCGAGGTCGGCGAAGGCACGGTGCCATGGCTCGGCGCGTTCCTGACAGCGTTGCCTGACGCGCTCGGGATCGAGCGGTTCCACCTTCTCGGCATTTCCTACGGCGCGGCGGTGGCGATGGACTTGGCGGGGCATCTTCCGGACCGCATTCTCTCGCTGACCTGCGTAAGCGCCACCGGCCTCGGGCCCGAGGTGAACATCGACTTCATCCGCGGATATCTGCGCGCCGAGACGCCGGAGGCGATGCGCCCTCTGATGGCGATGCTGTTCCACGATCCGCGCAAGATCAACGACGCGATGATCGCCTATGCGCTGGCCGGGCGCGCGGATCCGGGCTTCCGTGACTGCGTCAGCCGGATAACGGACGCCAATTTCGAGGACGGCCATCAGCGCTTCGCCTATGCCGAGCGCGTCAAGGACTATCCCTTCCCCGTCCACGTCATCTGGGGCCGCGAAGACCGGATCGTTCCGGTCGCGCATGGTGAAAGGCTGCGCGACGACGTGCCCGTGCATATCCTGGACAAAATCGGCCACATGCCGAACGCGGAGGCGGCGGAGACCTTCAATCGTCTCGTCCTGGACCTGATCGCGGCGGCGGAAGACGGGGGGTGAGCCCCGCTCAGTCTTCGCCCTGGCGCCCGTAGGTCGTGAACTTTCCCAGCACGACCCGCATCTCTTTCTTGGAAAGCAGCGCCGGCTTGCCGATCTGGAGCGCACGCCAGTACTGCGCGGCAAGGGTTTCGACCTCGACGGCGAGCGCCATCGCCTTGGCCAGCGTTTCGCCGACCACGATCATGCCGTGATTGGCGAGCAGGCATGCCTTGCGCCCCTCGAGCGCCTTGACCGCGTGATTCGAGAGCGCCTGCGTGCCGAAGGTCGCGTAGGGCGCACAGCGGATCGAATCGCCACCGGCCATGGCGACCATGTAATGAAAGGCGGGGATCTCCATGCGCAGGCAGGAAAGCGTCGTCGCGAACATCGCATGCGTGTGCACGACCGCGCCGACGTCGGGCCGTTTCGCCAGGATGTCACGGTGAAAGCGCCATTCGGTGGAAGGCTCGCGCTGGCCCGGCGGCACGGTCCCGTCGGCCTTCATAAAGACGATGTCGGCGGGCGCCTGCGCGTCGTATGGCATGCCCGACGGCGTGACGAGCAGGCCGCCCTTCACGCGCAAGCCGATATTGCCGGAGCGTCCCTGGTTGATGCCGAGCACGTTCATCTGCCGGCAGGCGGCGATCATGTCACGGCGCTCACGCGCGAAGCCCGCGCGCTTGCCCGTCATTTCGCCGCGTGCTCCGGGAACAGCGCGGCGAGGCCCTCGCGGCTCGCCTTGGCGACGCCGCGCTCGGTGATCAGCCCGGTCACGAGACGCGCCGGCGTCACGTCGAAAGCGTAGTTCGCGGCGGGCGAGCCTTCCGGCGTGATCGTCACCGTCTCGATCTTGCCGGCGACGGTGCGCCCGGTGATGCGGCTGACCTCGTCCGCGGAGCGCTGCTCGATCGGGATCGACGCCACGCCGTCCTCGATCGTCCAGTCGATGGTCGGCGACGGCAGCGCGACATAGAACGGAACGCCGTTGTCGGCGGCGGCGAGCGCCTTGAGATAGGTGCCGATCTTGTTCGCGACATCACCGGTCGCCGTGGTCCGGTCGGTGCCCGTGATGCAGAGATCGACCATGCCGTGCTGCATCAGGTGTCCGCCGACATTGTCGGCGATGACCGTGTGCGGCACGCCGTGATGGCCGAGCTCCCAGGCGGTCAGGCTGGCGCCCTGGTTGCGCGGCCGCGTCTCGTCGACCCAGACATGGACCGGAATGCCGGAGTCGTGCGCCTGGTAGATCGGCGAGGTCGCCGTGCCCCAATCGACGGTCGCGAGCCAGCCGGCGTTGCAATGCGTCAGGACGTTGACCCGCTCGCCCTTCTTCTTCCGAGCCGCGATGTCCTTGAGCAGTGGAAGGCCGTGCTCGCCGATGCGACGGTTGATCTCCACGTCCTCGTCGCAAACCGCCGCCGCCTTCGCATAGGCCGCCTCGGTGCGCCGGTTGGCGCCGAGCGGCTGCAGCGCGGCGCGCATCGCATCCAGCGCCCATTGCAGGTTCACCGCGGTCGGCCGCGTCCGAGCCAGCCTGTCATAAGCCTGGGCCAGCGACGCGTCGGACGGGTCCGCCTGCATGGCGAGCGCCATGCCGTAAGCCGCCGTGGCCCCGATCAGCGGCGCGCCGCGCACCAGCATCGCCTCGATCGCGTGCGCCGCATCCTCGACCGTGGCAAGGCGCGCCAGCACGAATTCATGCGGCAAGCGGGTCTGGTCGATGATACCGACCGACCAGCCGTCCTCGTTGATCCAGATGCTGCGGTAGGGTTTCCCGTCGATTTTCATGGCAGCGTCACTCTATCGTCCTCGCGTGATGGAGTCATGACCGCGCGGCCGGGGCGGCCACGGAATTTCAATAACCGAGCGTGAGCCCGTCCGGGCGGCGCGGATCGGACGCGCCGAACAGCCGGCCGTCGATCCGCATAATCGACTGCGCGGCGCCCATCGGCGCCTTCAGCGCCACATGATGGCCGAGCCTTTTCAGCAGGCGTATCGTGTCGGGACTGATGCCCTGCTCGATCCGCAGGATATCCGGCTGCCACTGATGGTGGACGCGCGGCGCGTTCGTCGCCTCGGCGATATTCATGTGATAGTCGATCGCGTTCATGAGGATCTGCACGACCGTCGTGATGATGTGGCTGCCGCCGGGGCTGCCCGTTGCGAGGAAAGGCTTGCCGTCCTTGAGCACGATGGTCGGACTCATCGAGCTGAGCGGCCGCTTGCCGGGTGCGATCGCGTTGGCGTCGCCGCCGAGCAGCCCATAGGGATTCGGCACGCCCGGCTTGGCGGCGAAATCCGCCATCTCGTTGTTGAGCAGGATGCCGGTGCCGGCGGCGACGATGCCGGTGCCGTA
>CAZPFL010000219.1:0-7783 GCA_964585785.1 uncultured Rhodospirillaceae bacterium
TGGCGTCGTTCGGTGCGCGATCATACGGGGAGCATAGGGGCAATCGTACTACGTCGAATTAGCAGGAAGCTGTTTTAAAATGATTTTTTCTAAGGGCAAAAAATCTCTACCTTGCCGATACTTAATAAAAACTTTTACGCTTGCTTTGCGGATGAAATCAATCTCAGGGGAGGAAAGAAAAATGCGGATAGGGCTCCTGAAGCTCCTAGGCGTGGCATTCTCGCTTTCGCTCTTGTCTCTCAGCGCACAAGCGACGGTCGTACAGGGGACACTCGGAACGAATCAGTGGAATTACATTCCGTTCACCTATTCCGGCGGCGCATTGGACATCAATGTTCTTGCGAATGGATGGACAGGGGGGCCAACAGGAAGTGGTCTTCCCGATTCATACATTTACCTGTTTGCCAACAACGGCTCCCCAATCGGCGCGCTAACAGGGTCGCTGATCAACTACGACGACGACAGCACCGCACCTGGCTGGAACAGCGATGGAAGCACGATTGGATTGGATTCCTATCTACCTGGACAATCTTTGAGTGGCGGATCATACATTTTGGCGATATCGCGCTTTTACGTATCCGAGGCGAATGCCAGAGCAAATTCTTTCTCCGGCAGCAGCTCCTATTCGGGAGACTATCAAGTCACGTTCTCCCAAACGGTCGGCATTGACGGAAACACCGTTAGCGCCGTTCCTTTGCCGGCCGCGCTTCCCCTCTTGGCTTCGGCCCTCGGCGGGCTTGGTCTGTTCGGTTGGCGACGCCGGAAGAAGAGCCCGGCTGCGACTGCCTGACGGAAAGTGCCGTAGGTTTTCGGGGAGACCGGTGTGCGGCGGTCTTTCTGTTCGGTGCCTTCGTCCGCAAATATCCATAAGCAAACAAGCCGGCTTGCGGATTCAACATCCGCATTCCCACGAGAAGCCGAGAGGCGGCGCCCCCGCCCCGCCGCCATCTCTCGCTATCGCTCCGGCCTCGCGTCCGACCCGGTATCCAGCAACAGGGCTTCTCGGCCGTGGCCATATCCGAGCCATCGGGATCATCCATTGACGACCCGGCACGACGCATGCCCCTTGAACCGTTGGCTTGCCGGCCTCGGATGAGGGTGGCCCCCTCGTCGGCACGCCTTCGCTAAAAGAACCAAGGCGACCGAGATTCATAGGCGGACCGGCACCCTCAGAGCCGTCGAGCGCTTGCTTGGCCATACTAAAAAAGAAAGCACCGTCCGCTACCGAAGCCTTGAATTCCACGCCGGTGTGGTCGCTGAGCCGATCGCCGTCTGATTTCGGGTAGCGCTGGCACGCCCTGCCCCGTGCCCCTGCCCCATGACTGCGTCTCGCCAAATCCAGCCGCGCGCATCGCCGACCACAGGATCAATCGGATCGATGAACGCCCGCCCGGGCATTCCGCTCGACATTGAACGTAAGCGGCCATGCCGACTTGCGGCGGTACAGAGTCATCCGACAGCGTCGGAAATTCTCTGGCTTGGTAACTTTTTGTTGAGACTTTGCGCTTTAGACATAGCGCACGTCATGCAGAACGCACGTCTGACGTCATGCAGAAGGCACGACATATCGTTCTAGTTGGAAACAACGGAAAGTGTCGGCCAAATGAAGTCCAAGCTTTTTCACCGGAACCTCGCTGCCGGGCTTATCGTTAGCGCGCTCGGCTTTCTGAGTTCGCTGACGCCATCGAACGCGGCGACACAGGGAACAGCGGGCCCAACCTCTACGGGTACCGTGACGATCAACGCGTCGGTCGCGGCCCGCGTCAATCTTACGAATCTATCGGACGTAACCTTTGTCGACGCGGACCTCGGTCCGATTGTCAACACGGGGAACCAGGCCAAGAAGGCCCAGAACGTCTGCGTCTGGAGCAACAACGCCGACAAGAGCTACTACGTCACGGCGACGGGCAGCGGCACGGCGGGCGCCTTCACGCTGGCGAACAGCACCAACCCGGTCGTCCCCTATCAGGTTTACTGGAGTGCGACCTCCGGCCAGACGACGGGGACGCAACTGGTCGCCGGCACGAAATCCGCCAAGTTGGTCTCGACCGCCACGGCCGCGGCCTGCGGCGGCGGCACAACGGCGAGCCTTATTGTCGGCATCCAAGGAACCGATGCGGGCTCCATGTTGGCGGCGACGACCTATACCGGAACATTGACCCTCCTGGTCGCGCCGAACTGACAAGGCGGCGGACGAGCCGCGCGTCTCAGCGGCTCGTCTCACCGCGTTGCGTTCGGGTACCGGCGAACTCCCTTTAACGGAGGCGACAATGCGCGTTCGTCGCAAATGCGTTTCTGCGGCTGCGTTAACCATAGTGCTGTGCTTCACAATTGCACCCGCGTGCGCCGCACCGCGTGTCGACATAACGAATTTGCAGGACGTTTCGCTACTGTCGCTCGATCCGTTTGTCACCGCGAGCAGGAGCCAGAGCCTTTGCGTCTACAGCAATACAAGAACCCGCGGATACACAATAACCGCCACCGGGTCGGGCGCGGCCTCTGCCTTCACATTATCCGGCGGGGGATTGACCCCGGTACTGCCATACACGGTTGCGTGGAGCGCGGCTGCGGGCCAAAGCACCGGCGCAACCCTATCGCCCGGCGTTGCGCTCACGGGACGCGTTTCCACCGCAACGCAGAAGAGGTGCAGGCGGGGTCCGTCGACCTCCGCCAGTCTGATCGTGCGGGTCACGGCGGCCAATCTGCAGACCGCGTTCGCCGGCGTCCGCTATACCGGTGTGTTGACGCTGGTGATCGGTGCGGAATGAGCGGACCGGCACCATGCAACCGCTGCTTCCGGACCGCACGCGAACGATGCCGGACGCGTGGCTTCACGCCGTCGCACGTCGGTGCACCGCCGTTATCGCCGCGATCTTGTCCATCGGTCTTGCAAGCGACGCTTACGCTGCAGGAAACGCCAAAATTTCGCCGGCCGCACTCGTCGGACGGCCGCCTGTGGGCTTCGAGACTCTGATGCGGCCGCAGAAAACATTGGTGGACATTTACTTCGGCGGACGCCGCGTCGGAGACGCGATGGCGATTTTTGAACCCGGATCCTTGCGTTTCGGTGATCCGGCAGCGGTTGCGGCTTTGATACCAAGGCTGCGGCATCCGGCGACGATAACGCGCGTGTTGGCCACCTCGCTTCCCACGCATCCAGAGCTCGTTTGCGTTAACGGCCAGCCCGCGAATTGTGGGCGTCTTTCGCCCGCCGTTGCGGGAATCATATTCGACGAGGATCGATTTCGCGCGGAGATCTTCGTCAATCCGGCTGAATTGGCGTCGACCGCCGCCACCAAGCGAAAATATTTGCCTGCGCCTGCCGCAGGGCTGTCATTGGCCGATACGATCGGCGGCGCTCTCTCCGGCTCGGATGGCAGTGCGGCCGCCTATAGCATTCAGAACCGCGCGGTCCTGGGCTTTCATGAAGCGCGCCTGACCACGGAGTTCTCGCAATCCTCCGACATTGGGCTCCAAGTCGACACACTCTCCGGCGCGATCGACAGACCCGGTATACGATATCAGGCCGGTCTACTGTGGACGCCAGCCCTCGACTTTACGGGGCAAAGCCGGATTTATGGCGCCGGCGTCGGCAGCCAAGTCGATACGCGGGCTGACCGCGAGCAAATCGGCGGCACCCCGCTCCTGCTGTTTCTGCCGCGCCGGTCGCAGGTCGACATTTTTCGCAACGGCCGTCTGCTGGCTTCAAAGCTGTACGACGCGGGCAATCAGATACTGGACACACAGGCGCTTCCCGACGGCGCCTATACCGTCACACTGCGCATCCATGAGATCGGCGGTACGACGCGCGAGGTGCAGCAATTTTTCGTCAAAAGCCGTTCGCTTCCGCCGCCGGATGCGCCAACCTGGTTCTTCGATGCCGGCGTTCTCGCAAATACCGGGATCGACCCGTTGCCAAACGCGGACGCCGCCTTTGCGGAGGCGGGCGGGGCCATACGACTTTCGTCAGACACCGCCATCGACGCCACAACCCTGCTGTTTGGAAAGACATTTCAAACAGAGATGGGCGGCACCTATTTCACGGAACCGCTACGCCTGCACGCAGCGGTGTTCGGGGACACGGGTGGCAACTACGGGATGCTGCTCGACAGTTCGGTCACGGCATTTTCGACGCTCTCCTTGAACGTCGACCTGCGCAAGACGTGGGGCCCCGGGCAGACATTCGTAAGTCCGGCCTCTGCCGCCGCCAACGCCTTCACGCCGATCGACCGTACCGGCGCCAACCAGCTCACGGGCAATTCCCTCCAGATCAGTGGCAGCCTCTCTTACAGCATTGGAACGGCGCAGTTTGGTCTGACCGGAACCTATCTCGAAACGCCCCTGGCGCCACCGTCCTATTCGGTCGGTCCGACACTCAACTGGACGTTCCGGAACGACGGGGAAACGTCCGAGACGCTGGTCGCAGGCGTCACGAAGTCCAGTGACGCGTTCCAGGCGGGCATCAGCCTTCGCATTCAATTCAACCAGGGAAACGCATCGCTCGTCGGTGAAGCCGGTGGCGAAGCGCTTGAAGAGTCGGGTCGGAACCGGCAGCTCGGGACCATTGGAAGTCTGACGGGCACCTACGTCGAGCCCGACGTGTTGGCGAGCGATCTGACGGGGTCGGTCGGGATCGCGCACAAGCTCGACAATGACGTCGCAACGATCGGTGGTCAGCTTCGGGGGGCCTATGGCGTCTATACGGCCGAGGCCGATCAGACATTCAACGGCGTCGGTCGCGGATCTCAGTACAGCGTGAATTTCGTTACGAGTAGTGTCGCGGACAAGAACGGCATCGCCATCGGCGGCCAGGACACCAGTGAAAGCGGCATCATCGTGCGGCTGGCGGGAAACGCGCCGGGCACGCTGGCGGACGTCCTGATCGACGGCTCGCCGCGCGGCCGGATTGAGACGGGACAGAGCCTACCGATTCTTCTCACGCCCTACAGGGCATACGCGGTTCGACTTGCGCCGGTCGGTGCGCCACCGGTCGCTTTCGACACAAGCGAGCAAACCGTCAGCCTCTTTCCGGGGAATGTCGAAACGCTGGAATGGCATGTCGAGCCGGTTTTCGGCGCTTTTGGCAGGGCGTTGAACGCCGCCGGGCAGCCGATCGCAAACGCTCGGATCGACGGGGCAAGAGAACCCGCCATGACCGATGCCCAGGGATATTTCCAGGTCGCGCTGTCGGGCGCAACGACGCTCACGCTGCACGCGGCAAACGGCGGCCGTTGCATGATTCGCCTGCCGAATGTGTCGGCCAAGAACGGCTACGCCGCGCTGGGGAGGCTGATTTGCCGGGATGAACACACCGACGCCCAGGCCGACGGCTATCGCCGCGCTGCGCGCGCGCAATGACGAAGGAGTGAAACCACGATGACCGTCCAGATCGAACATCCTCGATGCCGGCGAACGCGACACGCTGTTCATGTGAAATGCCGGAAGCACCGCTTCGGCGTATTTTGGGGGCTCGCCCTTGTATTCGCGGGTTGGACAGCGATGCCGCTTCCGGCCTATGCGGAATTGGGCGTCAGTCCCGCTATTGTCGATTTTCAGTCGGGGCATCCTCCGCGCGCCGATCTCGAGCTGGTTAACAATGGCAGCGATCGGCTCTACGTGGTTGTCGAGCCGTCGGAGATCGCGGCGCCTGGTACCAGTGCGGAGCAGCGTATTCAAGACCCGGATCCCCAGGTGCTGGGTCTTCTGGCAACACCCAGCCGCTTGATCCTGGAGCCGGGACAGCGAAAGTTCGTGCGCATCGCCATGCTGAAGGAAGCCGGTGACCGGGATCGCATTTATCGCGTGACGGTCAAACCCGTTGTTGGTCCGGTCGAGGCGCCCGTGACGGGCCTCAAAATTCTCGTTGGCTACGATGTGCTCGTCATTCAGCGGCCAGCGCAACCGAAAGCCGTCATCACCGGGGCACGATCCGGCGAAATGTTATCCCTGAGAAATCTCGGCGATACCAATGCCCAACTGTTCAACGGCAAGCAATGCGACGCACGGAAGGGTCATTGCACGTCGCTTCCGGGCAGCCGGCTCTACGCCGGCGCGACCTGGAACGTTCCGATTAGGCCGGGCTTGCCGGTCGAATACTCGGTGAAGGTGGGCCACGATGTCACCGTGCAACAGTTCTAAACCCCGCGTCGTGCCGTTCGCGAGCCGGACCGTCCGCTCTTGGCCAAGCGCTCCCTATTTCAGCGACCCTGGCGCCGACCGACAGGCTGATCCCCGATTTCAGCCCGTATGCCGAAGAAGAGGACGTCGGCGGTTGGTGGTTCCGGAACGCGTCTCGCTAGCGCGCCGCGCCGGCTGGAATGGGCCGGTCGCCTCTCACCTGGGTGCGGCGCATGTAGCGCCGGTATTTCTGGTCGAATGGCGTCGCCCGGTGCATGGTGCAGCGGTTATCCCATACCACGAGATCACCGCTGCGCCATTTGTGGCTGTAGACGAATGCGTCGCGCGTCGCGAAATCGACGAGGTCGCGTACAAGGCGTAGCGCACGCTCCCGCTCCATCCCCTCGATGTCGCGGATGTCGGACAAGGCGAGATAGAGACCCGGCCGGCCGGTCTCCGGGTGTTGGCGAACGATCGGATGGGCCACCGGCGGCACCTCGCGGCGCTGTTCCGGTGTAAGCGGCGGACGCTCCGGATACCGCTGGGCATAACTGAAGTTACGGTCGTGAATCGCCACCAGACCATCGATCTGCTTTTTCATCGCCGATGGGAGCGCCGCATAGGCGGCCGTCATGTTGGCGAATTGGGTGTCGGCGCCCTCGGGTGGACAGACATCGCCGAGCAGGAAGGTGGCGAGCATCGGCCTTTCCTTGAAGGATTGGTCGGTGTGCCAGACCATGCCCGAGTTGTAGGCGCCCACATAATTGCCATCCTTGCCCTCATCGTCTCGATGGTGCTTGGGATGGGAATGCCCACAACAGCAGCTTATTTGCTGGCGGCCGCGGTCTGTGGTCCCGCGTTGACAGAACTTGGTGTGCCGATCTTGGTTGCGCATTTCTTCATATTTTACGGCGCACCCTTGTCGGCACTCACGCCGCCGGTTTGCACGGCGGTATTTACGGCGTCTGTCATTACACAAACACACTGGTGGCCCATCGCGCTAACAAGCATGCGGCTGGCCCTCATGAAATTCGTGCTCCCTTTCTTTTTCTTGTATCGCCCGGCATTGCTCCTCGAGGGGAGTGTCCGTCAAATTATCTGGAGCAGCGTGCTGGGAATCGTTTCCGCCTTGCTTTTCGCTGTTGGCGCGGGCGGTTTCTACCACAGGAAAATTGGTTGGCCTCTACGCGTGATCCTTATTGGCGTCGCGCTGGGCGTCATATTTGATCGGTTTCTTTTAGATCTCGCAGCACTTTTCGCCATGCTTGTTCTTGTGCTCGTTGGCCGGCACTACCGCGTCCGCGTTGCGTCAGGCGTGTCATCTTCCAGATAGCCTGCGCCGCAACCATGCATTCGGGCAATGGGTTGCTGTTAATAGGCAGCGTAAGGGGCAAAAAGAAAAGCCCCGCCACGACGGCGGAGCCAGTGACGAGGCTATCTAAACTACAATTATCAGTTTTAATTATATATCGTGTTACACGCAAGAAAAGCCCCCGGCCGACACGCGACCGGGGGTAACGGCGACTCTGCTTTTAGGAGGGCGCCAGGATTAAGCGGAGTCCGTGAAGATATCGTTAAGGCGCTGCCGCCTCTGCCTCGCCGCCCCCGCCCCCCGCGCTTCCACTCTTCCTGACGATGCTCGCTTGCATTAGCGGCCTGCGCCGCT
>CAZPFL010000220.1:0-7659 GCA_964585785.1 uncultured Rhodospirillaceae bacterium
CGGCACCGGCAAGGAGCTGATGGCGCGCTATATCCACAACAAGAGCAAGCGCGCGTCCCGGCAATTCGTCGCGGTGAATTGCGCGGCAATCCCGGAGAACCTTCTGGAATCAGAGCTTTTCGGGCATGAGAAAGGCTCGTTCACCGGTGCGGTCGCACGCCGCATCGGTAAGTTCGAGGAGGCCAACGGCGGCACCCTCCTGCTCGACGAGATCAGCGAGATGCATCCGCGGCTGCAGGCCAAGCTGCTGCGCGCCATCCAGGAGCGCGAGGTCGACCGCGTCGGCGGGACGCAGCCCATCCCGGTCGACGTGCGCATCCTCGCCACGTCGAACCGCGATTTCGAAGAGGCGGTGAAAAGCGGCGACTTCCGCGAAGACCTCTTCTTCCGTCTCAACGTGGTGAATGTCGAGCTCCCGCCGCTGCGCAGCCGGCCGGCGGATATCATGGTCTTGGCCGAATTCTTCGCCAAGAAATACGCGAAGGCGAACGGGGTCGACGAACGGCCGTTTACACCGGAAGCGGCGAGTCGGCTGAAGACCCATACCTGGCGCGGCAACGTGCGCGAGCTGGAGAACGCCATTCACCGCGCCATCCTGCTCGCCCAGGGCGACGAGATCGACGCCGACGCGATTATGCTGAACCTGGGCGGCGGCCCGGCCGCATCCGGCCCGTCGGACGCCGCGGCCGCCAGCAGCGGCGGCGCCATGGTCGGCAAGACCGTCGCCGAGGTCGAGCGCGACCTCATCATCGAGACCCTGCAACACTGCCTGGGCAACCGGACGCACGCCGCCAACATTCTCGGCATCTCGATCCGCACGCTCCGCAACAAGCTGAAGCAATACACCCAGGAAGGCATCCCGGTTCCCATGCCGGGCGAGGCTTGAGGGGTTGATATCTTGACCGAGGCAGCGGCAACGACGCGATGACGGACGTTACCAACGAAGCGAATACCGAAGCGGTCGCCGTTCCCGGCGGCCGCAAAGGCTTCGGATTCAAGCTGCCCGCACTCGACTATCTCAAGGACCGCGGCGACATCGTGCTCGCGGTCGGCATGGTCTGTATCCTCGTCGTGCTGCTGCTGCCGATGCCGACCTGGATGCTGGATTTCAGCCTCGCGCTGTCCATCACCTTCTCGGTCGTCATTCTGATGACCGTGCTGTTCGTCCGCACGCCGCTGGAGCTGAACACCTTTCCGACGATCCTGCTGGTCGCGACGATGCTGCGGCTGGCGCTCAACCTGGCGTCGACCCGGCTGATCCTGGCCGACGGCTACAAGGGCACCGACGCCGCGGGCCGCGTCATCCAGGCCTTCGGCAACTTCGTGGTCGGCGGCAATTACATCATCGGCCTGATCGTCTTTGCGATCCTGGTGATCGTCAACTTCGTCGTCATCACCAAGGGCGCCGGACGCATCGCCGAGGTCGGCGCGCGGTTCAGCCTCGACGCCATGCCCGGCAAGCAAATGGCGATCGACGCCGACCTGTCCGCCGGCCTGATCAACGAAGAGCAGGCGCGCGAGCGCCGGAGCCGGTTGGAGGAAGAGAACAGCTTCTACGGCTCGATGGACGGCGCCTCCAAATTCGTACGCGGCGACGCGATCGCCGGCCTGCTGATCACCTTCATCAACATCATCGGCGGCATCATCATCGGCATCGTCCAGCAGGACATGAAGCTGTCGCAGGCGGTTCAGACCTATACCCTGCTGACCGTCGGCGATGGCCTGGTCACGCAGGTTCCGGCGCTGATCGTCTCGACCGCCGCGGGCATGCTGGTGACGAAGACGGGCAACAAGGCGGCGAGCGAGACGACCGTGCTGACCCAGCTCGGCGCCTATCCGCTGGCGCTCGGCCTGGGAACGGTCATGCTGCTGTCAACCGCAGCGCTGCCCGGCATCCCCGCCATCCCCTTCCTGCTGCTCGCCAGCCTCACCGGCGGCGTCGCCTATTACAACTATCGCCGCGAAGCCCAGGCCGAGGTCGACGAAAAAGAAGCCCAGGCGGCGGAGAAGGCTGCCGTGCCCGTCGCGGAAGAGCCGATCGCCTCGGCCCTGCAGATGGACAGCATCCGCCTCGAGCTGGGATACGGCCTTCTGTCGCTCATCAACAATCCGCAGGAGCGGCGCCTGACCGACCAGATTAAGGCGCTGCGCCGGCAGCTCGCGATCGAGATGGGCTTCGTCATGCCGGCGGTTCGCATCCAGGACAACCTCCAGCTTCCGCCCAACGAATATGTAATCCGCATCAAGGAGATACAGGCCGGCACCGGGGAGCTGCGCCCGAACCTGCTGCTGGTCATGGATCCGCGCGGCGAGGCGATTACCCTGGCCGGACAGCCGACCACGGAACCGACCTTCGGCCTGCCGGCGATGTGGATCCAGGACCGTTTCCGCGAAGAAGCCATGTTCCGCGGCTACACCGTGGTCGATGCGCCGACCGTGGTGACGACGCATCTCACCGAGCTGATCCGCGACAACATGGCGGAGCTGCTGTCCTACGCGGAGACGCAGAAGCTGCTGGACGACCTCGACAAGCCGCAGCAGAAGCTGGTCGCGGACCTGATCCCGGGCCACATATCGCTCGGTGGCGTACAGCGCGTGCTGCAGAATCTGCTGTCCGAACGCGTCTCGATCCGCGACCTGCCGACCATTCTCGAGGGCATCTCGGAAGCCGCCGCCTTTACCCGCAACCTGACCCTGATCACGGAGCATGTGCGCGCCCGCCTGGCGCGCCAGCTTTCCGACGCCGCCACGAATGCCAGCGGCTTCATCCCGCTGATCGCCCTTTCGCCGGAATGGGAACAGGCCTTCGCCGAGTCCATCGTCGGCCAAGGTGAGGAGCGACAGCTCGCCATGGCGCCGAGCAGGCTGCAGCAATTCATCGCCGCCGTGCGAACCAGCTTCGAAAGGCAGGCGATGCAGGGTGAAACCCCGGTGCTCCTGGTGAGCCCGAGCATCCGCCCCTTCGTCCGTTCCGTCGTCGAGCGCTTCCGGCCGATCACCGTGGTCATGTCGCAGAACGAGATCCACCCGAAGGCCAAGATCAAGACGCTGGGTCAAATCTAAGGAAACGATCGGACTCACATGCGCCTTAAGACACTACAAGCCCCAACGATGGTCGAAGCCATGAAGCTCGTGCGCGAAGAGCTCGGCGAGGACGCGATCATCGTATCGACAAGCGAAAGCGGCCGTGACGGCGTCCGCATCACGGCCGCCGTGGAAACGCCCGAGCCCGATTTGGATTTCCGCGAAACGACCACCGACGGCCAACTCGTCGAGCGGATCACGGACGCGCTCGACAATCACCGCGTGCCCCGTCCGCTCGCCGACAAGATCGTCGGCATCGCATCCGAGCTGGGCACGACCGACCTGCTGCAAACGCTGGCGGGCGCGCTCGACCTGATTTTCCGGTTCAGCCCGCTCGCACATGCGGAAATCCGCCATCCGGTGCTGCTGTACGGACCGCCCGGCGCGGGCAAGACATCGGCGATGGCGAAGCTTGCCGCCCGCGCCGTCGTCGAGCACGCGCGCGTCACGATGGTCTCCACCGACGCCGTACGAGCCGGTGCGCTGCAGCAGCTCGAGATCTACGGCAAGCGTTTGAACGTCGCGGTGAAGTCGGCGCCCGAGCCGGAAGACCTGGTGCGCCTCATCGGCGGGCTTGAAGGCCAATTCGTGCTGGTCGACACGACCAGCGTCAATCCGTATGTGGCGCAGGAAATGGCGCGTCTGCGGCGCATCGTCGATGCCGCGCCGATGGAAGGGCTTCTGGTCATGAGCGCCGGCCGCGAGCCCCTCGAGGCCCGCGACATGGCCGCCGAGTTCCGCAAGCTCGCGCCGACCCGCCTGCTCGTGACGGGGCTCGACATGAGCCGCCGGTTGGGCGGCATCCTTTCCGCACTCGAGGCGAGCGGCGCCGCCTTCGCCGAAATCAGCGCCACGCCCGATATCGTCGACGGCTTGCGATCGGTCAATCCGGTGATGCTCGCGCGGCTCCTGCTCGAAATATCGAACCTGCGCGAACCGGACGCGAACAAAGATCCCGCAAGACTCCGTCAAGCGCGACAAGCAACAGGCTGGAATTAGTCATGACCATCGAAGCAGCGGTCAATGTCACCCCCCTCCCCATTCACGGGCGAAACGTCATCACGATCGCATCGGGCAAGGGCGGCGTGGGCAAGACCTGGCTCGCGATCACCCTCACCCACGTGCTTGCGAAGTCGGGACGCAAGGCGCTTCTGTTCGACGGCGACCTCGGCCTGGCCAATGTCGATATCCAGCTCGGGCTGATGCCGGAGCGCGACCTTGCCTCGGTCATCGCCGGCAAGCTCAAGCTGGAGCAGAGCGTGATCCCGGTCGAGGACGTCGGCTTCTCCGTGATTGCCGGCCGCTCGGGCTCCGGCAGCCTGGCGCTGCTGCCGCCGCCACGCCTGAATGCCTTGCGCGAACAGCTGCTGATGCTCGCTTCCTCCTATGACAATGTCGTCATCGACCTCGGCGCCGGCGTGGACCGGACCGTGCAGACATTGACCCCGCCGCGCGGCGTCTGCCTCGTCGTCACGACCGACGAGCCCACGGCGCTCACCGACGCCTATGCCTTCATCAAGCTCACGCTTTCGGATCGGCCCAACGCGGACATCCGGGTCGTCGTCAACCTGGCGCCGTCGCAGGCCGCCGGACAGAAGACCTATGAAACCCTGGCCAAGGCGTGCCGCAGCTTCCTGCAATTCGAGCCGCCACTGGCGGGGATCATCCGGCGCGACAACAAGGTGCGCCAATGCATCCAGCAGCAGAAACCGCTGCTGACGGTCTACCCGAATTGCGACGCCGCCACCGACGTTGAACGACTGGTCAGGATGTTACAGCACCCGGTATGAGCGCCCCCGTTCCCCCCGTCTCGCCGCCCGCGCCCGCCGCGACGCCGACGCAGACGGCCGCGCTGACCGCGGTCCAGGGAACGGTCCAGAGCACGCCCGATGTCGCATCGCTCGTCCAAGGCCAGTCGCTCAACGCCGTGGTGGTTTCGAGCAGCAGCGGTCAGCTCGTCCTGACGACGAGCCTCGGCCGCCTCGCGGTGCAGACCGCCGCCGACCTGCCCCCCGGAACGCCCGTCCTGGTGCAGGTTCAGTCGGTCGGCGCGACGCTGCAGGTCACGCTGCAATTCCAGAATCCCGCTGCGACGGCGCGCAATACGACCTTGCCGGGCGGCCTCGCCGGCACAACCGGCGCGTCCGGCGCTTCGCCGCAACAAGCCACCGCGCCCGTCACCACCCACCTGACCGAGGGCAGCGTCGTGCAGGCGGTGGTGACCCGCGGCATCGCAGCGCCGACGCCGAACGGCGCAGCAAATCCGCAACCCGCGGCGCCCGGCGGCGCGGCAGCGGGAACGGGCCAGACGCCGGCGACCGCGCCGAGCGGGACGCCGGGGGCCACGCCGGCGGCCGCCGCCCCCGCGCTGGTGCGCGGCGCCAACCTCAGCCTGCGGGTGCTCTCCTTCGTGCCGCCGGACGGCGAGCTGCCGCCCTCCTTCTCGCAAGCCCTGCAAGCGGGCGCCGGGCCGGCCGCCGGGCGGCTCCTCGTTGCCGCGGTGACCGGTCACCAGCCGGACGGCGCGCCGATCGTCACCGGCGATGCCGGCGAGATCGTCCTCTCCAACGCGCCGCCGCTTCCCGTCGGCAGCCGCCTGCTGTTGCAGCTGCTCGACCTGCGGGCGCCGCCTGCCGACGATGCCCTCACGTCGCCCTTCTCGTCGCTCGGCGGACGCTGGGAAGCGTTGAGCGAGGCTCTGACGACGTTGCAGCGCGTCGATCCCGCGCTCGCCCATCAGGTTGCCCAGATGATGGTTCCGACGCCCGGGCCGCGGCTCGCGGGGACCATGCTGTTCTTTTTGTCCGCCGTCTTCTCCAGCGACATTCGCCGCTTTTTCGGCGAGGATTCGCTGCGCCAGCTGAGCCGGGCGTCCGGCGGCCTCGGCGACCGCCTGTCGCACGACATCGGGCAAGCGCAGCGCACGGCGACGGATTCCACGGGCCAGACCTGGCGGCTCTTTCTCATTCCGATCCTGACCGATGAAGGGCTGGAACAGCTACGCTTCATGCTGCGGGGCCACGAAGACGACGGAAAGGCCGGAGGCGAGGACGGCGACAGCGGCTCGCGCTTCATGATCGAGGTCAACATGAGCCGGCTCGGCCCGTTCCAGTTCGACGGCCTGACGCGCAAGAAGCATGTGGACCTCGTCGTCCGCACGCATCAGGACCTGTCCAAGGCGATGCGCGAAGATATTCGCTCGATCTTCGGCAACACGATCACGGCGCTGGGCTTTACCGGCACGATCGGCTTCCGCGCGGTGCAGAAATTCGAGATTTCGCCGATCGAACAGACGGCGGAGACGCACAAGGATCTCATGGTTTGAGCACCGAGCCCACCGCCTCCGCGCCGGCATCCGGCACTGACCGCGCCCTTCGCCGCACGCGGCTGGAATTTCAGGGCAACCCGCGGAGCAATCTGGATTACATCGTGATGCTGGAGGGTCGCGTCGCGCATCACGGACACTATGTCCACCTCACCTATGTGCCCGATAAGCTGGTGCTTGGCGCAGAATCGTTCGAGGCCTACCTCGCCGCCTTCGGCGCGGACGCGCCGCTCATGATCGAGCAGCTCGCTTTCGACATTCTCGACGATCTCAACAACGAGATCGTGCCGCGCTGGGTGCAGGTCATCGTCACCGCGCCGCATGGCGGCCCGAGCGTACGGCCGCAGAAGGTGATTGTCGAAGACCGTCAGCCCAACTGGGACAACCCGCGCATTCTGGCGCATCTGCGCGTTCCGTAGCCCCGGCCGGAACCGTCCTACGCCGCGCGGGCGCAGCGACGGCGGATCAGTCCTTGTCGCGGCGCCGGTACAGGTTGAGGGCGGACTCGTCGATCTGCCCCTGCACTTGCCGTTCGCGCGCTTCGCGTTCCTCGCGCTCCTGATTTTCGAGGCTTATCTCGTAGCGCTTCACTTCGGCGAACACGTCCAAGAGCGCGTCACGCGCGGTGTCGACGGCCAGGTTCGCTTCGCTCAGCGCGCCGAGCAGCGTCGCGCGACGGTCCAGCGCGGCGCGCGCGAACGGCCCATAGGCGCCAAGCGCCTGGGTCGACTGGCCGGCGACTTGCTGCTCGTGCACCACGCTATCGTCGAGGGTTTCAATCGCGCTCTCGACCGCGGCCGCTTGTTCTTCCAGCCCGCGCAGCTCGCGGCGCTTCTCGTCGAGGATGTGGCGGTGATAGCGAACCAGCCGGCGCAGCACGCTCATGCCGGCGCCTCGGCCTCAGCACCGGGCGCAGGCATGCCGAGTATCTCGGCCAGCGCCTGGTAACCTTCCTCGAGCGTCGTGCGCTCGTCGACCGCCTGGCGCTGAAACGTCTCGAGACCCTCGTGCAGCCGGATCGCCTCGTCGGCCGCCGCGTCGCTGCCGTGCCGGTAGGCGCCTAGCCGGATCAGCTCGGCCATGTCGTCATAGACGGCCATGACCTGGCGCGCCTTGCTGACCAGCGCATTCTCGGCGGGCGTGTTGCAGGCCGGCATGGTGCGCGAGATGCTGCGCAGCACGTTGATCGCCGGAAAGCGGTTTCGCTGCGCGATCGCGCGGTCGAGCACCACATGGCCGTCGAGGATGCC
>CAZPFL010000221.1:0-7552 GCA_964585785.1 uncultured Rhodospirillaceae bacterium
CTGGAAGACCCCGACCCGGTGCTGATCTTCGAGAACGTCATGCTCTACAACATGACGGGCCCGCTGATTCCCGACGCGGGCGCGGTCGAGATCAGCCGCGCGGCGGTGCGCCGGCCCGGCAAGGATGTCTCGCTCATCACCTATGGCGGCTCGCTGTACAAGACGCTCGACGCCGCGGCCGAGCTGGCGAAGGACGGGATCGAGGCCGAGGTCATCGACCTCCGCTCCCTGCGGCCGCTCGACGATGCGACGATCATGGCCTCGGTCGGCAAGACCCGCCGCGCCGTCATCGTCGACGAAGGCTGGCGCAGCGGCAGTCTCGCCGCCGAGATCTCGGCTCGGATCGTGGAGCAAGCCTTCTGGAGCCTCGACGCCCCGGTCGGGCGCGTGTGCAGCGCCGAGGTGCCGATCCCCTACCCCCAGCACCTGGAGCAGGCCGCCATTCCGCAAACGCCGGCGATCGTCGCCGCCGCCCGCGCGACGCTCGGCCGCTAGCGGGGTCGGCGATGAGCCAGTTCAAGATGCCGTCGCTCGGCGCGGACATGGAGGCGGGCAAGCTCACCGAATGGCTGGTCAAGCCGGGTGACACGGTCAAGCATGGCGACATCGTCGCCGTCGTCGAGACGCAGAAGGGCGCGATCGAGATCGAGGTCTTCGAGGACGGCACCGTGGACTCGCTGCTCGTCCAGCCCGGGGCGACCGTTCCCGTCGGCACGCCGCTGGCGGAGATTCGCGGGCCCAAGGAAGCCGCCGCAGCGCCGGCGCCAGCACCGAAACCGGCAGCGCCCCGGCCGGCTGCCGCGCCGCCAGCTCCGAGTCTCGCGCCCGCCCCTGTCCCCGCTCCCGCCGCGCCCGCACCCTCCCGCGAGAGTCGCGTCTCGCCGGCCGCGCGCAAGCTCGCCGCGGAAAAGGGCATCGATCTCGCCGGCATCGCCGGAACCGGCCCCGGCGGCAGCATCGTCTATGTCGACGTCGAAGCGGCGTTGCGCGCCGCCCCGGCCTCCGCGCCGGCTCCCACCGTGGAAAAGCCCGCGGCGGGCGGCATCGATCTCGCTGCCATGCGGACCGCGATCGCCGCGGCGATGGCGCGGTCGAAGCGCGAGATCCCGCATTACTATCTCGAGCATTCCATCGACATGACCGCAGCGCAGGACTGGCTCGCCAAGACGAATGAAAGCCGCCCGCCGGCCGAGCGGCTGCTCGCAGGCGCGCTCCTGATCAGGGCCGTGGCGCTGGCGCTCAAGCGCTTTCCCGACTTCAACGGTTTTTACGAGGACGGACGCTTCCGTTCCAGCGCAGCGATCCATGTCGGGGTGGCGATCGCGATCCGCGGCGGCGGACTGGTCGCCCCGGCGATCCATAACACCGACACGCTGGCGGTCGACGAAGTCATGGCGAAGCTGCGCGACCTCACCGCGCGGGTGCGCGCCGGCCGCTTCCGCGGCTCGGAACTGTCGGACCCGACGATCACCATCTCGAGCCTGGGCGAGCGCGGCGTCGAAGCGCTCTACGCCGTGATCTATCCGCCGCAGGTGGCGATCCTCGGCATGGGCAAGGTCGTGGAGCGCCCGTGGATCGTCGATGGCGAGATCCGCGCGCGCGCCGTCCTGACGGCGACGCTCTCCGCCGATCACCGGGTCAGCGATGGCCACAAGGGCGCGCTGCTGCTGCGCGAGATCGACGCATTGCTGCAAAAACCGGAGGCGCTATGACGAAAGACGAGATCAAGGCGGTCGTTTTGGAAGAGCTCGGCAACATCGCCCCGGAAGTGGACGCCGGCCTGGCCGACGCGGCGGGCGACCTGCGCGAGGAGTTCGACATCGATTCGATGGATTTCCTCAACCTCGTGACCGCGCTGCACGAGCGGCTCGGCGTCGATATTCCCGAAACCGACTACCCGCAGCTCTTCACGCTGAACGACGCGGTCACCTATCTCGCCGCGCGCGCTTGAGGCGAGTCCGTAAACGGCGCGCGGCGGCGATCACGCCCAGGCGAGGAACAGGCCGACGTCACCGGGCATGCCGCCGGGGAAGTTCAGGATTTCCGCGGTCAGGTGAAATCCTTGCGGCTTCAGATCGTGCTCCCAGCGGAGAAAGATTTCCGCCGCCTCCCCGCGCAGCGTCGATGGCCAGTCGGGCTCGCTAATGTTGATCGCCCGTCCATGATCGCTGCAAAGCTGGCTCGGAAAGCGCAGCAGCATGAATTTCTTGTCGCCGCGCATCGCCGCCTGGCGGGCCTTGTGCAGCAGGGACTGCCAGTTTTCGTCGGCGACATGGTGGTCGATCAGATCCTTGACCTTCGCCTTCAACGCATCCGCCGCTTCCTTGCGCGCCGCCTCGCGGCGATGCGACTTGTCGAGCTCGTAGTCCAGAACCAGGCCGCGAAAGTCGGAAGCGCTCACCTTCTCCTCGCCAAGCGCCGCCGCCGGCTTGGCGCCTTTCCCGTCCGCCTCGTCGCGGCCGTGACGAAAATGCCGATCAATCGACTCCAGGGTCTCGGCGATCAGGCCGTGCGGCTTCTCCTGCACCACGGGCGCGTGCTCGGCGGCCAGCGCCCGCAAGAGATCGGCGCGGCTGACGATGCCGACGATGCGGCCCTGGCGGACGACGGGCACCCGCTTGATCCGGTAGGTGGACAGAAGGCGCGCGATCTCGGTCGCATCGGTTTCCTCGGTGACGGTCACGACCGGCGCGGCCATGATGTCCTGCGCGGCCTTCTTCTGCGGCACGGCCGCTTTCAAGTCGTCTGGGCCGAATTTTTCATCGCCCGCCAAAATCTCGAGCCACCAGTCGCGGCGCGCGTCGCGCTCGGCGTCGTCACGGCCGATAAGGTCGCCCTCGCTGACCATGCCGACCGGGGCGCCGGTCGAATCGACGACGGGGACGGCGCTGATGGTGTGGTCCAGCAGCAGCCGCGCGATCTCGGCCGTCGGGGTATGCGGTTCGACCACGACGACATCCGTGGTCATCAGATCCTTTGCCTGCATCGGCGCCTTTCTCCGCTATATCCTTTGCAAGGGCTTTGGCTTTCGCCAGGAAAGCCGCGCCAAGCCGGACCCCTCCCCCCGAGGCCGATCCCGGGCAGGCCTTAAATAGCATAGGTAGGAGGTCCTGGGCCGCCCTAAAAGGCCCCGTGCCGGCCCGCGCCCTTCACGAAGCGCGCGGCGCCCAGCTCCGCCTCGGCCGCGTCCGCGCGGCTGGCGAATTCCTGGTCGATGGCGTCTCCGACGGGCAGCCCCCACTGGCGGTAGGTGGAAAGCCGGTCATGGCTCAGCGACTGCGGCGGGAACTCGGCCATCGCCGCCGCCATCTCCCGGGCCGTGGCAAGCGCCGCGCCTTGTGGCACCAGCCGGTTCGCCAGCCCGATGGCCTGCGCTTCCGCGGCATCGACGGGACGGCCGGTCAGGATCATGTCGAGCGCCCGGCTCTGCCCGATCAGCCGCGGCAGGCGCACCGTGCCGCCGTCGATCAGGGGCACGCCCCAGCGGCGCGAGAAGACGCCGAAAGTGGCGCCCTCGCCCACGACGCGGAGGTCACACCAGACGGCGAGCTCCAGCCCGCCCGCCACCGCGTAGCCCTCGACCGCCGCGATGACCGGCTTCGAGAGCAGCAGGCGCGTCGGCCCCATCGGCCCGTCCTTGCTGGTCTCCCAGCGCTTGCGCCGGTTGCCGGAAGCGATCTCCTTCAGGTCCGCGCCGGCGCAGAAGCTGCCGCCCGCGCCGGTCAGGATGCCGACGCGCGCGTCCTCGTCCGCCTCGAACGCCTTGAAGATCGCGGCGAGCGCCTCCGAGGTTTCGTTGTCCACGGCGTTGCGCACCTCGGGCCGGTTGATCGTCACCGTCCACACGGCGCCGTCGATCGCGAGCGTCACTTTCGAAGAGGGGCTTTGCATGAGGTCTCCCGTCGGGTGGGATATCTACTAGTAGGGACGGTCGCCCTCGACCGTCGTCCGGTGCATGTGCCGGTCGTAGCCGGGCAAGGCCGGATCGGCAATATGCATCAGGCAGCGGTTATCCCAAAAGACGAGGTCGTGCAGACGCCATTTGTGGCGGTAGACGAAGGCGTCATCCGTGGCGTGCGCGAACAGCTCGTCGAGCAGCGCGCGGCTCTCCGCTTCGTCCATGCCGAGGATGTGGTCGGTGTGGCCCGGGTTGACGAAAAGCGCCTTGCGGCCGGTCTCCGGATGGGTGCGCACGACCGGGTGGACGACCGGCGGCGTCGCACTGTCCTGCTGCTCGTTGAGACGGATGCGGCTGTCGTCGCGGATGCGCTTGCGGCTGGCGATATAGACCGCTTTCAGCCCGTCGAGTTTCTGCTTCGTCGCCTCCGGCAGCCTCTCGTAGGCCTTGCGCAGATTGGCGAACAGCGTATCGCCGCCCTTCCCCGCCGGCGGGATCTGGAGCGCGTAGAGCAGCGAGCCCAGGCTGGGAACCTCCGCATAGGACAGGTCGGAATGCCAATAGCGGCCGGCGTCCGCGAGGCCGACATTCTCGCCCTGTTCGTTCTTCTTGGTCGAGATGCGGAGGATCTGCGGATGGCCCGGCAGCAGGAACTGGTCGATGACATGCTCGGTCAGCGCTCCGAAACGCGCGCTGAACGCGACATGCTGCTCGGGCGTCAGATGCTGGTCGCGGAAGACCAGCAGGCAATGGTCGAGAAAGGCGCGATGGATCGTCTCGAAGGTCTCGTCGTCGAGCGGCGCGCCGAGGTCCACGCCGATGACCTCGGCGCCGACGGCATCGGACAAAGGCCTGATTTCCATGCGAAATCGCTCCTCTTTTTGGTCGGACAGGCTGATTGCGGTCGGCCCCAGGGTAGAGCCCATGGCGATTGGATGGCAAATGCACGGGCTTTGCCGGTCGCGCCGCGGCAGCCCTATACTGCCCTGACCGACCCGGAATCAGACGAAAGCCCCGCCCATGCCCGACGCCCCTCACGCCCCCGCCGCCCCTGACGCTATCGACCCAATCCGCCTCGAGCTGATCAAGAACGCGCTGGTCATGATCTCCGACAACATGATGGTGTCGGTGCTGCGCACCTCGCGCTCGACCCTGGTCAAGGCGAACATGGATTTCTCCGCCTCGATCTGCGACGGCAACGGCCAGATGGTCGGACAGGGACTCGCGCTGCCGGGCCATCTCGGCGCGACCATGCCGGCGCTCAAGGGCTGCCTCGACTACTTCGGCGAAGACATCGAGCCGGGCGACATCTTCGCCAACAACGACCCGTATGCCGGCGGCAGCCACCTGAACGACATCTTCATGTTCAAGCCGGTGTTCAAGGACGGCGAGCGCATCTGCTTCCTCGGCCTGATCCTGCACCACACCGACCTCGCGGGGCGGGTCGCCGGCGGACAGGCGGCGGACAGCAACGAGATCTACGAGGAAGGCCTGCGCATCCCGCCGAGCAAGATCTACCAGGCGGGCAAGCGCAACGACACGCTGTTCCGTATCATCGAGCACAACACCCGCGTGCCCGACACGGTGCTGGGCGACGTGCGCGCGCAGATCGCCGCGCTCAACACCGCGGCGGCCGAGATCGAGAAGCTGGTCGAGACCTATGGCGCGGCCGAGCTGAAGAAATACATGAGCGCGCTGGTCGACTACACCGAGCGGCTGGTGCGGAGCTGCATCCGCGACCTGCCCGACGGCGAGGCCGAGTTCACCGACTGGAACGACGACGACGGGGTCGGCGGCGGCCCGGTCAAGCTGCATGTGAAGCTCACCGTCAAAGGCGATGAGATCGTTGCCGATTTCACCGGCACCTCGCCGCAGAAAGGCGGCGCGCTGCACACCAATTACTGGTTCACCGCCTCGCTCACCTATGCCGCGCTGCGCGCGATCCTACCGCCCGACACGCCGAACAACGCCGGCTTCTACCGGCCGATCACCGTGATCGCGCCTGAGGGAAGCTGGGTCAATCCGCGCTTCCCGGCGGCGCTCGGGGCGCGCGGCCAGGGCGGTTATCGCGTGCGCACACTGGTTTCCGGCGCGATCGCCAAGCTGCTGCCGGGCCGCATGCCGGCCTGCCCCGGCGGCAACGAGTTCGGGCTGTCGGTCACCGGCCTGACGCCCGAGCGGCGGCGCTTCCTGCATGTGGAGTTCCACAACGTGACGGGGCGCGGCGGCGGCCCGGACGCGGACGGCCAGGACGGCGGGCCCTACTGGCTCGGCAATCTCTCGAACACGCCGGTCGAGGTGATCGAGGCGGAGAACCCGCTCCTGATCGAGGAATACGGCTTCCTGCCGGACACCGGCGGCCCGGGCAAGTATCGCGGCGGGCTCGGCGTCGTGCGCCAGTACCAGCTCGTGAACGAGACCGCGACCGTGCAGCAGCGCGCCGACCGGCACCTCTATCCCTGCTGGGGCCTGTTCGGCGGCAAGCCGGGCGCGCTGTCGAAGTCCTACTTCATCCGCGACGGCAAGCGCGAGGACGCGCCGGCCAAGTTCGTCCGCCCGATGAAGAAGGGCGAGGTCTTCCGCTCCGAGATGGCGGGCTCCGGCGGCTACGGCGATCCTTTCGAGCGCGACCCCGACGCGGTCGCCGAGGACGTGCGCCAGGAAAAGATCTCCGTCGACCATGCGGCGCGCGAATACGGCGTCGCCGTCGATCCCGCGACCTTCGCCGTGGACGCCGCGCGCACGGCCGCGCTGCGTGAAAACCGGGAGCCGGCGCGATGACCCGCTACCGGCTCGGCGTCGACATCGGTGGCACCTTCACAGACATCGTGCTCCTGGGCGAGGACGGCGCGGTCGCGACCAAAAAGATCCTCTCCACCCCCGACGACTACAGCCGCGCGATCGAGGACGGCATCCGCCAGCTTCTCGCCGAGACCGGCATCGAGCCGGGCGCGATCGCCGAGGTGGCGCACGGCACGACGGTCGCGACCAACGCGATCATCGAGCGCAAGGGCGTCCGGGTCGCGCTGGTGACGACGGCGGGCTTCCGCGACGTGCTGGAGATCGCCCGTTACCGCGCGCCGCATCTTTACGACGTGTTCTTCCGCAAGCCCGAGCCGCTGGTCGAGCGCCGCCTGCGCTTCCAGGTGCCCGAGCGCATCGCCGCCACGGGCGCGGTCGTCACGCCGCTTGACCGGGAGGCCGTCCGCGCCGTCGCCGAGCAATGCGTCGCGGCCAAGGTCGATGCGGTCGCGATCTGCTTCATCAACGCCTACGCCAACGGCGCGCATGAGGAAGAAGCCGCGGCGATCTTCCGCGAACGCCACCCCGACCTGCCGGTCACCGTCTCCAGCGAGCTGGTGCCGCAGATCCAGGAATACGAGCGCACCAGCACCACCGTGGTGAATGCCTATATCCGCCCGGTGATCGAGCGCTACGCGCGCCGGCTCGACGACCGGCTCAAAACCATCGGCATCACCGTGCCGCTGAACATCATGCAGTCGAACGGCGGCGTGCTGCCGGGTGCGCTGGCCGCGCGCAAGCCGATCTTCATCATCGAGTCCGGCCCGGCCGCGGGCGTGGTCGGCGCGAAGCGGCTCGGCGACCGGCTCGGCCTCGGCGACGCCATCGTCTTCGACATGGGCGGCACGACCG
>CAZPFL010000222.1:0-7475 GCA_964585785.1 uncultured Rhodospirillaceae bacterium
CCGGGCGGCCGCGCGGGCTGGTAACCTGCTTGCCGGTGGATTCCACCAGCTTGTTGTTGGTCACCAGGCGGCGGAAGTTCTGCTTGTGCAGCTCGACGCCGGACAGCGCCTCGACCACGCGCTGGAGCTGAAGAAGGGTGAAGGTGTCGGGCAGCAGCTCGAACACCACGGGCCGGTATTTCAGCTTGCCGCGGATGCGCCCGAGCGCGGTGGCCAGGATGCGTCGGTGGTCGAGCTCGAGCGGCCGGCCGGTCGCGGCGAGCGCTTCGGCGCGCTCGTCGGGATCGCCCGCCAACAGGTCGCAAGCAGTGTTGCCGGACCCGTGCGACCGCGCGATCAGGTAGTCGCGGATTGCCTCTGCGACGAGCCCTGCTTCGTACAGCAATTCGTAGCGCTCGAGCACGCGCTCGAAGTCCCAGGCGGCGTCGCCCTGGCCGAAATTGATGGTCACCCGGTCCTGCCGCCGGGCGCACGCCGCGGTATCGCGGCCGTGTTCGGCCCATTGCCGGAGACGGGGCAGGATCACGCGGTCGAGGCTGGGCGGAATGCCCTCGCGCCAATCTTCCCAGGGGAAGAATTCATACGAATTGCGCCACTCGGCCACGCCGGCGCCGTGCGGTTCCGCCTCGCGGACGAGGGCGAGATAGCCGATGGTGACGATGCGCGGTCCGCCGGCGACCTCGCGCGGATCGCGGTGGCGGTCGGCGAAGGTATAGAGCTGCTCGACATAGCCGAGGTTGAGGCCCGTCTGCTCCTCGACCCAGCGGCGCAGGCCGAGCTCGAGCGTCCGGTGCGACGCCGCCTCGAACGGGCCGGAGGGCAGGGCGTAGTGGCTGTCGGCCCATTTGCCGAGCGCTTCGGGCTGGTCGGTCGGGGGCATTGCCTCGGACTGCACCGTGAGGATACGCGGCGCCTCTTCCGTTACCGCCATGATGGCGGCATTCAGCCCGATTTCCGTCTGCCCCTTCGTCATAGCCTTCCAGTCACGGTGTCCGCCGGGCCGGCGCAGGATGCGTCTTTCCGGAGGACACGGCGCGGATTGTACGCGAAATTGGCAAAGTTGCTATGGCGGAGGTGTGACAATCACGGACGTAACCCGTGAGTGCGAGGCCCTCGGAGGGCAACACCCGGGACGTTGGATGCCGCTACGGCGATCTAGAAGCCGACGCCGTAACCCATCCAGCCGCCGCCCGAACCCGCGCCCACGCCGACCGACATGCCGCCGGGACCGTAACGCGGCCCGTTCGGGAAGTCATAGCCGTGCCAGCCATAGGGGAAGCTCTGCTCGACCGGGGCCTTTGCCTGCGGCGCTCCCGTGTGGACGCCTTCTTCCTTCCAGGTGCCGTCCGGCTGGCGGCAGGCCTTGCCGTAGGCCTTTTCCGGCTTGCCGCCAATCATGACGGTCGTCTGGTACTCGCGGCACTGCGGCTGGTCGTCCGGCCTGGCCGCCTGCGGCGGTGCGGGCGGTGGTGGCGGCGGTGACGCCTCGGGCGGCGGCGGTGGAGGCGACGCAGGCTGGGCGGGCGTGTTCCAGTGGATCGTTTCCTCCGCCGCGGTCTTGTCCGCCGTCTCGCACGCGGCGAGGCCGAGCAGCGCGGCGGCGAGGACGATCGGAAGCGCGGTTCTGGTCATGGTCTGGCCCGTTTTCTGGCGGTTGCTCCAAGTCGGCCGGTCACGCCGACATCATACCTGCTGTCGCCGGCTGACGAATGCTTTCTATCCGGCCAGCCCACTCCAGCCAGTCCTATCCGGCCAGCCCGGCCCATGCTAGCGTGACCGTCACAGCAACCAATCAAAAAATTTGGGCGCGTCGGAGGGCGTTTGCAATGGCGAAAGAGAACTTTTTCAACATCTACGACATGGACCAGGGCATCCTGCGGAAGCTGGCCGACGGCGTCACCACGCGGGTCTTCGTGGGCGAGAAGGCGATGCTGTCGGTGGCCAAGCTGGATCCCGACAGCGCGGGCGAGGTGCACAGCCACCCGCAGGAGCAGTGGGGCATCTGCATCGAGGGCGATTGCGTCCGCATCCAGGGCGGCGAGGAGATCCCGGTCAAGGCGGGCGACTTCTGGTGCACGCCCGGCGGCGTCCCGCACGGCATCCGCGCCGGCGCGAAGGGCGCCATCGTGATCGACATGTTCAGCCCACCGCGCCCCGAATACACCAAGCCGGGCGAGGGCTTTGGGACCTGAGGCCTTCTCTACTCCGCCGCTTCCGCCACCGTCGCGCGCCGCAGCGCGCGGTCGAGATCGGCGAGGATGTCGTCGATGCTCTCGATCCCGATGGAAAGGCGGATCACGTCCGGCCCCGCGCCGCAGGCGATCTGCTGTTCCTCGGTGAGCTGGCGGTGCGTGGTGGAGGCGGGGTGGATGATGAGCGAGCGCGTGTCGCCGATATTGGCGAGGTGGCTGAACAGCTCGACATTCTCGACCACGCGGACGCCGGCGTCGAAGCCGCCCTTGACGCCGAAAGTGAAAACCGAGCCCGCGCCCTTCGGCATGTAACGCTGCTGCAGCGCGTGGTAGCGGTCGGTGGGCAGCCCGGCATAGGACACCCAATCGACCGCCGGATGGGTCGAGAGGAATTCCGCGACCGCCAGCGCGTTGGCGCAGTGCCGCTCCATGCGCAGCGGCAAGGTCTCGATGCCGAGCAGGGTGAGCCAGGCGTTCATCGGCGACTGGCAGGCGCCGAGATCGCGGAGGCCAATGGCGTGCCCGTAGATCGTGTAGGCCGTGTCGCCGAAGGTCTCGGCGAAGGTGAGGCCGTGATATTCCGGCGCGGGCTTGGCCATGCTCGGGAACTTGTCGTTCTGGAACCAGTCGAAGCGGCCGGAATCGACCACCACGCCGCCGACCGCCGTGCCGTTGCCGGCGAGGAACTTGGTCGTCGAATGGATCACCATGTCCGCGCCATGCTCGAGCGGCCGGCAGAGATAGGGCGTTGCCATCGTGTTATCTACTAGTAGAGGAATGCCGGCGGCCTTGGCGATCTTCGCCACCGCGCTGATATCGACCACGATGCCGCCCGGATTGGCCAGGCTCTCGATGAAGATCGCCTTGGTGCGCTCGGTGATCGCGCGGGCAAAGTTCTCCGGTACGTCCGGGTCGACGAAGGACGCCTGCCAGCCGAACTTCTTGTAGCTGTGGCCCATCTGGTTGAGCGAGCCGCCGTAGAGCTTGGTCGAGGCGACGATCTCGTCGCCCGGCTGCATCAGCGGGAAGAGGGCGAGGATCTGCGCCGCGTGGCCCGACGCCGTCGCGGTGCCGCCGCGCCCGCCTTCGAGCGCCGCGACGCGCTCCTCCAGGACCGAGACGGTCGGGTTGGTCAGCCGCGAGTAGATGAAGCCCGGAAGCTGCAGGTTGAACAGCGAGGCGGCGTGGTCCGCGTCGTCGAAGACGTAGGAGGTCGTCTGGTAAATCGGCGTCTGGCGCGCGCCGGTCGTGGGATCGGGCGCCGAGCCGGCATGCACGGCCAGCGTCTCGATGCCGGGCTTGTTCGGGGCCTTGCGTGTCATGGGGCGCTCCTGTCTGTGTCGGCGGAGTCCACCTCATCCTTCGACAGGCCCAGGATGAGGTTCCGGCTATTCGCGAAAAAATAAAACCTCATGCTGAGCCTGTCGAAGCATGAGTCCGCATTCAATAAACGCGCTACACCCGCCGGCGCTTGGCGCTGATCACGCCGGAGTTCATGCCGAGCCAGCTCAGCTCGCCGCAGAGCCGCGAGTACTCGATCTTGGGACAGCGGTCCATCACCACCTTGAGGCCGGCCTTGGTCGCGCGCTCGGCCGCCGCGTCGTTGCGCACGCCGATCTGCATCCAGACGTATTTGGCCCCGATGGCGATCGCCCCGTCGGTGATCGCGCCGGCGGCCTCCGAGTTGCGGAAGATGTCGACCATGTCGACCGGCTCCTTGATGTCGGCCAGCGTGGCGACGACCGGCTCGTCCAGGATCTCCTGCCCGGCCGCGCCGGGGTTGACCGGGATGACGCGGTAATTCTTGCGCTGCAGATACTTCATCACGAAGTAGCTCGGGCGGTTCCAGTTGGTGCTGGCGCCGACCAGCGCGATGGTGCGCGTCTTGCGCAGGATGTCGCGGATATACTCGTCGTCGTAGACCAGGGGCTCGGGCATCTTCGGGTCGCGTCCGTCTCGCTTGTGTCAGCGGTCCCGCCAGACCGGCGGGCGCTTGGCGAGGAAGGCGTCGATGCCTTCCGCGGCATCCTCGGCCATCATGTTGCGGGTCATGACCTCGCTGCAATAGGCGTAGGCGTTTTCCAGGCTCATGTCGAGTTGGCGGTAGAAGGCCTCCTTGCCGATGCGGAGCGTCAGCGCCGACTTGCCGGCGATCTTTTGCGCGAATTCCGCGACCGTGGCGTCGAGCGCGCCGTCGGGCACGCAGCGGTTGACCAGCCCCAGGCGCTCCGCGTCGGCCGCGCCGACCGGCTCGCCCAGCAGCAGCATCTCCATCATCGCCTTGCGGCCGATCTTGCGGCTGACCGCGACCATCGGCGTCGAGCAGAAGAGGCCGATATTCACGCCCGGCGTGGCGAAGTTGGCGGACTCGGATGCGACCGCGAGATCGCAGCTCGCGACGAGCTGGCATCCCGCGGCGGTGGCCGTCCCGTGCACCCGCGCGATCACCGGCTTCGGCAGATGGGTGACTGCCAGCATGAGCTGCGTGCAGGTGTCGAACAGCTTGCGGTAAAACTCCTCGTCCGCATGCGCGCGGATCTCGCGCAGGTCGTGCCCCGCGCAGAAGGCCGGGCCGGCGCCGGCGATCACCACGACGCGGACCTTCGGGTCATGCGCAATCGTGTCGAGCTCGACGATCAGCCGCGCCATCAGCTCGTGCGACAGCGCATTGCGCGCCTGCGGCCGGTTGAGGGTCAGCGTCGCCACGCCGTCTTGGTCGGCGCGCAGCAGCATCGGCTCGGTGGCGGGCGCTTCCTGTCTCGTGGCCATGACGGCGCGGGCTTCCCTCGCGTTCTGGTCTCCGGTCGGCGGATCGCGCGGCGACTCTCTCCCGCGTCCGGACGGGTGGCAAGGGCAAATTACCGCCGCGGCGCCGAAACGGGGTGGAGAAATCGTCGCGGAGTTGCGTTAGGCTATCGGCATCACATCGCGCCGCGCCCGCAGGCCGCCCGGCGACGGGGGAGCGGGAGAGGGGCGCCTCGCATCGGATGAGGTTCGCCAATGCCCTATGATGGATCCGTTTATCACAAGGCCCAAGACCCGGTGCTCGGACGGCTGACGCAGGCGCGCGACCGGCTCGCCGACCGGCGTCACTGGATTTCCGGCAAGTATTTCGAAGAGGATTCCCGCGGCCACCAGTATTGCATCCTGGGGGCGCTGTCCGCCGACCCGGAGCATGACGGCTGCATGGCGCATGACGCGGTCGGGCAGGCGGCGGCGATCTGGCTCGCCGGGCGCATCACCGGGACCGAGATGTCGTTCCTGCACGCGTCGCGCATGATCTACAACCTCAACGACGGCTACGCCGCGCTCGAGTATGTCAGCCATTCGGCCGCCGGCTTCCTGATCCTGGCGCGTCGCCGCCACGTGAACGGGCACAAGCGGGTGATCGACTTCCTCGACGACGCGATCGCCGCGCGCGAGCGGGAGCTGTCGGAGGCGCCGCTGGCGCTCTGACCCTTGGGTTTAGGCCGTCTTTTCAAGCGATTGGCAAAGGCGGCACGCGATACGCGATATCAGCGGCTTATGAGGCGGTAAAATAATACCGTTATTATAAGCTGTTGATATGACGAGCGTTTGCGCGTCTTATTTTCGTTGACTTTCGCCCGCCGATGGCGATACTCCGCCGCCAATCGAAGACGCGTTCCCTGAGAGGGACGGGAGAGTCATGAAAACCTATTCAATGAAGCCTGCCGAGGTGCAGAAAAAATGGTTCGTCGTCGACGCCGAGGGCCTGGTTCTGGGCCGCATGGCGGCGGTGATCGCCAACACGCTCCGCGGCAAGCACAAGCCCGGCTACACGCCGCATGTCGACTGCGGTGACAACGTCGTCGTCATCAACGCCGATAAGGTCGCGCTGACCGGCCGCAAGCTGACCGACAAGGTGTATTACCGGCATACCGGTTATCCGGGCGGCATCAAGGCGCGCACGGCGGGGCAGATCCTCAAGGGCAATAGGCCCGAGGACGTCATCGTGCTGGCGGTGCAGCGCATGCTGCCGCGCAACACGCTGGCGCGCAAACAGCTGACCAACCTCAAGGTCTATGCCGGCGCCGAGCATCCCCATGCCGCGCAGGCGCCGGAGCCCCTCGACATCGGGGCCATGAACGCGAAGAACAAGCGGAGCGCCTGACCATGGCGAATGAAGAGACCCCCACGACGGAACAATCGACCACGGTCGGCTCGCTCGCCGATCTCGGCACGGCGATCAGCGGTACGGCCGCTGCGAGCGTCGCCGCGACGGAGCCGCAGAAGGACGCGCAGGGCCGCGCCTATGCCACCGGCAAGCGCAAGGACGCGGTCGCCCGCGTCTGGATCAAGCCCGGCAGCGGCCGGATCACGGTCAACGCGCGGCCGATCGAGACCTATTTCGCGCGCCCGGTGCTGCGCATGATGATCGGCCAGCCCTTCACGGTCGCGGCGCGCGAGAATCAGTACGACGTCACCTGCACGGTCAAGGGTGGCGGGTTGTCGGGACAGGCGGGCGCGGTGCGCCACGGCATCAGCCAGGCGCTGGTCCGCTTCGAGCCGTCGCTGCGCCCGACGCTCAAGAAGGGCGGCTTCCTGACCCGCGACGCGCGCGTGGTCGAACGCAAGAAGTACGGCAAGGCGAAGGCCCGACGTAGCTTCCAATTCTCGAAACGCTAACCCGGTCGCAAGGATTGTTCGGAAAACGGGCGTCCCTCACGGGGCGCCCGATTTTTTATCAGAGGAGGAGTTGAGCAATGACCGCCACGGTATTCATCGACGGCGAGCAGGGAACAACCGGACTGCAGATCCATGCCAGGCTGTCGGCGCGCAAGGACGTGTCGCTGCTGAGCCTGGCGCATGCCGACCGCCGCAACGTCGACCTGCGCCGCGAGATGCTCAACCGCGCCGACATCGTCATCCTCTGCCTGCCCGACGACGCGGCGATCGAGGCGGTCTCCATGATCGAGAACCCGAACGTGCGCGTGATCGACGCCAGCACGGCGCACCGCACCGCGGACGGCTGGGTCTTCGGCTTCCCGGAATACGACGCGGCCCAGCGCAAGCGTGTCGCCGAAGCGAAGCGGGTGAGCAATCCCGGCTGCTACGCGGTGGCCTCGATCTCGCTGCTGCACCCGCTGGTCAGCGCCGGGCTGCTGCCGGCCGACTGGCCGGTGACGATCAACGCGGTCTCCGGCTACTCCGGCGGCGGCAAGAGCATGATCGCCGAGTTCGAGGACCCGAAATCGGCGGCCTATACCGAGGCGCCGTTCTTCGTCTACGGCCTCACGCTCAAGCACAAGCACGTGCCGGAGA
>CAZPFL010000223.1:0-7447 GCA_964585785.1 uncultured Rhodospirillaceae bacterium
GCGCTGGCTGGCCGCCTGGTTCGCGGCCGAAGCGAGCAGCTGGAGCACGGGCTCGATCGCCTCATGGTGAATGTCGACGAGCACCTTTTCGCCGTTCGCCGCGTGCAGGACGGTGGTCAGGAAGGTCCCATCCTGGCTGGGCGTGCAGGACTCGATCCCCGATACCGAGATCATCCAATCATAGGGCGCTTGGCTCATGGTCCGCGATGATAGCCGCCGATTGTTGCAGCCGGCCTATCGGTACGATGGCAAAGAGCCGGGAACGCCGCCACCGCCAGCGCCGGCTCCAATTTTTCGGGCGGGGCGCTTCGGGTCTATAATCGGCCGACAGGACAGAGTGGAGGAACGCCGCCATGACGACCGAGACGACCGAGGCCTTGCAGCCGGCCAATGCGCCGGAAACGATCACCATCACGCCGCTGGCGGTCGATATCGGCGCCGAAATCGGCGGCGTCGACCTGTCGCGACCGCTGTCGCAGCAGCAGCGGGCGGAGGTCTGGCAGGCCTTCCTGGACTGGAAGGTGATCTTCTTCCGCGACCAGAAATTGGACAAGGCGAGCTTCGTCGCCATGTCGCGGCAGTTCGGCGCCTTGAACCGCGGCCACAATATCCATCAGGTAGACCCTGAATTTCCTGAGATTTACGGCGTCGTCAAAGGCCGCCAGAAGACCCGCATCAGCGGTGAGCCGACCTTCGAGCCGTGGACCGGCTGGCACACCGACCTGACGCCCGCGGTCAACCCGCCGACCGCGTCGATCCTCTGGGGCGAGGTCGTGCCGCCCTACAGCGGCGACACGCAGTGGACCAATCTGGTGGCCGCCTACGAGGCGCTGTCGCCCGCCATGCGCGGCTTCGTCGACGGGCTGCGCGGCATCCACACCTACATGACCTATGACGGCGTCAAGATGACCCCGGACTTCATCGAGCGCATCGCTGCGAACCAGAAGACGAGCGAGCACCCGATCGTGCGCGTGCATCCGGAGACGGGCCGGCGCGCGCTCTGGGTCAGCCCGAAATTCCTGCGCGAGATCGTCGGCCTCACGCCGACCGAGAGCACGATGCTGCTGGCCTATCTCAAAGGCCACGCGGTGCGCCCGGATTTCACGCTGCGCTTCCACTGGACGCCCGGCTCGGTTGCCATGTGGGACAACCGCTCGACCGCGCATCTCGCGCCGCGCGACATCCACCGCACCGGGTACGACCGCCAGCTCTTCCGCACGACGACCGTGGGCGACATTCCCTACGGTGTGGACGGACAACGCTCGAAACCGCTCGAAGGCACGCCGCTGCTGGCCGCCTGAGGCCCGTCAAGCCCCGGCGGCCGCAGGCGGGGCCGCTTACGGGTCCTGGTTGGTGAAGACGATGGTGCCCGCCGCGGCGAACATGCCGCCGACGCCCTGACAGACGCCGATCTGCGCGCCCTTCACCTGCGCCGGCGCTTCGCCCCGCATCTGGCGCACGCTCTCCTGCAGCGCAAACATGCCGTACATGCCGGTATGCGTGTAGCTGAGGCCCCCGCCGTTGGTGTTGAGCGGCAGCTTGCCGCCCGGCGCGGTGTTGCGCTCGGCGATGAAGTCCGGCGCCTCGCCGCGGCCGCAGAAGCCGAGATCTTCGAGCCCCCAGATCGGCAGATGCGCGAAGGCGTCGTAGATCATCAGGTGATCGACTTCGCTGAGCTTGATGCCCGATTCTTCGAAGGCCTTGGCCGAGGAGACGCGGAAGGCGCGGGAGCTGGTGTAGCTCTCGAGCTGGCTGATCAGCCGCGTCTCCACGCTTTCGCCGGTGCCCAGGATGTAGACCGGCTTCTTCGGGAAGTCCTTGGCGCGGTCGGCCGAGGTCAGGATTAGCGCGCCGCCGCCGTCGGTCACCAGGCAGCACATCAGGATGCGGAAGGGCCAGGCGATCATCCGGCTGTTGAGCACGTCGTCGACCGTGATCGGGTCGCGGAACATGGCGCGCGGGTTCATCGCCGCCCATTCGCGCTGCACGACCGGCACCATCGCGATCTTCTCGATCGGCACGTTGTAGGTCTTCATGTAGCGCAGCAGCGGGATGGTGAACATGGTCGGCGGGCCCATCACGCCGTAGGGCATCTCGAACTGGCCGTTCAGGCTGCCGGGATGCACGGGCGGGCGCGCCTTGGCCACGTTGGAGCGGCCGGACTCGCCATGGGTGATCAGCACGGTGCTGCAGAGGCCCGACGCGATCGCGGCGGCGGCGTGGCGCACGTGGATCAGGAAGGAGGTGCCGCCGACGGCGGTGCCGTCGACCCATTTCGGCGTGATGCCGAGATAGTAGGCGATCTCGGTCGGCTCCTCGCGGCAGCAGGCGACGCCGTCGATGTCGGACGGCTTGAGCCCGGCATCGGCGAGCGCGTTGAGCGCGGCGTCGGCGTGGAGCTGGAGGTTGGACATGTTGGGGATCTTGCCGAGCTCGGTGGTCTCGGCGGCCCCGACGATGGCGACGGAATGCGGTTTCATCTCAAGCGTTCCCTGTGACTTAGCTTCGCGCGGGGCGGAATTTCGGCAGGCTGATCGTGTCGCTCACCTTCTCGAACACGACTTCCAGCGGCATGTCGAGCTGCAGCGCTTCGGGCGTCTGCGGGCAATCGACGATGTTGGCCATCATGCGCACGCCCTCGTCGAGCTCGACGACCGCGATGGCGTAAGGCGCATCGTCCTCGAAGCCGCGCGCCGGCCGGTGGTTGATGACGTAGCTGAAGAGCTTCGCCTTGCCGGAGGCCTGGAACACCTCGACGTCGCGCGAGCCGGTGAACGGGCTGAACGGGCGCGGCGGGAAATAGGCCTTGCCGGTGTCCCGGCAGCGCTGCAGCAGCAGCTTGCCTTCGCGGCAGCCGTCCCAGAAATGCTGCGTCTCGGGCGTCGGTTGCGGAAGTGGCTTCTTATAGTCGGTCATTGCCGGCTCCCATGCCAGTTTTGGTTGCGCATCGCACCGATCCCTTGCAGATCGATCTGCTGCGGTCCGAATGATAGCGCAACTTCCGGTGCGGGGCCTAGCGCCGCCGGGCCGCCGGATTACCCTTCCGCGCGGCGGGGCTGTATCATGGCGGACAACATTGGAAGCACGCCGCGCCAGCCGCGGCCCGGAACAGCAGAAGGAGCAGGAGAAAAGGTCATGGGTGCACGGATAGCGATTATGGGAGCGGGCGCGGTCGGGTGTTACGCCGGGGCGCATATGGCGCAGGCGGGCGAGGATGTCACCTTCATCGATCCCTGGCCCGAGCATGTCGAGACGATGCGGGCCAAGGGCCTGAAGATCAGCCATATCAAGGACGTGCCGGAGTTCACCGTGCCGGTGCGCGCGATCCATCTGACCGAGCTGCAGCATTTCAGCAAGGAAGCGCCGGTCGATATCGCCTTCGTCTGCACCAAGTCCTACGACACCGCCTGGGCGACGACGATGATCCAGCAGTATCTCTCGCCGGGCGGCTTCATCGTCTCGCTGCAGAACTGCATCAACGAAGAGACGATCGCCGGCATCGCCGGCTGGGGCCGCGTCGTCGGCACCATCGCCAGCTCGATCACGGTCGACCTGTGCGAGCCGGGCCATGTGCGCCGCGCCGCCGGCAAGAGCGGTGCGCACCACACCGTGTTCCGCGTCGGCGAGCCGCACGGCCGCATCACCGACCGCGCCCAGGAAATCTGCCGCCTCGTCGCCTATTCGGATTCGGCGAAGGTGACGAACAACCTCTGGGGCGAGCGTTGGTCCAAGCTGGTGACCAACGGCATGGCGAACGGCATGTCGGCCTGCACCGGGCTGATCAGCCGCGACATCCTGCTCGACGACGGGCTGCGCCGCTTCGGCGCGCGGCTCGGCAGCGAGGCGATCCGGGTCGGGCAGGCGCTCGGCTACGTGCTGGAGGAGATCCACCACATCGACCCCGAGGTGATCGCGCGCGCCGGCGAGGGCGACGCCAAGGCGACGGCGGAGTACGACGCGCATCGCCTGGAGGAGGCGAAGAAGCCCGGCGGCGGCGCGCACCGGCCGTCGATGGGCCAGGACATGGTCAAGGGCCGGCGCACGGAGATCGAGCAGCTCAACGGCTTCATCGTTCAGAAGGCGAAGGATATCGGCATCGCGACGCCGGCCAACATCGCGCTCACCGACATCGTCAAGCGGGTCGAGAAGGGCGAGCTGAAGCCGGACAAGAAGCACATCCTGGAGCTTCGGCTGAATTAGGGGAGGGGGCGCGGGAGGGCAGGCCCGGGTAACCGCGGTCAGCCTTTCCGCGCTTCGTCTTCCCATTCGAGGATGGCGTCGCGCAGCGCCTCGAATTTCTGAGCGACATCGCTGCCGAAGATGGGGTCCTCATGGCGGGTGACTTGACGGTCGATCTCGGCCCAGTCCTCCGGCGTGAGGGTTTTCAGCGTCAGCGGGAAGAACTGCTCTTCCTCCATCTCCAGATGCCGGCGCTGATCCCGCAGGAAATGGTTGGCGACCTCCTCGAAGGCGCTGCGTGAGACCTCGACCTCCTGAAGCACGTTCTGCACCGCTTCCTGGAAATGTCCCGCCAACGTCCCGATCTTGACATGCTCCGCTTCCAGATCGGTGACCGCCTGCACCAATGACGGGTCGCGCTCGCACATCTTCCGATAGATCAAATCTTCCTTGGGATGGTGGCTCTGCTCGGGAAAGCTCGCGAAATAGTCCGCGATCGCCTCGATCACCTCATAGTCCGGGTCTTCGGCGGTATCGAAGAGGGCGAGCTGGCGTTCCAGCGTTTCGAGCAGCCTGGCGATATTGCGATGTTCCTCGTGGAGCTGCGTCATGACATCCGGCATCGTTCGTCCTTTCGGCTGTGAGCCTCCCCACCCGTCGATGTGGTTTCTGCCTGCTCCCCGCCGCGCAGGCGAAGAGGGCCGCTTGTCCGCGATGATATGGCTTGATCAAGACGGTTGGAAGACGGTTCCGGCCGAATGTCGCTGAAGGACGCGGCAGCGTGCACGGTTTGCCGCCGGCCGCTGGAAGTCGCTACTCTTCGGGATAGGGCAAGCCGAGAGGAAGGCACGGGCAGTGGATGACATCCTGATCCGCGGCGGCACGGTGATCGACGGAACGGGCGCGCCCGCGCGCGCCGCCGACGTGGCGATCCGCGACGGCCGCATCGCCGCGATCGAGCCGGGGCGGACGGAGAGCGCGGCGCGCGTCATCGACGCCGGGGGCCGTGTCGTCGCACCCGGCTTCATCGACATCCACACGCATTCCGACTTCACGCTGCCGCTGAACCCGAAAGCCGAGTGCAAGATCCGCCAGGGCGTGACCACCGAGGTGGTCGGCAATTGCGGCTTCTCAGTGGCGCCGGCGCTGCCGGGTAAGGTCGACATGCTGCGCGACTACCTGTCGGGCAGTGCGCCGTGGCTGAGCTTCGAGGAGACCGACTTCGCCGGCTACATGGACGCCTGGCCGGACATCGCGGTGAACACGGTGATGCAGGTCGGGCACAACACGCTTCGCCTCATGGCGATGGGGATGGAGAACCGGGCGCCCAAGGAGGGCGAACTGCGCCAGATGCAGGACATGCTGGCGGAAGGGCTCGAGGCCGGCGCGCTCGGCCTGTCCTCCGGCCTGTTCACCGCGCCCGGCTGCTTCAGTGCGCGCGACGAGCTGCGCGCGCTGGGCCAGGTGTTGAAGGCGCATGGCGGGCGCTACTCCTCGCATATCCGCGATGAATCGCATGCGGTGCACGAGGCGGTCGCCGAGGCGATCGACATCGGCGAGCATTGCGGCGTGCATGTCCAGGTCGCGCATATGAAGCTGTCCGGCACCGATAGCTGGGGGCAGGCGGACCGGCTCCTGCAGGCGATCGCGGACGCCCGCGCCCGCGGCGTCGACGTGCATGGCGACCAGTATCCCTACGACTGGGCGACCAATCCGCTGCGTTTCCTGCTGCCGACCTGGCTGCAGGAGGGCGGCATGGCGGCGATGCTGGCGCGGCTCGCCGATCCCTATACCCGCGCGCGCATTCGCCAGAAGCTCGCCGAGGTCGGCTTCAACAATTTTGGCCAGATCGAATCCTGGGCCGACATCCGCATCGCCATCTCGCCGCAGGGCGCGGCCGAGCCGGGCCAGACGATCGAGGATATCGCGCGCCAACGCCGCTGCGACCCGCTCGACGCGGTCTGCGACATCATCATCGCCGACAAGGGCGCGACGCGCATCCTCATCCGCTCGATGTCCGAGGAGGACGTGCGCCGCATCGCCGCCGAGCCGACCGCGCTGGTCGGCTCCGACGGGCCCTGCGTCGCACCCTATGGCGTGACCGGGCAGGGCAAGCCGCATCCGCGGCTCTACGGCACCTTTCCCCGCCTGATCGGCCGTTACGCGCGCGACGAGGGGCTGCTCAGCCTGCCGCAGGCGGTGGCCAAGATGACCGGCGGCGCGGCCGCCGCGCTCGGCATGACGGACCGCGGTCTGCTGTGCGAAGGGCAGGCGGCGGACGTCGTGCTGTTCGACCCGGAGACCATCATCGACCGCGCCACCTTCGACGACCCGCACCAGTACCCGGCCGGCATTGAGACGGTGATCGTCAACGGCGCGGTGGTGATCGACGGGGGCGAGCATACGGGCGCGCTGCCGGGGCGGTTGCTGCGGCGGCGCGGGACGGTGCTCGCGTAGCGGCGGCGCGCTGCCGGATTCTTGACCAGCTGCATGCGGTATTGGCGGCACGTGCCGCAATCCTGCGCAGCGCGTGCGGCGGGCGTCTCGGGCGGCTCCTTTTAACATGTTGAATATTGGGGGAAATGGCGGTGCTCGCGTGCATGGCACAGCTTGTGCACTTATTGCGATATCCAACCAGGGCCGGGCGTTTCCTCGTCCAACTCGGCCAATATAAGAAAATTCGAGCGCAGACCGTCAGCCGCTGGGATCACCCGGCGTCACTTTATCTTCGTGTGAGGGGGTCATTGGTGAAGCAGTCCGTATCCATGCGAGCTCTCGGTTCGCGCGCGCCGGAAACCGCCCCGGGAACCGCCCATGCTTAGCTACATCCTGCGGCGTGTCTTCTATGCGATTCCGATCGGGCTCGGCGTCACGGTCATATGCTTTTCCCTCATCTATATCGGGCCGAGCGACCCGATCCAGGCGGTCATGCCCGACGAGGCGTCGGCCGCCGACGTCCAGCGCATCCGGGAAGCCTACGGCTTCGACAAGCCGATTCCGGTGCAGTATCTGATCTGGCTGTCGCGGGCGGTGCGGGGGGACTTCGGCGAGTCGCTCCAGTCCCACCGGCCCGTCATGGCCGAGTTGGTGCCGGCGCTGCACAACACGCTGCGCCTCGCCGTCTTCGCCGCCGTGTTGAGCCTTGTCATCGCGGTGACCGCGGGAGGGGTCGCCGCCTATCGGCAAGGGACCTGGATCGACAAGACGGTGACGTCCTTCGCGGTGACCGGAGTCAGCGTGCCGCATTACTGGGTTGCCATCGTCCTCG
>CAZPFL010000224.1:0-7369 GCA_964585785.1 uncultured Rhodospirillaceae bacterium
AGATGAAGATCGCGCCGTCGACGCCGACCTTGTCCATCGCCGCCACCATCTCGTCACCCGTCACATGGGCGGGCCAGTTCGGCACGGTGTGCCAGGGGCGCTTCGGGGTGTTGGCCTCGTAGGCGTGGACCTGGGAATCGATGATCGCCATCGGAAAGCTTCCTCCGCTGAGAGAGTTTGTCATTGCGAAAGGGCGCGCCGGCCGCAGCCAGGCCCCTCGCGGGATTTCAGAAACGCCAAAGCGCGTGCCGGGAGGCGGACGCCGTTGTCGCAAGAGGACTTTATAGGAAATGGCGCGGGAAGCGAAACGCGGCCTTCCGGGCACGGACGGTTGAAGCGGCGACTCTTATCCCGTAGCCTTTCTTCACAAACAGAGCCAAGCGGAGCGGCCCTTGCCGGTCAACGGCTCGGGACAGACAGGGAGCATTCGGGATGGAACGCAATCTGCAGATGCTGTTCCCATCCAGCGTTCAGATTACCGATCTGGATGCGGACCAGGCGCGAGCGCTTAACGCAAAGCTTTTGCGAGGGATCGAGCGCGTGCGCGCCGTCACGCCGAACGGCCGGCCCAAAAGCTGGGCATCGACCGTCTATACGACGCTGAATAGCGCCGACCAGCTGCACCAGATGGATGAGTTTGCCGAACTACACCAGATCATCCTGCGCGAGTCGGGCCGTTTCGCCGACATCCTGCACATCGACCATCGCAACTTCCCGCTTCGGGTATCGGATTGCTGGTTCAATATTTACGGGCCGAAGGACGGGCAGGAAATCCACAACCACGCCAACAACATCATCAGCGGCAGCTACTACGTCAAAGCGCCGGAGGGCTGTTCCGGCCTGATGTTCCATTCCATGCGTTACGATCTGATGCTGTCGCCACCGCTCACCGGCCTGGACGAGCTGAACCAGACGGTCGCGGAATTGGGCGTGCGTGAAGGCAGGATGGTGCTGTTTCCGAGCTGGCTGAAACACAGCGTCCGCCCCAGCCCGAACGCCGACGAGCGCATCAGCATCAGCTTCAACGTCGCCATGTGAGGCGCGCGGCGCTGCGGGCGACGCCGCTTGCGGCCCTTTGGCGCGCAATCCAGAATGAGCCATGCGCCTCGTACCCTTCATCATCATCGCCCTGCTGACGGTCGTCTTCTTCGTCCTGGGCCTCACCATCACCCCCCACTTCCATTGGCCGCTCATACTTTTCGGGCCGCTTTTTGTCCTCGGTCTCTGGGACCTGGCCCAGCAGGAACATTCGCTGATGCGGCTGTATCCCGTCAGCGCGCATTTCCGCTGGTTCTTCGAATGGCTGCGGCCCTATTTCCGCGAGTATCTCCTCGACAGCGATCAACAGGGCAGACCTTATACCCATGACCAGCGGGCGCTGATCTACAAGCGGTCGAAGAATATCGAGAGCGTCCAGCCCTTCGGCACCAAGCTCGACCTCTACTCGCCGAGTCACGAGTGGATCAATCACGCGATCCAGGGCAAATCCCACGAAGGCCAGGACTACCGCGTCCTGATCGGCGGCGATGCCTGCGCGAAACCCTACAGCGCGTCGGTGCTGAACATTTCCGCGATGAGCTTCGGGTCATTGAGCGCGCGGGCCCTGGAGGCGCTCAATCTCGGGGCCAAGATGGGCAACTTCTATCACGACACCGGCGAAGGCGGGCTCTCCAAGTATCACCTCATTCATGGCGGCGACATCGTCTGGGAAATCGGCACCGGCTATTTCGGCTGCCGCACCGCCGACGGCCGGTTCGATCCGGAAAAGTTCACGGCGCGGGCCGCGCACGACCAGATCAAGATGATCGAGGTCAAGCTGAGCCAGGGGGCGAAACCCGGCCATGGCGGCCTGCTGCCGGGCCCGAAGGTGACGCCGGAGATCGCCGAGACGCGCGGCGTCCCGCCATGGACCGACGTGCACTCGCCGCCCAACCACACCGCCTTCAACACACCGGTCGAGATGCTGGAGTGGATTGCCGCGCTGCGCTCGATGAGCGGCGGCAAGCCGACCGGCTTCAAGCTCTGCATCGGCCACCGCTGGGAGTTCCTGGCGCTCACCAAGGCGATGCTGAAGACCGGCATCCTGCCCGATTTCATCGTCGTCGACGGCGCCGAGGGGGGTACCGGCGCCGCCCCGGCCGAGCTGTCCGACTTTGCCGGGACTCCCCTGCGCGAAGCGCTGATCTTCGTCGTCAACGCGCTGACCGGCACGAACCTCCGGGACAAGATCAAGATCGGCGTCGCCGGCAAGATCTTCGACGGCCACACGATGGCCGCCAACCTCGCGCTCGGCGCGGACTGGTGCAACGCGGCGCGCGCCTTCATGTTCGCGATCGGCTGTGTGCAGACCCGCAAATGCCATACCGACCGCTGTCCGACCGGCGTGGCGACGCAGGATCTCTGGCGCCAGAGCGGCCTCGTCGTCGCCAACAAGGCGCCCCGCGTCCATCAGTTCCACAAGAACACGGTCAGCGCGCTGCTGCAGTATGTCGGGGTCGCAGGCCTCGACGATCCGTCGCAGCTCAGGCCGCATCACCTTCGGGTGCGCGTGAGCGAGAACAGCGTTCTCTCCGCCGATGCGATCTATGACTTCCTGCCGGCCGGCATCTTACTCGATGCGCCCGACGAGACGGGGTACCGCAGATGGTGGAACATGGCCGATCCCGACAGCTTTGCCCCGCGGGAAAACTGGTGAAGGATCGGCCCGGCCGCCGCCCGCTTTCGCTCAGTCGATGCCGTACTGCGCCAGCTTCGCCTCGTCGAGATCGATCCCGAGGCCCGGTCCGGACGGCAGCGGGATGCTTCCCCGGCTGATGTCGAGCCGGGTCTTGGCCACGGTATCGACCACCTTGAGCGGCCCCACGCATTCCAGCCCGGGCACGATATTGCGTGACGTCGCGCCGAGCATGATCTCGGCCATCGTGCTGAGGTCGAGCCCGAAGCCGTGCCCCAGAACGACCGGGAGACCGGCCGCCTCCGCGGTCGCCAGCATGCGCGCCGCCGGCAGCAGGCCACCCGCCTGCTTGATGCCGAACTTCACGAAGTCGGCGCAATCCGCCTTGATCACGCGGATCAGGCTCTGGTGATCGCTGATCGACTCATCCGCCATGATGGGGATCCCGCCTTCCCGCCGGACCCGCGCCAGGCCTTCGAGGTCGTCTTTCGGCGTCGGCTGCTCGAACAGCTGCATGTCGCAGGATTTGACGGCGCGGCACAGCGCCAGCGCCTGCTCCACATTGCATTGCTGGTTGGCGTCCATGCGCAGCTGCATATCCTTGCCCACGGCGTCCCGCACCGCCAGCACGCGCGCGCTGTCCTTGGCGACGTCGTTGCCGACCTTGATCTTCAGCGATTTGAAGCCAGCCTCCCGCCAGCGCTTCGCTTCCGCCGCCGCCTCGTCGGCCGGCAGCTCGCCGACCCAGCCGTTGAACAGCACCCGGTCGAGGACGGCGCCGCCCACATAGTCGTGGAGCGCGATGCCCATCCGACGGCAGATAAGCTCGACACAGGCGAGCTCCATACCCGCCGCGGCGCCGGGCTGCGTCGGCGTCAGCTTGGACGCGAGCTCGAAGATCCGGTTGATGTTGACCGGGTCTTTGCCAATCAGCGCCGGGCCGAGACGGTCCCGTATCGCGGCGGCCAGCTCCGGCGCGGTATTCGGCGACTTGGCCCTGGTGGACGGGTCGATGCTGCCGATGCCGACCGCGCCGTCCGTGTCGGTGACGCGCACGACGACGCATTTGGTGATGTTCTTGGAAACGCCGCCGCTGGTGAAGTTTCCCGCCAAAGGCATGCCGATGCCGAAGACCTCGACCTTACTGATAGTTGCCGTCATCCTGGACCTCATGCGTCGTCTGTGGCGCGACGCTCGCTCAAATTCATCATACGCTCGGGACGATACGTCTCGACCGCGCGCCGGGCGCGGCGGCGCCGGGAAAAGGCGCGTTCGGGGTGCAGTATTGTCCTAAACGCCGAGCAGCGCAAAGCCGGGACCGCGACCGTGCCCGCAGGGGCCTTGCCGACGGGAAGGAGCCGTCTAGCGAAGGGCGCGCCGCTTCTTCCGCACCAGTTGATAGCCCCCTTCAATGCCGGCGGCGAGCAGCAGAATCGCCGCCAGGATCAAGAGCTTGGCCGGGGCCGTGGCCGCCGTCTGCCAGACCAGCGCGCAAAGCGCGAGGAGGCAGGTGACCGCCCCGGCGGCCGAGACCCATGCGGTGCTGTTCGTCTGCGCGGCCTTCAGCGCGTTCGCCGTGTTCACCGCGGCGAAGATCAGAAGAAAACCCGTGCTGCCGATGGTCGAGATACTGGTGAGATCGAAGGTGTTGGCGACGAAAAGCGTCAGTCCGCCGGTGATCAGCAGGCCCTCGATCGGCCTGCCCCAGACGTTCCGCTCCAGAATCTCCGGCAGCTCGCCGTCGCGCGCGATGGTGTAGCTCAGGCGCGCCGCGCCATAGAGCGTGGCGTTGATCGCCGACGCGGTCGACAGCATGGCGGCCAGGGCGATCAGCTTGAAGCCGGCCTCTCCGAGAAACGGCTTCGCCGCCTCCGCGAGCGCGAAATCCTTGGCCGCGACGATGCGATCGACCGAGAGATTGCCGACCGTCACCAGCGCCACCAGCACGTAGAGCAGGATCACGGACCCGACCGCCACGTAATAGGCGCGCGGCAGCGTCCGGGCCGGGTCGCGCACGTCCTGCGCCGTGTTGGCGATCAGCTCGAAGCCCTCATAGGCCAGAAAGATGATCATCCCGCCGCCGACCAGCGGCAGCGCCGGCGACCAGGACGCCGGCTCGATGCGCGCGGTGCTGATGCCGGCGAAGCCCGTCACGACGAACAGGGCGAGGATCGCCAGCTTCAGCCCGACGATCCAATCCTCGGCCTTGCCGATGATATCGGCGCTCAACACGTTCAAGCCGACGATCGAGATCACGCCGAGGCTGATCAGGACATGCTTGGCGACGCCCTGCCACGCGTCCGGCAGGAAGGTCGCGCCATAGCTTCCGAACGCATAGGCATAGAGCGACAGCATGACGACGTAGCTCAGCCACAGAAGGACATTCAGGCTGCCGGTCAACAGGCCGGCGCCGAACACCCGGTCGAGGAAGGTCACGGTGCCGCCGCGGCTCGGATAGGCGACGGAGAGCTTGGCGTAGGAATAGGCCGTGAGCAGCGCCACGCCGCCGGCCAGCGCGAAGGCCACCGGCGTGCCGCCGTGCGCGAAGTGCACCGCCAGCCCCAGCACCGCGAAGATGCCGCCGCCGACCATCCCGCCGATGCCGATGGCGACAACGGCCCAGAATCCCAGCTTGTGGTCTGCAGCCTCGCTCATGCTCTATCTTTGGCGCTCCACGCCGCTATTCCCTCGAGCCGCTGGCCCGGTCACGGATTTCTTTACCTGTCCTTCCGTCCGAACGGCCAACGGAAAATGCGGCGGCGTGCGCGACCCTGATAGCTAGGAGGTACATAGGATGGCCGGATTTTTGGTCGTGCAGCCAATTGGCGCACTGGTGGCTGGCATATTAATCCTCATTTTCCCACGCATTTTGAACTACATCGTCGCCATCTATCTCATCGTGGCGGGACTGATCGGCATCGCGCCGCACTTCCTGAGCTGAGTCCGAAACAGCCGGCCTCGAACGCGTCTGTGGCGCGGCGTGCGCGGTTTCGCCGCGCCGCCGGGTCTCACAGCGCGCCGGCACGCGCATTATTGATCGGGATCAAACCGCGCGGGCGGGAAATCCGCGATAAATATCAAAGAGGAGCGTTACCATGTCTCATCAAGCGATCCGGGAAGTCGTCGCCGTCTTCGATTCCGCAGAGGCGCTGGAGGAGGCTGTCTTCGATCTGGAGATCAACGGCTTTGATCGGGCCAGCTTCAGCCTTCTCGCGAGCGAGCACACGGTGGAAACGGCGCTCGGACAGCGCTATCGCCGGATCGAGGAAATGGAGGATGAGCCCAAGGCGCCGCGCGAGACCTTCTTCGCGCGGGCATCGCGGCTCGAGGCGGAGTTCGGCTTGGCCCCGGCCTTCGCCCTTTTTGCCGCGGTCGGCGTCGGGCTTGGGTCGGGCCCCATCACCCTGCCGGTCCTGGTCGCAGCCGGAAGCGGCGCCGCATTGGGCGCCTTTCTTGGACGGCTGATCCACCGCCACCATGCCGAACGCCTGCAGGAGCAGCTTGCTCGGGGCGGCCTTCTGCTCTGGGTGAACGTCCGCGATCGAGAGCAAGAGAGCAAGGCCACGACGATCCTCGAAACCCATGGCGCGCGGCATGTCCACGCCCACGATCTGACGGTCTGAGAGGGGCGTACACCGCTCGAGAATCCCGCGGATGAATTGAGCCCGGTCAATGAAGCGCTGCCCCCAATTGGCGCGTTTGGCTGCAAAAGCGCAAGAGGAGTCCCCGATGAAAGCAATCATGTTGATGACGGGTAGTGGCCCCATCGTCATTCTAACGTCCTATCCGTCACCGACCGCGCCTGGACTCCTGGAAAAATTGCAGGGCAAGGGGATCGATAAGTTTGTTGCCTACGAGCTCCCGCTGGCATTGGCGAAAGAACGTTATGGCAAGCACTTCACGGTCGTCGAACACGATCTCCGAGAAAGCGACGATCTCCGCGTGCTCGATTATGACGGTTCCCGGGCCTTCCATCTGTTCAGGTTCAGCGAACTATCGGCTCCAACGGCCTATGAACCCGAAGCGAAAAGCAACGGCTGAGACAGGGTCCGACGGCTGCGCCGATGGCGATGGCGCGGAAAATGCGGCGGCGGGCGCGGCCGTCCCGAGCTCGGCGGCTCCCCTGCCCGCGTTCTGCCCCAGAAAACAAAAGAGCCCGGCGCCGGTTCCGCTAAGCTCTTGAAAGAATGGGGTGGCATACCGGAATTGAACCGGTGACCCCCAGATCCACAATCTGGTGCTCTAACCAACTGAGCTAATGCCACCATAATGGGTTGGACGGCCTGATTTAGTCCCGCCTGCCCGACCCGTCAAGCGCGGAGGGGCCGGCGCGCCGAACCTCGCGCCGGTTTCCCGAAGATGGCGCGCCGAACCCGAGGCGGCACTGCCCGCGCGGCCTTCTGCCACCCCCTGCCCACCGCAGCAGCCGCTTGATCTAAATGCGCCGCCGTGCACCATAGGCAGCCAACGAAAAGAACGCCAACCGTTGGGGGATCCGGCCGTGCTGCAGCTCGCCTCGAATCTGAAACGCCTCGGCACCGAAACCGCGTTCGAGGTGCTGGCGCGGGCCGCCGCGCTGGAGGCCAAGGGCAAGTCGATCATCAACCTCGGCATCGGCCAGCCGGACTTCAAGACGCCGCCGCATATCGTCGAAGCCGCGATCAAGGCGCTGCGCGACGGCCACCACGGCTACAC
>CAZPFL010000225.1:0-7332 GCA_964585785.1 uncultured Rhodospirillaceae bacterium
GCGCTGTACGATTCGACGCGGCGCACGATCCTGGCCGCGCGGGATCGTTTCGGTATCAAGCCGTTCTATTACGCGAATGTGGCCGGGCGCTTCGCCTTTGCCTCGGAATTGAAGAGCCTTGTGACGCTGCCCTTCATTTCGCGCGACCTGAACCGTCAGGCACTATTCGACTTCATGAGCCTCCTTTACGTGCCGGGGGAGCAATCCATTCTGTCGCATGTTCGGCGGCTCGCGCCCGGTCATTGGCTTGAATACGCTTTGGACGACGGGCGGTTTGAGACCGCTCGCTGGTGGCAGCTCGGTTACGAGCCCGACGAGCGCATCGCGGAGGAGGAGTGGCCCGAGCGTATCCGCGATGCGCTGCGCCAGGCCGTAATCGCCTGGAGCCGCTCCGACGTGCCGGTCGCGCTCTCGCTCTCGGGCGGCCTGGATTCTTCTGCGATTGCGGCGATTGCCGCGCAGGCGGGCATGGACGTCAGCGCCTATTCCCTCGGCTTCGAAGGCCCTGACGAGGCGGATTGGAACGAGCTTCCGCTCGCCCGCAAGGTGGCGGAGAAATGGGGCCTGCCGCATCACGAGACTGTGCTCCAGCCCGAAGCGATGATCACAACGCTGCCGGCAATGGTGCATGCGCTGGACGAACCCTACGCCGGCGGGCTGCCGTCCTGGTTCGTGTTCGAGGGCATGGGGCGGGCGGTGAAGGTCGGCCTCAGCGGCACCGGCGGCGACGAGATGTTCGGCAACTATGGAAAGTGGCGGCCGATGGAAGGCGGCGCCTTGACGCGCCAGTTCTTCGCGTCGGCGTCGCGGATTGGGGCCGAACGTTTTCGCCGGACCTTCTTCGAACGATTCTACTATTTTCCCGACGCGGCGAAGCGTGCCGTGCTGGCCGATGGCGGCGAAGGGTGCCGCGACACATCGGACATGCTCTACGCCCGATTTCGGGACGGCGCAGGGGCGGGGCCGCGCGACGCGGTGGCCAAGCTCGACATCGCTACGCAGCTATCCGACGAGTTTCTGTTGATGACCGACCGCTTCTCGATGGCCCATTCGGTCGAGGCGCGGACGCCGTTCCTCGACAACGGGCTTGTCGACCTCGTGCGGACGATTCCGGCGCAGTTCCGAACCCGTCCCCGCGATCTCAAAGGGCTATTGCGCCAAGCCGTGGCGCCGCTGCTGCCGCCGGAGCTCGTGAACGCACCGAAGCGCGGTTTCGTCATTCCGCTCGGCATGTGGATGCGCGACCGGCTGCGGCCGGCGGTCGAGCGCTTGCTCGCGCCGGAACGGTTGCGCAGTCAGGGCCTGTATGCGCCGTCCTTTTACGATCGCTACGTCCGGCCGCATCTCGACGGCGCGGCGGACCATACACCGCGCGTTTGGGGCGCGCTGATGTTCCAGTTGTGGTACCGAGATTTCATCGAAGGCGCAGGGGCCGAGCCAATCGAGGAAGAACAACAGGTTTCGGCGCACGCATGACGCTCTCGGTCGTACATATCTCGACCGCGGACCGTGAGGGCGGGTCGGCGCGGTCCGCCTATCGCATCCATGACGGGCTGCGGCAACGTGGCCATCGCTCGCGCATGCTGGTCGGCGTCAAGGTGACGGACGATCCCGACGTGGACACAATGTCGGGCGGGCCGCTGTTGCGGCGTCTCGATCGGATTGCAGATGCGGTGACCATGCGCCTCGGGCTGCAATATCAATGGCTGCCTTCGAGCGGGCGCGTGTTGCGTCACGAATGGCTCAAAGCGCCGGGCATTATCCAGCTTTACAATACCCATGGCGGCTATTTCTCGCACCGGCTCCTTCCCGATCTTGCGCGCCGGGCGCCGATCGTCTGGCGGCTGTCCGACATGTGGCCCGTCACTGGACACTGCGCTTATTCGGGCGGGTGCGAGCGGTGGCGAACCGGCTGTGGGCGTTGTCCGGACCTCGGCACCCATCCGGCGATCGGGCGCGATGCCACCGCGTTCCTATGGCGCCAGAAGAAGCGGCTGTACGGGGGCGCACAATTGACTGTCGTGGCGCCGTCAAGCTGGATCGAGGGCATCGCGCGGGCGGCGCCGGTTTTCGCGGGGGCCGCGGTGCACCGAATCCCGAACGGTCTCGATCAGACCGTCTTCAAGCCCGTCGAGCAGGCTGCCGCCCGGGCTGTCCTCGGGGTTCCCGCGGATCGCAAGGCAATTCTGTTTGCCGCGCATGTGGCCGGGGACAACCCGCGGAAAGGCACCTACCTCTTGGAACAGGCGCTTCATCGGATGGGACCGCGGCCGGATGCGTTGCTGCTGGTCGCGGGAGTGGGATCGGAGCGCTGGGTCGGCCGCGTGCCGCAGACGGTCATGCCGCTCGGCTATCTGCAGGACGATCGTCTGTTGGCCGCCGCCAATGCGGCTGCCGATTTCGTCGTCGTTCCCTCGGCGGTCGAGAATTTGCCCAACAGCGTGATCGAGGCGTTTGCCTGCGGCCGCCCCGTCGCCGCGTTCGATGCCGGCGGAATCGGCGATGCCGTGCGCGACGGGGAGACGGGACTGCTCGTGCCGGCCGGCGACACCGGCGCGTTGGCGGCGGCGATCGCGCGCCTCCTGGACGACGGCGACCTGCGTCAGGCGCTCGGCGTCCGCGCGCTCGATATGGCGCGGCGGGAGTTCAGCGCCGAGGTGCAGGCCGCGCGCTTCGAAGACCTTTATAATTCGCTGAGCGCCAGCGCGGCCTGATGACCCAATATCCCCGCCTCCTCTTCGTCACACCGCACGCCTTCAATCACGTGATGGGCGGCGGTATCACCTTTACCAACCTGTTCCATGGTTGGCCGAAGGATCGCCTCGCCTGCGTCCACAGCGATTCGGTCCCGACCAGCGATGACGTATGCACCCAATACTACCGGTTGGGCCCGGCGGAGCTGGATATCGCCGGCCCATTGCAACTGGCGCGGCGAATCGTACGAGGGAATGCGTCCCTTGGCGTCGGGGCCGCGGAACCGGCGGGACCGGCGGCCGGCGATGAAGGTCACGGTAAATCCGGCGGCGGCTTGCTGCGTTTCGTCCAGCGTGCGGCGTTGGGTAGCTCGCCGCCGCTCTCCGCACGGCTCACCCCGGCGCTCGAGACGTGGATTGCGCGGTTTCGTCCGGAGATCCTGTTCACCCTGCTCGGGTCAAACGGCATGATGTGTCTGGTCGAACGCATCAGGCATCGATTCGCGCTGCCGCTGGTCCCGCATATCATGGATGACTGGCCTTCGGCAGCCTATCGCGATGGATTGATCGGCCCCTGGGAACGATGGCGCATGCGGCGCTGGCTGAACCATTTTTTCGCGGTGGCCACGGTGCGGCTCGGGATCGGCACCGCCATGTGTGCGGCGTTTGGCGAGCGCTACGGCCGGCCGTTCATTCCCTTTCAAAATACGCTCGACGTGGCGCGTTGGGCCGTCACAGCAAAGACCGATCTGACGACCGGCCGTCCGGCCCGGCTGCTGTATGTCGGCTCGGTATTCGCGAATGCGCAGCTGCAATCCTTGATCGACTGCGCCGTGGCCGTGCGGAACTTGAACCGAGCCGGACTGCCGGTTCACCTGTCGATTGCGAGCCCTGGCTTTCTGGTGCAACCGTATCGCGACCGGATCGAGATCGACCCTACCGTGACGATCGAGCCGCCCATCACCGACGATACGGCATTCTTCGCGCGGCTCGCCGCTGCCGACGCCTTGCTTTTGCCGGCGAACTTCGACGCGGACAGCATCCGCATGATCCGATACTCGATGCCGACCAAAGTGCCAGCCTATCTCGTATCCGGCACGCCTGTCCTTGTCTATGGCCCGACCGATGTCGCGCAGGTCGGGTATGCGCGCGATCGCGCGTGGGGGCACGTGGTTTCGCAACGCGATCCGACGACGCTGCAGGAAGGTATCCGGCGGATCTTGGGCGACACGGGCCTGCGGGCGCGGTTGTCTCAAACAGCGCGGGCGGTCGCTGCGGCGGAGCACGATGCCGAGCAGGTCCGTCGCCGGTTTCAGCGCGTATTGTGTGAGGCGGCGGCGGGCAATGCGGGCTGCCCGAAGGAGGCCGCGGCATGAAGCAGGTTCTCCTGGGGCAGGGCGGCGTGCGGCTCGAGGATGTGCCGGCGCCGCTGGTGGAGCCGGGCACGGTTCTCGTCCGGGTCGGGCATTCCTGCATTTCCGTCGGCACGGAGATGAGCGGCGTACGCGAGAGCAACCTGCCCCTATGGAAACGCGCGCTGCGGCGGCCGGCCCAGGTCAAGCGCTTGATGGAAGTGGTTGCGACGGAGGGCGTCACCCGCGCCCGCGCACTTGTCGAGGCGCGCCTGTCGGCGTTGCGCCCGACCGGGTACTCCGCCAGCGGCACCGTGATCGAGGTGGGGGAGGGCATCGAGGACATTGCGCCCGGAGACGTCGTGGCGTGCGCCGGCGCGCAATGCGCGCACCATGCCGAGATCATCCGCGTGCCGCGCAACCTTGTCGTGCCGGTGCCGGAGGGCCTTGCCGGCGAGGCGGCCGCGACAGTGACGCTTGGCGCAATTGCGCTGCAGGGCGTGCGGCGCGCCCAGCCGACGCTCGGCGAGACGTTCGTGGTCATCGGTCTGGGGTTGCTGGGCCAGCTCACCCAGCAAATTCTCCAGGCGAACGGCTGCCAGGTCATCGGGATCGATCTCGATCGCCGTCGCATCGACAAAGCGCGCGCCGCCGGACTCGCCGTCGGCATTCACTCCGATGACGGCGATGCGGTCGAGCAGGCGCAGCGCCTTACCGGTGGCGTCGGCGCGGACGGCGTCATTCTCACCGCCTCGACCCCGTCCAGCGAGCCGGTGTCGCAGGCTTTCCGCATGTGCCGCCGCAAGGCGCGCGTGGTCGTGGTCGGGGATATCGGGCTGGCGCTGGATCGGGCCGACATTTACGCGAAGGAGCTCGACCTATTGATCTCGACCTCCTATGGCCCGGGCCGCTACGACCGGCGCTATGAGGAAGCGGGGCTCGATTATCCGCTCGCCTATGTGCGCTGGACCGAGAACCGCAATATGGACGCGTATCTCCGGCTGCTCGCCGGCGGCCGGCTCCATCTCGACGGCTTGATCGAGCAAATTTACCCGTTGGGTGAAGTGCAGCAGGCGTATGCGGCGCTCGGCGATGAGGACGAGCGGCCGCTTGCCGTTTTACTGTCCTATCCCGCCGGAGCCGTCGCTCCCGAGCGTCGCGTGGCCAATCCGGCGGCGCGCGCCGGGCGGCAGGGCGCGCTCAAGGTCGCATTGGTCGGGCCGGGCGGCTTCGCCATGAGCACCTATGTGCCAATTCTCCAGGGTGCGCCGGATATCTTCACGATCCACGCCGTAATCGCCCGGCAGGGCCACAGCGCGACATCCAGCGCGCGACAGCTCGCCGCCGCCTACGCCGCAACCGATCTCGGCGAAGCGCTGGCCGACGCGGAGGTCGATGCCGTGATGATCGCGACCCGTCACGACCTGCACGGGCCGATGGTGCTGCGCGCGCTCGAAGCCGGTAAGCATGTGATGGTCGAGAAGCCGCTCTGCCTGACACAGGCGGAGCTCGACGTCATCGCCGCCTTCTATGCCGGGCGCGGGCCGGATGCGCCCTTGTTGATGACCGGCTTCAACCGGCGATTCTCGCCCTTTGCCGAGGCTGCGGCGGGGGTGCTGGCCGGGCGCAGCAACCCGATGATGATCGATTATCGCGTCAACGCCGGTTACATCCCGCGCGACAACTGGGTGCACGGACCCGAGGGCGGCGGGCGCAATCGCGGCGAAGCGTGCCATTTTTATGACTTTTTCACGTTCCTCACCGGCAGCCGTGTCGAAAAGATTACTGCGCAGGCGATCCGGCCGGCCAGCACGCATTATGCGGCGGACGATAACTTCGCGGCGACGTTGACATTCGCCGACGGCTCTGTCGCGACGCTCGCCTACACGGCGCTCGGCGCGCGCGAGCATCCGAAGGAGCGCGTCGAGATCTACGCCGACGGCAAGGTGCTGACCATCGACGACTACTGCCGTTTCGCCGTGGCCGGTGCCCGGCATCGCGGCATCCAACTCAAGCATGCCGACAAGGGGCACCGTGCCGAGCTGCTGGCCTTCGCCCACGCCGTCCGGCAGGGCGGCGACTGGCCGATTCCTCTCTGGCAGCAGGTCCAGGCGACGGAGATCGCGATTTCAGTGGATGCGCAGATCTCCTGCCATTCCCAAGAAACGGGGGCGTGAGCCGGCGGCATGTGCGGGATCGTGGGCGCGCTGGCGCTCGGCAGCAATACGCCCCCGATCGGGGCCGGCTACATCGACGCGATGCGCGATGCCATCGCGCATCGTGGCCCGGACGGCGCCGGCACCTGGGTCTCGCCGGACGGCCGTGTCGGCTTTGGTCACCGGCGGCTTTCCATCGTCGATCTGAGCGATGCCGCGGCCCAGCCGATGGAGGCCGACGGCGCGGTCTGGGTCACCTACAACGGCGAGATCTACAATCACGCGGAAATCCGCCGTGAACTCGAAGCGACCGGGCGGCACCGGTTCCGGACCGACCATTCGGACACCGAGGTGCTGCTGCGGGCCTATCTCGAATGGGGCGTCGATTGCCTTCGTCGCTTCCGGGGCATGTTCGCCTTCGCGCTTTGGGACGCCCGGTCGCGCAAGCTCTGGTTAGTGCGCGACCGGATCGGCATCAAGCCGCTCTATTACAGCCTCCATCATGGCCGCCTCGTCTTTGCGTCCGAGATCAAGGCGCTGCTGCGCGATCCGGAGCAGCCTCGGCAAATCGATGAAGACTCGCTGTTCCACTACCTGTCCTTTCTTACGACGCCGGGCCCGGACACGCTTTTCAAGGGCATCCGTAAGTTGCCGGGCGCAACGTGGCTCCTCGTGGGCGAGGATGGCCGGATCGAGGAGCGACGCTATTGGGACGCGCTCGATGTGCCGCTCCGGTCCGACGGCGCCAGCGACGATGCGATCGCCGCCGAGCTGATCGATGAGCTGCGCACCGCCGTCCGGTTGCACAAGGTCGGCGACGTGCCGGTCGGCGTGTTCCTGTCCGGTGGAATCGACTCGAGCACGAACGCGGCGCTGTTCGCCGAGGACGCCGCCGCGGCGGTAAAGACCTTCTCGATCGGCTACGACAGCGACTACGGCAGCTACCGAAACGAGCTCAACTATGCCCGGGACGTGGCGCAGCGGATCGGCGCGGAGCATCACGAGCTGCGGCTGACGCAGAAGGATCTGATCGATTTTCTGCCGCGCATGGTGGCGCTGCAGGACGAGCCGATCGCCGATCCCGTCTGCGTTCCGGTCTATTACGTTTCCAAGCTGGCGCGGGACGCCGGG
>CAZPFL010000226.1:0-2071 GCA_964585785.1 uncultured Rhodospirillaceae bacterium
CGAGGCCGAGCGCGATGCAGGCGACGATGATGCGCTCGGCGTTCAGCGGCTCGATACGGAGCGCCTCGATCAGCGCGACCTCGGTATCGGCGCCCCGGGCGATCCTGGTGAACAGGCCGAGCTCGACCGCCGCCATCAGCGCGCCGGACTCCCGGTAGGCGCGGACCATCCGCTGCAGGCGGACGGTATTGACCCGTTGTTCGCTCATCGCGCGCCCGCCCGCGCTCAGCCGTAGCTGACGGACATGCCCTCCGACGGATCAGCCTGGGCGCCCCATGGCGGGATCGGGTAGCGCAGCCCGACCTTGCCGAGCCCCTGCAGCCCCTCGATGCCGCGCGCGAATTCGGCGGGCGGCATGGCGAGCAGCATCTCGTCGTCGGCGACGCCGCCGTAGCGGCGCTCGGCGTAGCAGGGAATCGAGATACTGGTCTCGCCGGTCTTGAGCGCGCGGCCCCAGGAGTCCGAGCACGCGCTCTCGCCGGTGATCGTCATGTCGTAGCGCTTGTAGCGCTTCCACTGCAGGCCGTTGACGAACAGGATCGTCTGCCCCGGCGTGCCGTAGAACAGCACGACGTCCGGGTCGTCGAGCCGCGCCGAGCGCAGCGGCGACACGACCAGCGCCTCGTATTCGCCATAGGGCGCGCGCGCCATGTGGGTCTGATGCGCGCAGGCCGCCTCCTTGTTCTCGAACCACACACCGGCCATGCGCGTGCCGTCGAGCGTGTCCTCGGACGGCTGATCGAGCCCGACGACCCCACCGCAATTCGACTGCGGCCGGACATTCGCGCTCGTGATGCCGAGGGTGAACCCGGCGATGCGCGACTGGGTCACGAGCTGGCAGGTGGTGTGGAACCGCCCGGGCTTGGGACGGCGCACGCCCTTGATCGCCTCCATCTCCGCCACGGTGCGGAACCGCTTCATGGCGATCGGCAGCGTCCGGATCTTCAGCATCTCGGTCAGCTTCCCGCCGAGCGCCTGCAGTGTCGCCGCATCGAATTTCGTCTCGTCGCTCATCGCGCTTCTTCCTTTCTTGCCTCACCGGGGATTGCGCCCCGGGCAGTATAGCGCCGTAACCGCAAGGCCGCGAAACCGGGAGGCGTGCCTTGACGCGGGCAGCAAGCCGCGCGACGCTCATCGAAACCACACGCGATGGGGACGACAGGTCAACAGCCGGAGAGCGCCCGCATGCAACTGCGCAAGAAGACCGTATCGGCCAACATCGACCGGCTGAATGCGTTCATGGACGAAAATGACCTGGCCGCGGTCGTGCTGCGGTCTGGCATGAACGTCACCTATCTTTCCGGCGTCGTCTATCCTGGCACGCTGGCGCGCCTGCAGGACCTGACCGACAGCGAGCGCGGCGTGCTGCTGTTCTGGCCGCGGGAGGGGGCACCGGTGATCGTCGCCAACTCGATCGCCGCCCAGCTCGCCCGGCGCGATTCCTGGATCGAGCGGGTCGAGCTGCATGAAGGCTATGTCGAATCTCCGTATGCCAAGCTGTGCGAGATCATCCGCGAATACGGCCTCGACCGCGCGCGCGTCGGCTTCGAAAAGAATTACGTGAGCGCGCAGCATTGGGAGGCGGTGCAGACGGCGCTGCCCAACCTCAAGATGATCGACTGCGTCGCGATGATGGACCGCGTCCGCTGGATCAAGACGCCGGCGGAAATCGCGCTGATCAAGCGCGGCGCGGACGCGCTGGACGATGTCTTCTTCACGGTCTTTCCCCAGGTTCGGGTCGGGCACAGCGAGCGCGACGTGCACGGCCTGATGATCCACGAATGCCTCAAGCATGGCGCCGGCTGGGCGCATGGCATTCTCAATTCGAGCGCCAACAATGTCGCCTATGGCGGCGAAGGGGACACGGTGTTCCGTCAAGGCGACGTGATCCGCACCGACTATGTCGCCTTCTGGGACGGCTATCCTGGGCATCAGTCTCGCACGCTGATATTCGGCAAGCCGACGCCGGAGCAGGACCGCGCGTACAAGGGCAACCGGGAGATCTATCTCGGCACGATCGAGCGCTGCCGCCCCGGCGCGCGCGTCGGCGACATCTATGACTACGTCATGC
>CAZPFL010000226.1:2171-7311 GCA_964585785.1 uncultured Rhodospirillaceae bacterium
TTTGTCGCCGCGTGACGGGAGCCTACGGAGGAGCGCGCCATGACCGAAGCGACGGCAACGCCACAATCGACGCGGCGCTATGATGCGGTGGTCTTCGACCTGCTGACCGCGCTGCTGAATTCCTGGAAGCTATGGAACGAAGTCGCTGGCTCGGACACGGCCGGGCTGCGCTGGCGGCGCAAATATCTCGAGCTCACCTATGGCGCGGGGACCTACACCCCCTATGAAGGGATCATCGAGGAAGCCGCCCGGCGGGCCGACATCCCGGCCGGTACCGCAGCGGCGCTCATGGCGCGCTGGCCCGACCTCGAGCCCTGGCCGGAAGCGCCGTCGGTGCTGCAGGCGCTGGCGGGGCGCGTCCCGCTCGCGGTGGCGACGAATTCATCCGACCACCTCGCCGGCTTCGCGGTCGCGGCGACGGGCGGCCGGTTCGACGCGGTCGTCACGTCGGAAATGGCGGGCTTCTACAAGCCGCGGCCCGAGCCCTATCGCCGCGTGCTGGAGATACTCGGCACCGAGCCGTCCCGCACGCTCTTCGTCGCCGGCTCGGCCGCCGACGTGCCCGGCGCCAGCGGGGTCGGCATGCCGGTCTACTGGCACAACCGCCTCGGCCTGCCCCCGGTGGATGACGCGATCAAGCCGATGGTGACGGAGATCTCGCTGACGCCGCTGCTCGACCTGGTCTGATCCCAAACCCGCCCACGGCGCCAATCAGCCCGGCGGCAGCACACGCGCGGCCCGGAAGTGGTCGAACATCCGAAAGAACATCGCTTCCGAATCGACGACGTCGTGGAAGCCCATGAGGCGCGCCTTCGTCATCGACGAGACGATGTCCCAATGCGGCGTCCAGAGGTGCCGGGCGTAGGACCACAGCGCGACGCGCTCCAGCGGCTGGCGGTGCAGGCCGTGCTTCGCCACGACACGGTCCCAGACCGGTCCCTTGTCTGCCATGCAGTCGGCCAGGTCGATGGTGCGGACGGGACCGAGCGCCATGCCGAAATAATCGGCGAATTTCGGCCAGACGTTGCACCAGCGGAAGACGTCGCCGTTGGTGATGTTGAAATCCTGGTTGGCGCAGCGCGGCTCGGTGGCCATCCAGACCGTCGCCTTGGCAAGCTGCGTCGCGTCGGTGCATTGGTAGAGCGCGGTGTAATTGCCGGCCGTCCCGGGAAAGCACAACGGCAGGCCGAGCTCCTTCGAGATCGCGGCATAGGCGCCGATCAGCATGATCATGCTGCGGGTGATGCCGGGCGCGGTGTCGCAGAGACCGGTAGGACGCGCCGTCGACCACGACCAGGCCTGCCCTTGCTGCAGCGCCCGGATGTAGTCTTCCTGCTGGTAATAGAAGCTCGGCTGCAGCGTGCGGGTCGTGTCCTCGCGCGCGGGCGTCGGCGCCGGCGCGTTGTGCAGCCCGTAATTCTTGTGGCCGCTGCCGAGATGCACGTGCTGAAGGCCGGCGGCAATCGGCACGACCGTATCGATCAGGTTGCGGAACATCGCGAAGTTGGCCGCGATCGGCTCAGGCTGCCCCTCGGGATGATCGAAGCGCGCCTCGTAGAAGATGTGGGTGACGTCGGAGAGCGTGGCGAGCTTGGCCCGCGTGTCGCCCGCGTCGGTCAAATCGACGGCGATGCGCGGCACGTCGTTGCCGCCGATCGGCGCGTTGCGCGACAAGGCCACGACCGCCCAGTCATCGTGGCCGTGGATGTATTCGGCGAGCCGGCGACCGACGACTCCCGAGGCACCGGCGACCAGCGCCTTCATACGCGGCTGCGGCGCCATCTCACCGGTAAATCCCTGAGACGCGGCGCGTCCCCGCATCGACCGGCCCGCGGTGAACGATCCTCGGCGCCGCCGCGCCCATATCGAGAGAAAGCCGTATCGCTTTCATCGCCGTCGCTCCCCGGAGAGCGGCCTGGAAAGCCGCTCGCGCGGCGAGGCCGTCCGGCGTTCAGCGTAACGATGCCGGCCCGTCGCTGGCAAACGGCCCTGGCCCGCCCAAGGAACCCGGCGTGACGCGGGTCGGCTCAGGTCGCGCAGAAGCATGCGCGACGGGAGCGTGTCGGAAAGCGCCGCGCGCTACATCCGGATCTCGGTTTCCTTCGGTTTCGTGAACAGGAAGTGCAGCGCCCAAAGCGCAAGCGCCGCGGACCAGTGAATGGTCAGGAGCGCAAAGACGCAGAGGAGGAAACAGAAAAGGTCCTCACCATGCGTCGTGTCGACGGACCAGAGTCGAGGCATCGCAAACACCTTTCGACGGTTGATCACCCCCTTTTCATGATCACCGCCCGCGCCGTTGCAGTGACCGTGCCACGCCGGCGCCGCCCCGGCCGCGATGCCGGGACGCCCACGCAAGACATTGTTCTGGCGGCTATCTTGCGGATGTCCTTCGCTTGGCCGCGCTTCGCGGACGCATCCGCACGCGGTCACCCTGACCAATAAACAGGCGATTCCCCGAAAACGCGCGGAAAATCGACGTTTTGTGATTTCGATCAACTCCCCCGCATCCGGCGGAGGCTGTAATGAAAAAAGGACGGCCCGTCGGGCGCGCTCCGCCCGCTCCGTGGCGGCGTGCCGGAAAGAGGCCGGACGGCGGCAAGCAATGAGAAAAGGAAACAGCAATGACGACACGGCGTGAAACGCTGGAGACGCGGGTGGGGAAAGGCCAAGTGCACGACACCAACGGCAAACTGGTCGGCACCGGCGACTACGACCTGCATGTCTTTCGGGAGACCCATGACGAGCCGGGCGGCGGGTCCCACGCGCATGAGGACATAGAGGGCACGGTCTCCGGCATCGACGCGCTCGCCCGGGTCGGCGATCCGCTCGTCCTCACGCTCGAAGACGGCCGCAAGCTCGACTTCTACTTCGAGGATTCGACCGGCGTCATCGTCGCCCGCGGCGACATCCGAAAGGGATGATCCTGACGGGGCGTGCGGCGATCGGCGCGTGGCGGTAGCGCGCCGGCCCCTTGAACCCTCGGGCCCGACGAATGATCTGATAGAAGGGACAACCGCGACGCGCGTGATGGAGAGAGCACGACGCAGCAAGGCGCATTGAAGAGTTCATGCCGTCGAGTCATCTCCATTACCTGCCCCTCCCGCTTCCTTACTTTTCCATCCTGGTGGGAGCGATCGTCGTCCTGGTCGTCCTGCTCCAGCTCGAGGTCCTGCACTACGCGTATAGGCAGCTTGGCGTCAGCTTCCGCGCCGCGCTGTTCCTGCTGATCGCGTCGCTGATCGGCAGCTACTTCAATATCTCGGTCGCCGAACTGCCGGCGCAGCAGATCCTGTCCGGACGGGAGATCAGCTATTTCGGCATGCACTACGTGGTGCCGGTCGTGGTCGCCTGGCCCGGCACCATGATCGCGGTGAATGTCGGCGGCGCGCTCATTCCGGCCGCCGTCTCGCTCTATCTGCTGGTCAAGAACGCGCTTTGGTATCAGGCGCCGCTCGCGGTCGTCTGCGTCACGGCGATCTGCCACTGGGTCGCCCACCCGGTTCCCGGTCTCGGCATCGCGCTGCCCGTCTTCGTGCCGGCGGTGTCGGCCGCCGTCGTCGCCCTGCTGCTGTTCCGCCGCCGCGCCGCGCCGCTCGCCTATATCAGCGGCAGCCTCGGCACGCTGATCGGGGCAGACCTGCTCAATCTCGGCAAGGTGCAGGGGCTGGGCGCGCCCATCGTCTCGATCGGCGGCGCGGGAACCTTCGACGGCATCTTCCTGGCAGGCGTTCTCGCCGTGCTGATCGCCAGCCTCTCGCGCGCCGCCGCCGAACCAAGCGCGAAGGAACAGCCGCCGGGGGCGACGGGGTCTTAGGCACGGGGAATGCGGCGCCGGACCACGCGTCGGCGCCACCGCATAAAACCACCACCATTCTCGCTTGGAACGGTTGTTTTCAACCACTCCCGGCGGCGGCGCGAGGCCTCACCCCGTGAATTTCCCGGCCGATCAACGGCTTACCGTCTTGGCACGAAGAATGCGTCGTCAATGTTGTTCCAGTAATTGGAGCGTCCGCGTTGGGACCACCGAGGTCCGTAGGGAGACGTAATGACGATGGCTTCTACCTAAGCTCGTTCGGCATCGGTCACGACCCGAAAATTGACGCTTGGAAATCTATGAAGGAGAACAATGATGTTCGACAAACAGAAGCTTTTGATCCTCCCGATCGCTGCACTGGCGCTCACATTAAGCGGCGGCGCATTCGCCTATGCGAAAAGCCCGCCCAGCGGAAACGCCGTCTACGGCTCGACGAGTCCGTTCGTGCAGGACCGGTACACGAATTACGCCCCCATGGGCGTGATCAAGAATACGCCCACGCATAAGCTTGCTGAAGCGGCTGTCTATGGGTCGACGAGCCCGTTCGTGCAAGACAAGTACACGAACGAAGCTCCTGCCGGCGTAACCAAGGAAACGGCAAACCAGAAGCTCGCTTATGCGGCCACCGGCGGGTCGACGAACCCGTTCGTGCAAGACCGGTACACGGCGCAAGGCTGAGGGACGCCGGACCTGCTGGTCCGGGAATGACGTTCCGGAGAAATAAGGAAACGCCCTAAAGTGACGCTGGCCGGCGGTCGGGCTTACCCCTCAAGCCCGGCTGCCGGCCGGTGGCTACCCGCAAGGTGACCGGGGTCTCCCGCTGGTACAGTCGGTGCTGCCACGAAGACGCGGTGCCGCTCGCCGTGATCGTCGCGCAGCTCGGCCCGCCCCTGCCCTTCCACCCGCCCTTCTCCCCGCCCTTCTCAATGATCCACGAGCGGCTGCGTTGTCAGGCAGGCAGCGCAGCATAATACCGTGCGGCCAAATTCAGCGCGCTTAACCTTTGGGAAACCTAAATGACCTAGAATCATAAGTTCCACAAATCATTATATATTTTTCGCCCGAGGCCGGGGTTGGGGATCCAGGTCCCGTGGTAACGGAGGGCATTATGAAATTTTTTATGCTTCTCGCCGTCGCCGCCCTGATCGCCGGCGGCGTCTATCACAAGCAAGTCTCGCAGTACTTCTCCCAGCTCAAAACCGAATCGTCCCAGTCCGGCGGAACGCCGTCGGTCATCGGTGCGATGATCGGCACGAGCAATACGAGTACCGCCCTGATGAACAACGTTAGCAACGGGGTCAACAACGCCCTCGACCGTTAGGCCGG
>CAZPFL010000227.1:0-7279 GCA_964585785.1 uncultured Rhodospirillaceae bacterium
CTCGACGAGGCGCAGAATACGACGCCGATCCAGATGAAGATGTTCCTGACCCGTCTCGGCGAGAACAGCCGCATGGTGGTTACGGGCGATCTCAGCCAGGTGGACCTGCCGAAGGGGATCACCTCGGGGCTGCGCGATGCGGCGGACACGCTGGACGGGCTCGAGTCCGTGAGCTTCATCCATTTCACGGAACGCGACGTGGTGCGCCATCCGCTGGTGGCGCGTATCGTGGGCGCTTACGAGCGGCGGTCGCGCAGCAGCGCGCCGAATGACGAAAAATGACAACGCCGCTCACCGTTGACATCACGATGACCGCGGAGGCGTGGCGGGATCTGCTGCCGGACGCCGAGGCGATTGTGCGCCGCGCCGCGGAAGCGGCCTGGCGGTCGTTTGCCCCGGCGGGCGCCACCGCCGAAGTCAGCATTCTTCTCGCCGATGACGAGACCGTGCGCGCGCTCAACAAGCGTCATCGCGGTCTCGACCGGCCGACCAATGTGCTCTCCTTCCCGATCGGCGCGGCGGCGCCCGGCGAAGGGGTGCCGGCCATGCTGGGTGACGTCGTGCTTGCAAGCGGCGTCGTGGCGCGGGAAGCTGCGGAACAGGACAAGGCGGTCGCCGCCCATCTCAGCCACCTCGTGGTGCATGGCGTCCTGCATCTGCTGGGATACGACCACGAGACCGATCCCGAGGCGGAAAGGATGGAAGCGCTCGAGGTGCAAACCCTCGCCGCCCTCGGACTGCCCGATCCCTACCGCTATCGCGAGGCCGCCGAGTAATGCGTCCGGCCACTGTAACCACGATGAACGACGAATCTGAATCAGTCGAACCCCCGTCTAGCACCGATCCCGCCACGGAGCAGCGCAAGCCGGGCGGTATAAGACGGTGGCTGAAGGGGTTCCGCAACGGCCGCAGCGTCGGGCCCAGCGTTCGCGAGACGCTCGAAGAGCTGATCGAACAACACGAAGAACGCGAGGAGCCGATCGAGCCGCGGGAACGGCAGCTGATCGAGCGCGTTCTCACGGTGGGCGCCGTCACGGTCAACGATGTCATGGTGCCGCGTGCCGACATCGTCGCCGTCGAATGCATGACGCCGCTGGACAAGGTCCTGCACCTGATGGCGAAGGAGACGCATTCCCGCCTGCCGGTGTATCGCAGTTCGCTCGATGAGGTCATCGGCATGGTCCACATCAAGGATGTGCTCGCCGCGGCGGTCGAAAATAAGGGCCGGAAGGTGACGCTGTCCGAAATTGCGCGGCCCGTGCTGTTCGTCGCACCCAGCATGCGCGTGCTCGACCTGCTGCTGCAGATGCGGCTTTCGCGAATGCACATGGCGCTGGTCGTCGATGAGTATGGCGGCGTCGACGGGCTGATCACCATCGAGGACGTGGTGGAGCAGATCGTCGGCGACATCGAGGACGAGCATGACGAGACGGAGCGTCCGACGATCGAGCAGTCTCCGGACGGCACGATCGTGGCCGACGCGCGCGTGATGCTCGACGAGTTCGAATCCAAGGTCGGCCCGATCCGCACCGAGGAAGAGCGGCAGGACGACATCGATACGCTCGGCGGGCTCGTGTTCAGCCTCGCCGGCCGCGTTCCGATGCGTGGCGAGGTCGTCATCCACGAGCCGTCCGGCGTGGAATTCGAGGTCATCGACGCGGACCCGCGGCGGATTCGCCGGCTGAGAATCAGCAACCTGCCGCACCGGCCGATCGACGATGAATGATGCACTTGCGCCTGCCATGCGGGCAGGGGCGCTGGCCCGAATTGCCGAAAAGATGGCGGGGCTCTCGGGTTGGCGCCGGCGCGGCGCCGCCTTCCTGTCGGGCGCTTTCGCCACCCTGGCGCTGCCGCCCGTCGATTTTCTGCCGATCCTTTACCTGACCTTCCCGCTTCTGGTCTGGATGATCGGCGGCGCGCGGACGCGCCGTGGCGCATTCTGGACTGGCTGGTGGTTCGGCTTCGGCTGGTTCGCCTCGAGCCTTTATTGGATTGGCAACGCGCTGCTGGTCTACGGCGAGGGCCATGCCTGGCTCATCCCGTTCGCGGTGCTCGGCCTGCCGGCCTTTCTCGCCGTCTATACGGGTCTCGCCGCTCTCGTCGCCTCGATCGGGCGGAGCCACCTGGAACGTGCGCTGTGGCTCGCCGTCGGCTGGGCGGGGTTCGAGTGGCTGCGCGGCCATCTCTTTACCGGCTTTCCGTGGAACCTTGTCGGGTATTGCTGGTCAGGCTCCTCCGCGCTGCTGCAGTCCGCAGCCTTTGCCGGCATCTACGGCGTGTCCTTCGCCGCGGTTCTCTCGGCGGCTCTTCTGGCCGCGCTGGCGGCGGATGACCGGAAGACGCGTCTCAGCGCCGCCTTTGCGGCGGCGCTGGTCCTTGCCTTGCCTTGGCTGGCCGGCGCGGTCCGTCTCGCCGGCGCGCCGGCGCTCGGCGCGGCGGACGAGACCCATATCGGCATGCGCATCGTGCAGGCGGCGATTCCGCAGCAGGACAAGTGGCGGCGGGACAGGCGTGACGCGAACTTCCTCCTGAATCTCCGCCTCAGCGTCGCGAACCGTCCCGACTGGGTCAAGGTCATCATCTGGCCCGAGAACGCGGCGACATTTTTTGTCGATGAGGAGCCGGCCTACCGGGCGGCGATGGCGCGCGCGACGCCGCTGGGCGGGCTCCTGATTACCGGCGCGCCGCGGCGCGAGGGCCCGCCGCTCAAAATATGGAACTCCCTCTTCGCCGTGGACGTTCACGGCGATGTGGTCGGACACTATGACAAATCGCATCTCGTGCCGTTTGGCGAATACACGCCATTCCGGGACTATCTTCCTATTCAGAAAGTGGCGCCGGGCGCCGTCGACTATTCCGCCGGGCACGGTCCCGTGACGCTGCGGCTCAACGGGCTGCCGCCCGTCAGTCCGCTGATCTGTTATGAGGCGATTTTTCCCGGCGCGGTGGTGAACCGGTCGGACCGTCCGGACTGGATGCTCAATCTGACGAATGACGCATGGTACGGCGTGACCGCCGGGCCGCATCAACACCTCGCGATCACGCGCGTCCGCGCCGTCGAGGAAGGGCTGCCGCTTGTTCGCGCCGCAACGACCGGAATTTCCGCGGTATTCGATCCGTACGGCCGCGAGATCGGACGTATCGGGCTCACGCGCCAGGGCGTGCTCGATTTTCATCTGCCGCGTCCGATTGCGCATGCGACGCCGTATGAGCGATTTGGCGACTGGATCTTCGCGACGATCCTGGCGCTCTTTGGCGCTGGACTAGCGGTTGTGCGGCTGCGGTGACAGGGTGCCGCGATTGAAAATCATAAACTACATGACCTTGACCCTGCGTCGTCATTGGCATATCTAGGGGTGCCCCGAGGCTATTGATAATTTTAAAAAAATGGGGGTTAAATCCTAATGACGAAGAACCCGGAAGGGCGGCAATCCGTCCGCCGCACGGGCAAACCTAACCCGGTCGATGTCCACGTTGGAAGCCGAGTCCGCTTACGCCGAACCCTGCTAGGACTGAGTCAAGAAAAGCTTGGCGATGCGTTGGGACTAACGTTCCAGCAAGTGCAGAAATACGAGAGGGGAGCCAATCGAATCGGCGCGAGCCGACTCTTCGATCTGTCCCGCGTGCTCGACGTCCCCGTGTCGTTCTTCTTCGACGACATGTCCCAGGACCTACCGGAACGGTCGCCCGCAATCGATCTGGAACTCGACGACGTGTCGCAAGGGGGGTTCGATGCGGACCCCATGGCGCGGCGCGAAACGCTCGAGCTCGTGCGAGCCTACTATCGGATCAAGGACCCGGTCGTACGCAAACGCGTGTTCGAGCTTGCGAAGGCCCTGGCGAACGTTAACGACGGGGAGTAAGCCTAAAGGGGCGCTCTCCGGCGCTCGAAAGGGCTGGCGTCAAACGTCTTGACGATGCCCCGAAAGCTTGCAAAAAGCTTGCGGCGAAGGCGGCCCCGCTGACGTGCTTGCGATGCCATGCGCGGCAGTTGGGTCGCTGTGTCGTTTAGGGCAACCGAAACCCGGGAGACGAGCGTGGCCAGGGGAGACTATCTGTTTACCAGCGAGTCGGTGTCCGAAGGGCATCCTGACAAGATTTGTGACCGAATTTCCGATGAGATCGTCGACGTGTTCTTGGCGACCGGCCCGCAGGCCCGGACCGGCGTCGAAACGCTCGTGACCACGAATCGTGTCATCCTCGCCGGCGAGGTGCGTGGCCCTGAATCGATCGATCACGCCAAGATGGAAGCGCTGGCGCGCAAGGCCGTGCGCGAAATCGGCTACGAGCAGGACAACTTCCATTGGAAGAACATGGCCGTGGAATGCTACGTGCACAGCCAGTCGCCCGACATCGCGCAAGGCGTCGACGCCGCGGGAAACAAGGACGAGGGCGCGGGCGACCAGGGCCTGATGTTCGGTTACGCCTGCCGGGAAACCCCGGAGCTCATGCCGGCGCCGATCCAGTACAGCCATGCGATCCTTCGCAAGATGGCCGAAGCCCGCCACGCGGGAAAGCTGCCCGGGATCGGCCCGGACTCGAAGAGCCAGGTCACGCTCGTCTACGAGAACAACATGCCGGTTCGCGCTAGCTCGGTCGTCGTCTCGACCCAGCACGAGGAAGCTCTCGATCAGGACCAGGTTCGCGAGCTCGTGCGGCCTTTCGTGATGGACACCCTGCCCGAAGGCTGGATGTGCCCGGAGGAGGATTTCTACGTCAACCCGACCGGACGCTTCGTCATTGGCGGTCCCGACAGTGACGCCGGCGTCACTGGGCGCAAGATCATCGTCGACACCTATGGCGGCGCGGCCCCGCATGGCGGCGGTGCTTTCTCCGGTAAGGATCCGTCGAAAGTGGACCGCTCCGCGGCGTATGGCGCGCGCTATGTGGCGAAGAACGTGGTCGCCGCCGGGATCGCGTCGCGCTGCCTGATCCAGGTCGCCTATGCGATCGGCGTCTCGAAGCCGCTTTCGGTCTATGTCGAGACCTACGGCACCTCGAAAGTCGACGACCAGCGGCTGACCGGTGCGATCCAGGAGGTCATGGACCTCAGCCCGCGCGGCATCCGCGAGCGTCTCGAACTGAGCCGTCCGATCTACGCCCGGACCTCGGCCTACGGCCATTTCGGCCGCGAGCCGGACGAGGATGGTGGATTTTCCTGGGAGCGGACCGACCTCGTCGACGCGCTGCAAGCGGCCCTTACCTGAGGCCGATTGCGCTCGGGGCTGACGGTTTGCAGGTATCGCAGGCTACGGGCGCACGAATGGACGGCAAGCGCACACTCTACGGCAGGCGCCGCGGGCGGCCGTTGCGGGCACAGCGCCAGCAGCAGGTCGACCGGTGGCTGCCGCGGCTTTCCATTGACTTGGCCGACATGCCCGCCGATCCGGCCGCGCTGTTCAGCCGTCCGGTGCGCGATGTCTGGTTGGAGGTGGGCTTCGGCGGCGGCGAGCATCTCTTTCATCAGGCCCTGCAGCATCCCGAAATCGGCTTCATCGGCTGCGAGCCGTTTCTCAACGGCATCGGACGGCTGATTGCGCTGATCGACAACGGCGCCGCGCCGCCCGACAATATCCGGATATTGACCGATGACGCGCGCGCCCTGATCGCGCAGCTGCCGGCGGGTAGCATCGGCCGCGTCTTCGTCTTGTTTCCCGACCCGTGGCCGAAACGCCGCCATCATCGCCGCCGTTTTATCGCGCCCGCGCAGCTCGACGCACTCGCCCGCATCATGCGGCCGGGGGCGGAGCTGCGGATCGCCACCGACCACATCGATTATCTGCGCTGGATCCTGTTCCATTGTCTCGGCCACCGGGCGTTTCGCTGGCAGGTGCAAGGCCCCGACGACTGGCGGTCGCGGCCTGCGGACTGGCCGCCGACCCGTTACGAAGACAAGGCCCGCGCGCGCGGGGCGTTTTGCGCCTATCTGCGCTTCGTTCGACAGCCGGAAAACCCAGCGGAAGCCCCGGAAAATGGTAATAAAAACCTTGTAGAACCGGCGAAAAGCGCTTAAATAATGGTCAAAATACCCATACGATCTGAGTTGATCGATTATAGGGTGGGCCAGCGGCCCGCCCTTTTTAGTTCATGGGAGCAGGAAAGGGGTTTATGGAGGCCATCGACGCTGCCGCTCGCATCGAGCGCATGATCGCGCCGGCGCTGGACGACATGGGCTATGAGCTCGTCCGTGTCCAGCTTTCGGGCGGTAGGCAGCATTCCCGCCTGCAGATCATGGCGGAGCGTGCCGACCAGGTTGGCATGACCGTCGATGACTGCGCGGAAATCAGCCGGGCGGTCTCTGCGCTGCTCGATGTCGAGGATCCGATTGCCGGATCCTACGATCTCGAGGTGAGCTCTCCCGGGATCGATCGGCCGCTGACGCGTCCGCGGGATTTTGTCCGCTTCGCGGGCCAGCCGGCAAAAGTCGAAACGCGTCAGATGTTCGATGGCCGCCGCCGTTTCCGAGGCTTGCTGAAGGGCGTGGACGGTGAGTGCGCGGTGCTGGAAATGGACGGCGAGACCGTGAAGTTGCCGATCGGTGAGATCGAGAAGGCGAAGCTCCTGATGCCGGATGAGCTTGTCGACGCCGGCGGAGATCGTCCCGGTCAGCGGCGCCGGCGGAAGCATTGAGCGGGGCGGCGCGCGAGACGGCGTTCGCCGCCGGCAATATGAGGTTGCGGAGGATCAAACAGGATCATGGATAGCATGGATACGGTTGAAACGAGCACCTTTCCCAGGACCGAGCTGTTGTCGGTCGCCGATACGGTAGCCCGGGAAAAAGGCATCGACCGCGATCAGGTCCTGGAAGCCATGGAGCAGGCGATCCAGAAGGCGGGCCGTTCGAAATACGGCCACGAGAACGACATTCGCGCCGAGATCGATCGCTCCAGCGGCGAGATTCGCCTCGCCCGCTACATGGAAGTGGCGGAGGCGGTCGAGAATGAGGCGACCCAGCTGACGCTCGCCGAGGCGCAGAAGCGCAAGCCCGACGCGCAGATTGGCGATTTTCTGGTCGACCCGCTGCCGCCGATCGACTTCGGCCGGATTGCGGCGCAGACGGCGAAGCAGGTGATCGTGCAGAAGGTGCGCGAGGCCGAGCGCGAGCGCCAGTATGAGGAATACAAGGATCGTGTCGGCGAGATCGTCAACGGCATCGTCAAGCGGGTCGAGTTCGGCAACGTGACCGTCGATCTCGGCCGCGGCGAGGCCGTCGTGCGCCGGGAAGAGCTCCTGCCCCGCGAGAATTTCCGCCGCAACGACCGCATCCGCGCCTATATCT
>CAZPFL010000228.1:0-7222 GCA_964585785.1 uncultured Rhodospirillaceae bacterium
TCGGGAACAGTCTCGGAAACTGCCATGGGTTTTTCTCCCTCAGAGTCGTCTTGCCTTGACGCGGCGCGCCCCTCTGCCAACGTCAGTCCAGATAGTGCGCGTGCTCGGCGACATGCGACGCGAGACCGAGCGTATGTTGCCGAACGAGGCGTTCCGCCAGATCGGCGTTTCGCGCCTCCAACGCCTCGATGATATGCATGTGATCGATGATCGACCGGGTCGCGCGGTCGTCTTCGGCGATCGTGCGCATGCGGATCCAGCGCATATGGGCGAGCAGGTTCTCCGCCATCTGATTCAGCAGGTCGCATTGGCTCATGCTGAGGATGGCCTGATGGAACTCGATATTCGTTTCGGAATACTCGTCGATATTCGCCTGGACCTTATCGTTGTCGAAGGTGGCGAACATCCGCCGCAGCGTGGCGATTTCCCTGTCGCTGGCGCGCTCGGTGATCAGCCGGGCGGCCATGCCTTCGAGCGCCGCCCAGACGGTGATCATCTCCAGGATCTCTTTCTTCGTCTTGCGGACGACGAAGGCGCCGCGCCGCGGAATGACCTTGACGAAGCCTTCCTGCTCGAGCCGGGTGATCGCTTCGCGCACCGGCGTGCGGCTGACGCCGAAATTCTCCGAAAGCTCGCGCTCGTCGAGCCGCGTCTCGCCCGGCGCGGCATAGACGTTCATCGACAGGATCGCCTGCTTCAGGCCGTCATAGACCTTGTCCTTGAGGACAAAATTTACATCGATCGGCTTGATGAGTAGCTTGGCGGTCGACATCGGGATTTCGCTTTTCCGGGACAATGCATGGATCGACGCCCCCACGAATGTGGGCCGCCGACGATTAAATCTCGGTATCTGGTATTCAGTATACCAGATACCGACGCCGCCGCAAGCGCGATTCCATCGGATTGCTCTTACAATTTCGCCTTCGGACGGGCGGCTCGATTATTACGCCTCGGCCGGGCGCCCGTCACGCGCCCGCCGTCTTGGCTTCCCGCCGCCTGAGGAATTTCCGCAAGGGCGCGAGCAGCAACAGGATGGCGACGACCATGATGACGCCCGAAATCGGCCGGCCGAAGAAGATCTCGAACGATCCCTGCGACATGATCAGGGACTGGCGCATCGACGCCTCCGCCAGCGGCCCCAGCACAATGGCCAGCACGGCCGGTGCCAGCGGATAGTCGAGCTTCCGCATGAGATAGCCAACCACGCCGAAGATCAGCATGAGCCAGACGTCGTGCATGTCCTGGGTCGGCGCATAGCCGCCGACGACGCAGAGAATGTAAATGATCGGGGCGAGGATGGTGAACGGCATCCGGAGCATCATCAGGAAGGCCGGAATGAAGGCCAGATTGATGAGCAGCGCGAAGAGGTTCGCCACGTAAAGGCTGGCGATCAGGCCCCAGACGAAATCGGTGTTGTTGACGAACAGCAGCGGTCCGGGCTCGAGACCCCAGATGACCATGCCGCCGAGCAGGATCGCCGTCGTCGGCGAGCCGGGGATGCCGAGCGTCAACATCGGCAGCATCGAGCCCGTGCTGGCCGCGTTGTTGGCGGACTCCGGCGCGACGACGCCGTTGATGTTGCCCTTGCCGAAGCTCTCCGGGTTCTTCGACATGGTCTTGGCGATGCCATAGGCCATCAGCGAGCCGGGCGTGGCGCCGGCCGCGGGCAGGACGCCGACGAAATAGCCGAGGAACGAGCCCATCAGCACCGTCTTCACACAATGCCGGAGCTCGGAGAGCGCGCTGACGATGCCGCGCCACGAGATCTTCGCGGCGGTGACGACCATCTCGCCATGGGTCGTCTCGATGACCCACAGCATCTCGCCGATGCCGTAGATGCCGATCGCGAGCACCAGGAAGTTGATGCCGTGATAGAAGCCCGGGAGGTCGAAGAAGATCAGCCGCGGCTTGCCGCTGACGATGTCGAGGCCGACGCAGCTCAGCGCCAGCCCGAGAAAAATGGAGAAGAAGGTCTTCGGGATATCGTCGCCGCCGAGGCCGATGAAAGTCGCGAAGGCGAGCAACATCAGCGCGAATTCCTCGGGCGGTCCGAAGGCGAGGGCGGCGTCGGCCAAGGGCGGCGCGAAGAAGGTGAACAGCAGGACCGAGATCGTGCCGCCGACGAAGGACGCCGAGGCGGCGGCGATCAGCGCACGGTCCGCCTTGCCCTGCAGGGCCAGTGGCCGGCCGTCGAAGGTCGTCGCGACCGCGGTCGATGCGCCCGGTATGCCCAGGGTTATCGAGCTGATTGCCCCGCCATACATCGCGCCGTAGTAAAGCGCGCCGAGAAAGATGATGGCGCCGGTCGGCGGCACGAGAAAGGTCATCGGCAGCAGGATCGCGACGCCGTTCACCGAGCCCAGTCCCGGCATCGCGCCGATGAACAGCCCGGCGATGCAGCCGAAGACGACGAGGACAAGGTTCAGCGGCTGGAACGCGACGGCAAAGCCGTTCATCAGGAAGTGTAGGCTATCCATGGTTGCTTTCTGGCCTTAGAGGAACAGGTCGTAGAGCGGATAGAAGGCGGGCTCGGTGACGCCCTTCGGCAGCGTGATCTTCAGGGCGATCTCGAAAAAGAAGAAGGCGGCGACGGGCGTCGCGAGCGCGATCCCCACCGTCAGGGGCCATTTATGGTGGCCGAGAATCCGCATGTAGAAGATCAGGAAGAGCGGTATCGCGACATAGACGCCGACGAAATGAATCGAGCCGATCATGACGGTGAGCGAGCCCGCGCCGATCAGGAAAAGCCTGAAGGCGCGGGCGGTCATGAACGGCTCGGTCGATTGCGAAGGCGGGCTGGTGCGCCGCGCCCACCGCAGAACGATCAGCCCGCAGCAGATCAGCATCCCGGCGCCGAGCCAGAAGGGAAAGGCGCCGCCCCCCGGGCCGGATCCCTTGATCCAGCCGATGGGTAGGTCGTGGTAACTCATCCACATGATGCTGACAGCGAAGATCGCCAGGCACACAGCCATAATCAATTCCGCCACGCGCATATCGGCGACCTCCCTGCAGCGTCCGACAATCGGGATCAGTGTTATTTAAGCTCGCCCGATTCCTGGAGCAGCTTCTTGTGCAGATCCCGTTCTTCGAGGAAATAGGCGGCAAGCTTCGGACCGGTGAGCCAGCCGGGCACGAGGCCTTTCGTCTTCAGATAGTCCTGCCACTCTTTCGAGTCGTAGACTTTCTTGAAGACGCCGACGTAGAAGGCCTGCACGTCCTTGTCGGTCTTTGGCGGCGCGACGATGCTGCGCTGCATGTAGTAGACCATGTCCTTGCCGTAGCCGAGCTCCTGGAAGGTCGGAATCTTGCCGAACCGGCCGGTAAGCTTGCCCGGCGGGGTGAAGCTGGCGAGCGGCTTGGACTTGCCGGCTTCCCAGAAACCGACCTGCTCCGACGGATTGTTCACCGTCGAGTTGATCTGATCGCCGACCAGCTCCTTCGCGACGGTTCCGCCCCCCTTGAAGGGCACGTAGGTCATTTTTAGGTTGAATTTTTTCTCCAGCATGGCGGTGACCAGGGAATCTTCCTGGCCCTTGCCGGTTCCGCCCATCTTCCACTTCGCCGGGCCCGCGGCCTTGACGGCCTTGATGTATTCCGGGACCGAGTTGATGTGGCTGTCCGTGCTGACCCAGAGCTGGAAGGTGTCTTCGGCCATCCTCGCGATCGGCGTGAAGTTGGCGATGTCGACACCGAGTCCCGGATTGCGCAGCGGCGTGGTGTAGTAGCTGTTGAGGGTGGCCATGATGACGTGCGGATCGCCGGCCTTGTCCTTCAGGTAGCGCAGCGCTTCGGCGCCGGACCCACCGCCCTTGTTCACCGGCACGAACGGCTTCGGCGAAAAGTGATGCTTCTCGATGATGCCTTGGATAAATCGGGCGAGACGGTCCGCGCCGCCGCCCTTGCCGGCCATGATGACGAATTCGACCGGCTTTCTCGGTTGCCATTCCGCGGCCGCGTTCTGCGGGACCGCGACGCTGGCGGCGGCCGACAGGACGACGACCGCAATTCCCCCAAGCCAAGCACGCCGGCTCAGCCACTTCGTAGAGTAGGCCATATTCTCCTCCCTGGTTGTTTCCTCGGCGCCTGCGCGGTCCGTTTTTTTCGGTTTTTATCCGCGCCGCTTATTGTTGTTTTCGCCGCTTCCCGCCCCGGTCGAATGCCCGTTGCACAATTTTTTGATGTCCGCGGCGTCGCGAATTTGCGCCCTTGCTCTGCGTCGCTTGCCTCCTGCGACCACTTGCTCCTTCGGTTACAGCGTTGTTTCTCAGTATTTCGGATATATCATACTGTATACCAGATCATAGAATTGCGATGTCGACAATGCAGAATCATGCTCTGGGGGTTGTAGACCCTGCTGTTCGGATCGCGCGGCGCGATGGGCGTCGTTTGGATATCCAGGGATGCTCGCGTAATGTACGGGTCGGCTTGCTTTCGGGAATGAGCATCGATGGCGAATGACGGCGCAACCGGCAGCGGATCACCTCGGCGGATCGACCCGGGCTCCGGTCGGCGGAAATCGCCCGCTTTTCCGCGCGGACGCCAGCTCGAACCGCGCGCCCGCGAAGAGGTCGCCGTGTTGCTGGACGAGCGGCCGCGCACCCGCGACCTGCTGATCGAGCACCTGCACCTGATCCAGGACCGCTATGGCTGCCTCTCGGCGGCGCATCTTCAGGCGCTGGCCGCGGAGATGAAGCTCTCCATGGCCGAGGTGTACGAGGTGGCGTCGTTTTACGCCCATTTCGACATCGTGCTCGACGGCGAAACGCCGCCGCCGACGGTGACGGTGCGGGTCTGCGACAGCCTGACCTGCGCGCTCGCCGGCGGCGACGCGTTGCGCGCCGCGCTGGGCGAGCGGCTGGGCGCGAACGTGCGGGTCGTGCGCGCGCCCTGCATGGGACGCTGCGACATGGCGCCGGTCGCCGAGGTCGGCCATCGCTACGTCGACAATGCGGACGTCGCGTCGGTCTCGGCCGCGGTGGATGGCGGCGATTACCATCCCGAGATTCCCGACCATCGGACGTTCGACGACTATGTCGCGGACGACGGCTATGCCGTGCTGAAGGAATGCCGCGCGGGCATACGAAAGCCGGAAGACCTGATCACGGTGCTGGAGGAGTCGGGGCTGCGCGGCCTCGGCGGCGCCGGCTTCCCGACCGGCCGCAAGTGGCGCTTCGTGCGCCAGGAAAAGGGCCCGCGCCTGATGGCCGTCAACGCCGACGAGGGCGAGCCCGGGACCTTCAAGGACCGCTACTATCTCGAACGCGACCCACACCGCTTCCTCGAGGGCATGCTGATCGCCGCCTGGGTCGTCGAGGCGCAGGCGGTCTACATCTATCTGCGTGACGAATATCCGGCCGCGCGCGAGATCCTGCTGCATGCGATCGCCCGCGTGGAGCGCGAAGGGCTGAACGGCGGTTGCGTGATTCATCTGCGGCGCGGCGCCGGCGCGTATATCTGCGGCGAGGAGTCGGCGATGCTGGAGAGCATCGAGGGCAAACGCGGCCTGCCGCGCCACAAGCCGCCCTTCCCGAGCCAGGTCGGCCTGTTCGGGCGGCCGACGCTGATTCACAATGTCGAGACGCTTTTCTGGGTACGCGACCTTATCGAGAAGGGCGCGGCCTGGTTCACCGGTGAGGGCCGCAACGGCCGGCAGGGCCTTCGCAGCTTTTCGGTTTCGGGACGGGTGAAGGAGCCGGGCGTCAAGCTCGCGCCGGCGGGCATCACGGCCCAGGAGCTGATCGACGAGTATTGCGGCGGCATGGCCGACGGCCATCGCTTCAAGGCCTATCTTCCCGGCGGCGCGTCGGGCGGCATCCTGCCCGCGCGCATGGCTGACCTGCCGCTGGATTTCGGCACGCTCGAGCAATACGGCAGCTTCATCGGCTCGGCGGCGGTTGTCGTGCTCTCGGACATGGACGATATCAAAGAGGTGGCGCTCAACCTCATGCGCTTCTTCGAGGACGAGAGCTGTGGGCAATGCACGCCCTGCCGCGTCGGCACCGAGAAGGCGGCGGCGCTGATGTCCGGCAAGACGTGGGATGAGACGCTGCTGCGCGAGCTGAGCGCGGCGATGGCGTCAGCCTCGATCTGCGGCCTGGGCCAGGCGGCGCCGAACCCGCTCTTGTGTCTCCTGAAGTATTTTCCGGAGGAGCTGACATGACCGCGACCATCACTTTCACGCTCGACGGCAAGGAGGTCGAGGCCCAGCCGGGCGAGACCATCTGGCAGGTCGCGTCGCGGCAAGGGACCGAGATCCCGCATCTCTGCTACGCGCCGGAGCCCGGCTACCGGGCGGACGGCAACTGCCGTGCCTGCATGGTCGAGATCGAGGGCGAGCGCGTGCTTGCGGCCTCCTGCATCCGCAAGCCGGCGCCCGGCATGGTCGTGCGCACCGCGTCCGACAAGGCGAAGAGCGCCCGCCGCATGGTGATGGAGCTGTTGATCGCCGACCAGCCGGCGCGCGAGGCGGCGCATGATCCGCGCTCGAAATTCTGGCGCTGGGCGGATGCAATGGGCGTCGCGGACAGCCGCTTCCCGGCGCGTGCCAAGGTCGAGCACGACAACAGCCATGTCGCGATCGCGGTCAATCTGGATGCCTGCATTCACTGCAATCTCTGCGTCCGTGCCTGTCGCGAGGTGCAGGTCAACGACGTCATCGGCATGGCCTATCGCGGCCACGGCGCGAAGATCGTCTTCGATTTCGACGCGCCGATGGGTAGCTCGACCTGCGTCGCCTGCGGCGAATGCGTGCAGGCCTGCCCGACGGGCGCGCTGATGGAAGGCAATCTGTTGGACGATGCCGGCGTGCGCCGCGACTTCGAAGACCGCGACGTCAACACGCTCTGCCCCTATTGCGGCGTCGGCTGTCAGACCACCGTCCATGTCAAGGACGACAAGATTCTCTATGTCGACGGGCGTAACGGGCCGGCGAACGAGCAGCGGCTCTGCGTCAAAGGGCGCTTCGGCTTCGACTATGTCAGCCACCCGCATCGTCTGACCAAGCCGATGATCCGGCGCGACGACGCGCCCAAGGACGGCGCGATCAAGATCGATCCGGGCAATCCCTGGACGCATTTCCGCGAGGCGAGCTGGGACGAGGCGCTGGCCGCCGCGGCGGCCGGCCTGAAGAAGGTGCTGGACGCGCATGGCGGCGCGGCGCTCGCCGGCTTCGGCTCGGCCAAGGGCTCGAACGAGGAGGCCTACCTGTTCCAGAAGCTGGTGC
>CAZPFL010000229.1:0-7192 GCA_964585785.1 uncultured Rhodospirillaceae bacterium
CGCACAAGACGCTGCGCGGCGCGCGCGGCGGCATGATCCTGTCGAACGACCCGGAGATCGGCAAGAAGATCAACTCGGCGATCTTCCCCGGCACCCAGGGCGGCCCGCTGATGCACATGATCGCGGGCAAGGCGGTGGCGCTGGGCGAGGCGCTGCGCCCGGACTTCAAGGCCTATGCGCGCGCGGTGGTGGACAACGCCAAGACGCTGGCGTCCACGCTGTCGGCGGGCGGGCTCGACATCGTCTCGGGCGGCACCGACACCCATCTTCTGCTGGTCGATCTGCGGCCCAAGAAGCTGACCGGCGTGGTCGCGGAGAAGGCGCTCGAGCGCGCCGGGCTGACCTGCAACAAGAACGGCATCCCGTTCGACCCGGAGAAGCCGACGGTGACGTCGGGCGTCCGTCTCGGCTCGCCCGCGGGCACGACGCGCGGCTTCGGGCAGGCGGAATTCCGCCAGATCGGCGAGATGATCGTGGAAGTGCTGAACGGCCTGGCGGCCAACGGCGAGAACAACCAGGCGGTGGAGAGCGCCGTGCGGGCGCGGGTCGAGGACCTGTGCCGGCGTTTTCCGGTCTATCCGGAAAGCTGAATAGTTGGTGAGACGGGGAGGACGATGGTGCGATGCGGTGTCCCTTTTGCGGTCATAACGATACACAGGTGAAGGACTCGCGGCCGACCGAAGACAACGCCGCGATCCGGCGGCGGCGCTTCTGTCCCAATTGCGCCGCGCGCTTCACGACCTTCGAGCGGGTGCAGCTGCGCGAGCTGACGGTGGTCAAGCGCACCGGCCAGCGCGAGCCCTTCGACCGGGACAAGCTGGCGCGCTCGATGATGATTGCGCTGCGCAAGCGGCCGGTGGAGCCGGAGCGCATCGAGCAGGTGGTCAACAGCATCGTCCGGCGCCTCGAAAGCATGGGCGAGACGGAAATCAAGGCGGAAGTCATCGGCAGCCTGATCATGGAAGCGCTGCATTCGCTCGACAAGGTCGCCTATGTCCGGTTCGCGTCGGTCTACCGCAATTTCCGCGAGGCGAAAGATTTCGAAGAATTCATCACCGGAGAGCTCAGCGCCGAAGACGCCTGACGGCGACGCGCGACGCTTCATGGGGAACGCGCTCGGCCTGGCCCGGCGCGGGCTCGGCAACGTCTGGCCGAACCCGGCGGTCGGCTGTGTGATCGTGCGCGACGACGGCCAGGGGCTGGTGATCGTCGGCCGTGGTTGGACCCAGCCGGGCGGCCGGCCGCATGCCGAGACCGAGGCGCTGGCCCGCGCGGGCGGGGCGGCGCAGGGCGCCGTCGCCTATGTCTCGCTCGAGCCCTGCAGCCATCAGGGCCAGACGCCGCCCTGCACGGACGCGCTGATCAAGGCGGGCGTTTCGGCGGTGGTCGCGGCGACCGAGGATCCCGATCCCCGGGTCAGCGGCGGCGGGCTCAAGCGCCTGGCCGAGGCCGGCATCCGGGTCGCCTGCGGCGTCAGCCGCGTCGAGGCGGAAGAGCTCAACGCCGGCTTCCTGATGCGGGTCAGGGCCGGCCGGCCGCTCGTCTGCCTCAAGACCGCGACGACGCTGGACGGGCGCATCGCCGTCCATACCGGCGAAAGCCGCTGGATCACCGGGCCCGCGGCGCGCGACCGGGTGCATGTCATGCGCGCGCGCTACGACGCGATCATGGTCGGCGTTGGCACGGCGATCACGGACGACCCGGAGCTGACCTGCCGCCTGCCGGGGCAGGTCGCGCGCCAGCCGGTGCGCATCGTCGTCGACTCCCGGCTGCGCCTGCCGCTCACCGCCAAGCTGGTGCGCACGGCGCGCGAGGTTCCGACCTGGGTGGTCACGCGCGACGATGCCGACGGCCGGCGCGCCGGCGCGCTGCGTGACCTGGGCGTCGAGCTGATCGCGTTGCCGGCGCGCGCGAGCGGCTATCCCGACCCGCAGGAGATGCTCAAGGCCTTCGGCGCGCGGGGACTTACCCGGCTGCTGGTGGAAGGCGGGGCGACGCTGGCGGCCGTGCTGCTGCGCGCCGGCTTGATCGACCGCATCGCCTGGTTCCGCAGCGGCGGTATTATCGGCGGCGACGGCATCCCCGCCGTCGAGGCCTACGGCGTCGACCGGCTGGCCGAGATGGCGCAGTTCGAGCGCCGCGCGGTGACCAGGCTCGGCGGCGACCTGTTGGAAACATTCTGGCGGCGGCATTAGACTTAGAAACATGTTCACCGGATTGATCACGGATCTCGGCCGCGTGCGCCGCATCGACAAGACAAAGGGTGGAGCGCGGCTCGCCATCGAGACCGCCTACGACATGGCGGCGGTGGAGATCGGCGCGTCGATCGCCTGCTCGGGCGCCTGCCTCACCGTGGTCGAGAAGGGCCCGGACTGGTTTGCCGTCGATGTCTCGGCCGAGAGCCTGGCCCGGACCACGATCGGCGGCTGGAAGGCGGGCGACCGGGTCAACCTGGAGCAGTCGCTCCGGCTCGGCGATACCTTGGGCGGCCACCTGGTGAGCGGCCATGTGGATGCCGTGGCCGGCATCCTGGAGCGTCGGCCCGACGGCGACAGCCAGCGTTTCACGATCCAGATTCCGCAAGGATTCGAGAAGTTTATCGCGCCGAAGGGCTCGGTTTGCCTGGACGGGGTGTCGCTGACCGTGAACGAGGTTGAAAGCGGCCGGTTCGGCGTCAACATCATTCCGCACACCGCCGAGAAGACGACCTTCGGCGCGCTTGGCCCCGGCGACGGGGTCAACCTTGAGGTGGACTTGATCGCTCGATATGTTGCTCGCTTGATGCCTGATAAATAAAACAGATGGACGGAGCGTCACGTGGCGTCGAAACAGGATAAATTGCAATCGGTGAGTAAGCAGGCCGTCGCCCGCGCCGTCGAGGACATGGCCTTCCTGTCGCCGATCGAAGACATCATCGATGATGCGCGCAACGGCCGGATGTTCATCCTGGTCGACGACGAGGAGCGCGAGAACGAGGGCGACCTTGTCATCCCGGCCCAGATGGCGACGCCGGACGCGATCAACTTCATGGCCAAGCACGGCCGTGGCCTGATCTGCCTGGCGCTGACCAACAAGCGGTCGGAAGAGCTTGGGCTCCGGCTGATGGCCCGTCGCAACCAGAGCCGCCACCAGACCGCCTTCACCATCTCGATCGAGGCCCGCGAAGGGGTAACCACGGGTATCTCTGCCCCGGACCGTGCGCGCACGATTTCGGTCGCGATCGACCCCGAGCGCGGCGCGGACGACGTCGAGACACCGGGACACGTCTTCCCGCTGGTCGCCCGCGACGGCGGCGTGCTGGTCCGCACCGGCCATACCGAGGCCTCCGTCGACATCGCCCGGCTGGCCGGCCTCAACCCGTCCGGCGTGATCTGCGAGATCATGAACGAAGACGGCACGATGGCGCGGCTCAACGACCTCATCCCCTTCGCGCAGTATCACGGGCTGAAGATCGGCGCGATCGCCGACCTGATCGCCTACCGCCTGCGCCACGACCGGATCGTCGAGCGCATCGATGAGACCGTACTGCACAGCCGGTTCGGCGGCGATTTCAAGCTTTATGTCTACGTCAACAAGATTGGCCGCGCCGAGCATGTCGCGCTGGTCAAGGGCGATATCTCGACGCCCGGTCCCGTCATGGTGCGCATGCACGCGATCAACCTGTTCGAGGTGCTGGGCGATCTCGAAACCGGCAAGACCGGCGCGTTGGAAGCGGCGATGGAGATGATCGGCCGCGAGGGACGGGGCGTCGTCGTGCTGATCCGCGAGCTGCCGCCGACCGTCGTTTCCGAGCGGGTCGCGATGCGCAACGCCCGGGCGCGCGGCGAGAATGTCGAGCAGCCGGCTTTGCGCGACTACGGCATCGGCGCGCAGATCCTGCTCGACCTCGGCGTCCACGAGATGATTCTGCTGTCCAATACCCACCGGACCATCGTCGGTCTCGACGGCTACGGCCTGTCGATCGTCGAGCAACGCCCGATCGATGGCGTTTGAGGAGCTGCCGGCATGACCTATCCAGCCCCGCATATCATGGTGGTCGAGGCGCGCTTCTACGAGGACCTCGCCGACGAGATGCTGCGCGGCGCCGAGCAGGCGCTGAAGCGGGCCGGGGCGAGCTACGAGGTCTTCTCCGTGCCCGGCGCGTTCGAGATCCCGGCGACCGTGCACCAGGCGATCCGGGCGATGGATTTCGACCCGGCGCGCCGCCGCTTCGACGGCTATGTCGCGCTCGGCTGCGTGATCCGGGGCGAGACCACCCACTACGATTATGTCTGCCAGGAAAGCGCGCGCGGCCTGATGGATCTCGCGACGCGCTACGCGCTGGCGATGGGCTATGGCATCCTGACCTGCGAGAACGACACGCAGGCCTGGGCGCGCGCCGCCGTGGACCGGGGCGACAAGGGCGGCACCGCGGTCAACGCCTGTCTCCACATGGTCGGGATCAAGAACCGGCTCGGGCTGTATCCGCGATGAGCCGCAAACCCGCCTCGGTCGGGCGCCAGCGGCATGCGGCCCGCATCGCTGCGGTCCAGGCGCTCTATCAGATCGAGCTCAACGGCGGCGCGGCCGACGACGTGATCGCGGAATTCGTCGCCTACCGTTTGCGCGACGAGGCCGTGCAGGCCGGTATCGACCTCGATCTGTTCACCGATCTCGTGCGGGGCGCCACCGCCGCGCGGGCCGAGACCGATCCGCTGATCGGCGCGGCGCTGGACAAGGATCGCAGCCTCGGCCGGCTGGAGGTCTTGATGCGCGCCATCCTGCGGGCCGGCGCCTACGAGTTGGTCGCGCGCGCGGACATCGACGCGGCGCTGACGATCAGCGAATACGTCGCCGTCGCCGACGCTTTCTTCAACGAACGCGAGCCGGCGCTGGTCAACGCGGTGCTCGACCGCATCGCGCGCAGCCGCGCCGGCCGCGACAGCTCCGCGGATGCGGCCCATGGCATCGCGCAAGACGGGTGAGTTCGAGCGCATCGCGACCTTTTTCGCGCCGCTTGCCGCGGATTTTCCGGGCGCCTTGGGCCTGCTCGACGACGCGGCGGTGATCCGCCCGGCCGAGGGCTGCCAGCTCGTGGTGACCACGGACACCATCGTCGCCGGCGTCCACTATATCGGCGACGAGCCGCCTGACCTGGTGGCGCAGAAGCTGTTGCGGGTCAATCTCTCGGACCTCGCGGCGAAGGGCGCCCGCCCGGTTGCCTACACGCTGAACATCGCGCTGCCGTCAGTGATCGAGGATGATTGGCTCGAGCGGTTCGCCGCGGGGCTGGCGGCGGACCAGCGGCGCTTCGGCATCGCGCTCGCCGGCGGCGACAGCGTCTCCACCCCCGGTCCGGTCACCCTCACGATCACGGCCATCGGCGAGGTCGCGGCGGGCGCCGAGCTGCGGCGCGGCGGCGCGCGGCCCGGCGACGCGATCTACGTGACCGGGACGATCGGCGATGGCGCGCTTGGCCTGAAGGCGCTGCGGGGCAGCCTGGCAGGCCTTTCCGAGGCGCACCGGGCAGCCCTGATCGGGCGCTACCGCCTGCCGCAGCCGCGCGTCACCTGCGGCCCCAGGCTGGTCGGGCTGGCGCATGCCTCGATCGACGTGTCGGACGGCCTGGTCGCCGACCTGGGCCATGTCGCCGACGTCTCCGGCGTTGCCGCGATCGTCGAGGCCGCCGCGGTGCCGTTGTCGACCGCGGGCGCGGCGGCGCTGGAAAGCGATCCGGCGCTGCGCGAGGCGGTGCTGGGCGGCGGCGACGACTACGAGCTCCTGTTCACTGCGCCGCCGGCCGCCGCGGACCGGATCGGCGCGCTGGCGGCCGAGATTGGCCTGCCGATAACGGCCATCGGCCGCATCGAAAGCGGCCGCGGGGTGCGCGTCCGCGACGCCGCGGGCGCCGATATCGCGCTTCGCGTCACCGGCTTCACGCACCGCTGAGCGGGTAGCCCTCCGCCGTCGAAGGGGCTATACCATGCGCATGTCGCACGCAGCGAAGCGGCCCGCCCGTTCCCGGACATGAAGCTGATCATCATTATCGGCGTCGTCCTTATCCTGCTGTTGGGCGGCGGGGGTGCGGCTTACTTCTTTCGCGCCGAGCTGTTCGGCGGCAAGCACGAGCCCGAGAAGGCGCCGATCGCCAAGTCGGCGAATACGCTCTTCGTCGATCTCGAGAGTCTCGCGATTTCGGTCATCCGGAACGGGCGCATCGGCAAGCAGGTGATCCTGCAGGTCAGCCTCGAGGTGCCCGACGAAGCGACGCGCCTAAAGGTCACGCATGCGCTGCCGGTCATAAAGGACGCCTTCATCCGCGATCTTTACGACTATTTCGCGATCCAGCCGCCGGGAAGCGCGGGGATCAACGCGGAGGCGATCAAGAAGCGCCTGAAGCGGACCGCCGATTCGGTCATGGGGAAGGGGATGATCCGCGCCGTTCTCATCCAGGGCGCCGTCGAGCGCGATGTCGGCGGCGGGTGACGCCTAAGGGCTGCCGAGGGCTGCAGACGGCGGTATTCCGCGACGATCCGCGGTTGCCATCCGATGCATGTTCTGGCATGTTCGCGCCGCTTTGGCCGGCCCGACGACACGCGTGGCTGCAAGGGGATATGGGCGGCCGGCCGTTAAAATCACGAGCTTTTCCAAAAACGAAACCGGGATCGAGAGATGCTTGTTTTTGTCATTATTTGTGGTCTTTTGGCGGTGGCCTACGGCATTTTCACCAGCCGCTCCATTCTCAGCGCGAGCCCGGGCAATGAACGCATGCAGCAGATTGCGGCCGCCATTCAGGAAGGCGCCAGCGCCTATCTCAACCGGCAGTACACGACGATCGGGCTCGTCGGCATCGTAATCGCCATCGTGCTCTTCTTCTTTCTCGGCTGGCATGTGGCCGTCGGCTACCTGATCGGCGCGATCCTGTCCGGGGCGGCGGGCTACACCGGCATGAACATCTCGGTTCGCGCCAACGTCCGCACTACGGAAGCGGCGCGCCAGGGGCTGGCGGAAGGGCTCGCGATCTCCTTCAAGTCGGGCGCGGTGACCGGCATGCTCGTTGCCGGCTTGGCCCTGCTCGCGGTGTCCTGCTACTACGCCTTCCTGCTGAGCCAGGGGGCGAGCGGGCGCGCGCTGATCGATCCGCTGGTCGCGCTCGGTTTCGGCGCCTCGCTGATCTCGATCTTCGCCCGTCTCGGCGGCGGCATCTTCACCA
>CAZPFL010000230.1:0-7181 GCA_964585785.1 uncultured Rhodospirillaceae bacterium
CGGCGTGCTCGGACAGAAGATCGAGCTCTTGGTCGGCGATGATGCCTGCGACCCGAAGCAGGCGGTCGCGGTCGCCAACCAGATGGTCGCCAAGGGCGCGGTGTTCATCGCCGGGCACTACTGCTCCGGCTCCTCGATCCCGGCCTCGAAGGTTTACACGGAAGAAGGCATCCTGCAGATCTCGCCGGCCTCGACCAATCCGAAGTTCACCGATGAAGGCGGGCCGAACGTGTTCCGCGTTTGCGGCCGCGACGACCAGCAGGGCGCGGTCGCCGGCGCCTTCCTCGCCAAGCATTTCAAGGGCAAGAAGATCGCCATCATCCAGGACAAGACGGCGTATGGCAAAGGCCTCGCCGACGAGACCATGAAGGCGCTCAAGAAGCATGGCGGCAAGGTCGCGATGTATGAAGCCTATACCGCCGGCGAGAAGGACTATTCGGCGCTGGTCTCCAAGCTCAAGGAGGCCCGGATCGACGTGCTCTATGTCGGCGGCTACCACACGGAAGCCGGCCTGATCGTGCGCCAGATGCGCGAGCAGGGCATGAAGACGCGGCTGGTCTCGGGCGACGCGCTGGTCACCAAGGAATTCTGGGACATCACCGGTCCGGCGGGGCAGGGCACGCTGATGACCTTCAGCCCGGATCCGCGCAAGAACCCGGCGGCGTCCAAGGTCGTCAAGGAATTCCGCGCCAAAAAGATTGAGCCGGAGGGCTACGTCCTCTACACCTACGGTGCGGTCCAGGTCTGGAAGGAAGCGGCGGCCAAGGCCAAGAGCACCAAGCTGAAACCGGTCATCAACGAGATGCACAAGCTGAAATTCAGCACGGTCCTGGGCAAGTTCACCTTCAACAAGAAGGGTGACGTCACCGCGCCGGGCTACGTGATGTATGAATGGAAGAACGGCAACTACGACTATTATCAGACCCCGAAAAAGATGAACTGAGCCGACGCAGCTCAGCCATCGGGTTACCGTTATGCGCCGCCCGTCGGCGTGCCGGGCTCCGTGTCCCGGCACGCCGACGGGCGGTCGCGCTTCGCGGACGACTGACCGTAAGGCGATGAAAACGTAAGGCCATGCCGCTGATATTTTCGATCCGTTACCGGCGCCTTTTGCCGGCGCTCCTCGTTTTGTCCGGCTTCTTCGCGGCGGCGAGCCTGTTGCCGCCGCCGGCGCGCGCCGACTCGACCCCCGTCCCGAATGCCGCGCCCCCGGCGGCGCAAGAAGCCGCGCCACAAGCCACGCCTCGGGCCACGCAACAAGCCACGCCCGAGTCCGCTCCCCACGCCATGCCCCAAGCAGCGCCCCAGACGCCGCCGGCTGCGGCCGCGGGGAAGGCCGACGCCGATTTCGCCGCCTGGAAAGCGGCGCTCCGGAAGGAAGCGCTCTCCCGCGGGATCTCGGAAGGGACGCTCGACAAGGCGCTCACGCTCGCCGCGCCGATCCCGCGAGTCGTCGAGCTCGACCACAAGCAGCCCGAATTCACCCAGACCTTCTGGCGCTATCTGGATGCGCGTGTGAACGACACGCGGATCGCGCGCGGCAAGGAGATGCTGAAGAAGCACGCCGCGCTGCTCGAGAAGATCTGGCGCCAATACCACGTGCCGCCGCGCTTCCTGGTCGCCTTCTGGGGCATGGAGAGCAACTACGGCGACCATTTCGGCGGCTATCCCGTGGTCGACGCCCTGATGACCCTGGCCTACGACCCGCGCCGCAGCCACTTCTTCCGCGAGCAGCTGTTCGACGCTCTCAAGATCATCGACCGCGGCGACATCACCATAGACCAGATGCGCGGCTCCTGGGCCGGCGCGATGGGCCACCTGCAGTTCATCCCCTCGACCTTCATCCAATACGCCGTGGACGAAGACGGCGACGGCAAGCGCGACATCTGGAACAGCCTGCCGGACACCTTCGCCACCGCGGCCAACTATCTCTCGCGCATCGGCTGGCACGGCGGCGAGACCTGGGGGCGCGAAGTCCGCCTGCCCAAGGGCTTCGACTACGAGCTCGCCTCATCGTCGATCACGAAGCCGGTGACCGAATGGGCCAAGCTCGGCGTGCGGCAGGTGGACGGCAAGCCGCTGCCGCATGCCAGCCTGCCGGCGACGCTGGTCCTGCCGTCGGGGCATGAAGGCCCGGCCTTCCTGACCTACAACAACTATCAGCGCATCCTGAACTGGAACCGCTCGGCGCTTTACGCGATCGCGGTCGGCCATCTCGCCGACCGGCTGATCGGCCGCGGCCCGCTGCAGGGCCCGCGCCCCGCCAACGAGCAGCCGCTCAGCCGCGCCATGGTGATCGAGATGCAGCAGCGCCTCGCGGCGCACGGCTTCGCCATCGGCACGCCGGACGGCGTGATCGGCCCGATGACGCGCACCGCGATCCGCGATTTCCAGAAAGCCAAGGGCATGACGCCGGACGGATTCCCATCGACCGAGGTCCTGGAAAAACTGCGCGGCGGGTGAGCAAGTGTTTGAATCTCGGATGGATTGGCGATAATATCTACATCCTGTAGAGATGGATTGGGTCTCCCACAAGATCATGAGCCGGAAGAGAAGGCCGTTTCGCGCTCCCGCTTTATGCATGGTGCTTGTCCTTGCCTGCGGCGGCTGCGCGGAGTCGGAATTCCTGGCGAACTCGGTCAAAGGGCTGCGCAGCCCATCGACGCCCGATACCGGCACCTACAAGATCGGCTCTCCCTATCAGATCGACGGCGTTACCTACGTCCCGCACGTCGATTACAATTATTCCGAGACCGGCATCGCCTCCTGGTACGGGCCGCAATTCCACGGCAACCGGACGGCGGACGGCGAAGCCTTCGACATGAACTCGATCAGCGCGGCGCACCGCACGCTGCCGCTGCCCAGCATGGTCCGGGTCACCAATCTCGAGAACGGCCGCGCGCTCAACGTGCGGGTCAACGACCGCGGGCCGTTCGCGCGCGGGCGGATCATCGACCTGTCGCGCCGCGCCGCGCAGCTCCTCGGCTTCGAGAAAAAGGGCACGGCGATGGTGCGGGTAGAGATTCTCCCGCGGGAGAGCATGGCGCTCGCCCATGGCATGGACGGCATGAGCGTCGCCGCCGCCGACAGTCCGCCGCCCCCGAAGGCGGCGCCGAGCGTGGCGGTCACCAGCGCGACGCTGGCCCCGCTGCCCGGCGCCCGCGTCGCGCCCGCGCCGAGCAAGGATTATCAGGTCGCAGCGGTCGGCCGGCCGCCGCCCGAGCCGCGCGCCCCCGCCCATATGGAGCGGGTGGACGGACGGGTCGAACGGGTGGCGGTCGCGCCCAATCCGGGCATGTTCGTTCAGGCCGGCGCCTTTTCACAATTCGCCAATGCGCACCGGGTCGAGGTTCTGCTGCAGCGGGTCGGCCCGGTGCAAATCAGCCAGGTCGACGGCGGCGCGGGACACCTGTTCCGCGTCCGCCTCGGCCCGGTACGGTCGGTTCAGGAAGCCGACGCCTTGCTCGCGCGCGTCGTCGCGAGCGGTATCAACGAAGCCCGCATCGTCGTGGACTGAGGGGCGCGGGGCCGTGCCTTAAATTCGGCCCAATGCACGATTAAGGAAAGCGCCTCCGGGCGTTGCGGGCATAAGAACCGGGACAGTCATCCACACCCAGTGCATCAACCGGACGGGATATGACCAAGCACATCACCAAGACCATGCTGGCGGCGCTGGCCGCCATCCTCATCAGCACATCGACCGTGGCATCGACCGCACGGGCGGCCGATTTCGAGACCGCGGCCAAGCACGCCATCATCATCGATTACGCGACGGGGGCGGTGCTCTTCGCCAAGCACCCCGACGAGATCATCCAGCCGGCCTCGATGACCAAGATGATGACGATCTATCTCTTGTTCGAGCGGCTGAAGAACAAGAGCCTGAAGCTTACCGACACCTTCCTGGTCAGCGAGAAGGCGTGGCGCATGCAGGGATCGAAGATGTTCGTCCCGGTGGGCAAGCGGGTGAGCGTCCAGGATCTGATCCGAGGGATCATCGTGCAGTCGGGCAATGACGCCGCGATCGTCGTCGCCGAGGGCCTGGCCGGCAGCGAGGAAGCCTTCGCGCAGCAGATGACCGAGAAGGCGCATCAGCTCGGCATGACCAACACGGTGTTCAAGAACGCGTCGGGCTGGCCGGAGGAGGGCCATCACACGACGGTCCGCGATCTCGCCACCCTCGCGCGTGCGACGATCCATAATTTTCCCGAATATTATCACTACTATTCGGAAAAAGAGTTTACCTTCAACGGCATCAAGCAGGGTAACCGCAACCCGCTGCTGTACTCCAACACGGGCGCCGACGGCCTGAAGACCGGGCATGCGGAGGCCGCCGGCTACGGCCTCACCGCGTCCGCCGTGCGCGGCAACATGCGCCTCATCCTGGTGGCGCACGGCATGAGCTCGATGCGCGAGCGCGGGCAGGAGTCGGCCCGGCTGCTCGACTGGGCGTTCCGCGAGTTCAACACCTACCCGCTGTTCAAGGGCGGCGAGAAGGTGGTGGACGCCAAGGTCTGGCTCGGCGCGTCGCCGACCGTGCCGCTGACGATCAAGGATGACCTCACGGTCGTGATCAAGCGCAGCGCCCGCAAGGACCTCAAGGTCAAGGCCGACTTCGACGAGCCGATCGCCGCGCCGATCAAGAAGGGCGCCCAGGTCGGCAAGCTCGTCGTGACCGCGCCCGACATGGAGACGATCGAGCGGCCGCTCTATGCCGGCGCCGACGTAACGCCGCTCGGCGTCGTCGGGCGTCTCAAGGCCGCCGTCAGCTACCTGGTCTGGGGGGGCGGCTGATGACCGCCCGCAGCTAGGCGGAGGGTCTCGGGCGATGGCTGACCCGCCGCACGCCGCAACGCCGCAACGCGCCCAAGGACAGGCGCCGCCGCTCGAGCGGCGCGGCGACGGCCGCTTCATCTCACTCGAGGGCGGGGAAGGCGCCGGCAAATCGACCCAGATCCGCCACCTCGCCCAGGCGCTTCAGGCGGCCGGCAAGACCGTCGTCACGACGCGCGAGCCGGGCGGCGCACCGGGCGCCGAGGCCATCCGGACGCTGCTGGTCGGCGGCGATACCGGCCGCTGGGACGGCGTCACGGAGCTGCTGCTGCATTATGCGGCCCGCCGCGACCATCTGGTCCACACGGTCCTGCCGGCGCTTGCGCGCGGCGACTGGGTGGTCACCGACCGTTTCGCCGATTCCACCATGGCCTATCAAGGATACGGCTTCGGGCTCGGCCGCGCCGCGGTCGAGCAGGTGCACCAGGCCGCCATCGGCGACATTCGCCCGGACCTCACGCTGATCCTCGACATTCCCGTCGAGGCGGGCCTTGCCCGCGCCGCCAAGCGCGATGGGGAAGGGGCCGCGGCTGGAAATGGGGGCGCCAACCGTTACGAGCGCATGCCGCGCGACTTCCACGAGCGTCTGCGCCAGGGCTTCCTGGATATCGCGGCCCGCGAGCCCGCGCGCTGCGTGGTGATCGACGCGGGCAGGCCGGCGGCCGAGGTCGCGCGGGCGATCCGCGCTGTGGTCGCCGAGCGGCTCGGCATCGCTTTGCCGGACCGCGCCGCATGACGGCCGAGCCCGCAGACGCGCCGCCGCCGCGCGAAAACCTCGAGCTGCTGGGCCAGGAAGCGGCGGAGCGCGCGGTGCTCGACGCCTGGAATTCCGGGCGCATGCCGCACGCCTGGCTGATCACCGGCCCGCGCGGCATCGGCAAGGCGACGCTCGCCTATCGCATCGCCCGCTTCGTGCTGGCGGGCGGCGGGCAAGGGCAGGGGCAGGCGGAGGCGGGGCTGTTCGGCGACGCGCTGCCGCCCGCACGGCCCGATTCCCTTGCGATTCCGCCGGATCATCCGGTGGTCGCGCGCGTCGCCTCGGGCGGCCATGCCGACCTTCGCGTGCTCGAGCCCAACATGCCGCATCCCGACCATGGCCGTCCGACCCGGCAGATCGTCGTCGGCCACGTGCGCCGCGCCGTGCAGTTCACCAACCTGACCTCGGCGGAGGCGGGCTGGCGGGTCGTGCTCGTCGACCCGGCGGACGAGCTCAACGCGAACGCCCAGAACGCCATCCTGAAGAGCCTGGAGGAGCCGCCGCCGGGCGTGCTGTTCCTGCTGGTGTGCCATGCCCCGGGGCGGCTGCTGCCGACCATCCGCTCGCGCTGCCGGCGCGTCGCGCTGGACCCGCTGGCCCCGGACACGATGGCGCACCTGCTCGCGCGCTATTGCCCCGCGCTTCCGGAAGCAGACCGCAGCGCGCTGGCGCGGCTTACCGAAGGCAGCATCGGCGATGCGCTGGCGCTGGCGCAGTCCGGCGGCCTCGACCTCTACCGCAACGTGGTGCGCCTGCTCGGCACGCTCGACCGGCCCGATATCCAGGGCCTGCACGCGCTCGGCGACAGCATCAGTCGGTCGGGGCAGCAGGCTAGCGACAATTTCGCCACGCTGCGCGACCTGATCGGCCGCTGGCTGGCGCGGCTGGTGATCGCGGGCGCGCGGGCCGAGGCGCCGGCCGAGATCGTCCCCGGCGAGGCGCAGATTTCCGCGAAATTCCTCGCACGGGCGCCGCTTGAACAATGGCTTCAGGTATGGGAAAAGGTCACCGGCCTGATGGCGCGGGCCGACGGCGCTAATCTCGATCGTAAGCAAACGGTCGTAAGTGCTTTTCTGACAATGGCGGCGTTGCTTCAGGCGGGTCCGGATACGGCCCGCTCGACGGCACCCTGATTAGGCCCGAGAGGGCGGAGATCGACGGCATGCCCGGCGGCAAGACCTATTACGTGACGACCCCGATCTACTACGTGAACGACGAGCCGCATATCGGCCACGCCTATACGACGCTGGCCTGCGACGTGCTGGCCCGCTTCATGCGCCTGGACGGCTACGACGTGAAGTTCCTGACCGGCACCGACGAGCACGGCCAGAAGGTCGAGAAGGCGGCGGCCGCGGCCGGGCTCGAGCCGCAAGCCTTCACCGACAAGATCTCCGGCAATTTCCGCAGCCTCGCCAAGGCGATGAACTTCAGCAACGACGACTTCATCCGCACCACCGAGGCGCGGCACATCACGGCATGCCAGGCGATCTGGCAGGCGATCGCGGCGCGCAAGTCGCCGCTCGGCCGCGACAACATCTATCTCGGCAAATACGCCGGCTGGGCGATCGTCAGCGGCGACCGCTTCGAGAACCGC
>CAZPFL010000231.1:0-7059 GCA_964585785.1 uncultured Rhodospirillaceae bacterium
GCCTTCAGCACGCGCGTATAGCCGCCGTTGCGCTCCTTGTAGCGCGGGCCCAGCGTATCGAACAGCTTGGTGACCATCGCATCGTCGCGCAGGAAGGCATAGGCCTGGCGGCGATCGTGCAGCGTCCCGCTCTTGCCGAGCGTGATCAGCTTATCGACCACCCCGCGCATTTCCTTCGCCTTGGGCAGCGTGGTCTTGATCTGCTCATGCTTGATCAGCGCTGCCGCCATATTCGAGAACATGGCCTTGCGATGCTGGCTTTTCCGGCCCAGTTTCCGGCCGCTCATTTTATGGCGCATCTCGCCCGCTCCTCGTTTTCAGACCGTCGCTGCCTCAGAAAGGCTCTTCGAGCCGGCGGGCAAGGTCTTCGATATTGTCCGGCGGCCAGTTGCTGATTTCCATGCCGAGATGCAAGCCCATCTGCGACAGCACTTCCTTGATCTCGTTGAGCGACTTGCGGCCGAAGTTCGGCGTCCGCAGCATCTCCGCCTCGGACTTCTGAACCAGGTCGCCGATGTAAACGATGTTGTCGTTCTTGAGACAGTTCGCCGAGCGCACCGACAGCTCGAGCTCGTCGACCTTGCGCAGCAGGTTCTTGTTGAAGGGCAGCTCGGACGCCGCCTCCATCTCGACCTGGGCGCGCGGCTCCTCGAAATTGATGAACAGCTGCAGCTGATCCTGGAGGATGCGCGCGGCCAGCGCGACGGCGTCCTCCGGCGTCACCGTGCCGTTCGTCTCGAGGGTCATGGACAGCTTGTCATAGTCCGTGACCTGGCCGACGCGGGTGTTCTCGACCTTGTAGGAGACCTTGCGCACCGGGCTGTAGACCGAATCGACGGGGATGAGCCCGATCGGCGCGTCGGCCGGACGGTTCATCGACGCCGCCACGTAGCCCTTACCCGTTTCCACGGTGAGCTCCATGTTCAGCGTCGCGCCGCGGTCGAGCGTGCAGATCACGAGATCGGGGTTCATGACCTCGATGTCGTGGCCGGTCTCGATTTGCGCGGCGGTGACCTCGCCCGGGCCCTTGGCCGACAGCATCATGCGCTTCGGGCCGTCGCTGTGCATACGCAGCGCGAGCGACTTGATGTTCAGCACGATGTCCGTCACGTCCTCGCGCACGCCCTGAATCGACGAGAATTCGTGCAGCACGCCGTCGATCTGGATCGACGTGACGGCCGCCCCCTGCAGCGACGACAGCAGGACGCGGCGCAACGCATTGCCGAGGGTCAAGCCGAATCCCCGTTCCAGAGGCTCGGCGACCACCGTTGCGATGCGCGACGAATCCACCCCCGGTTCGATGTTCAGCTTGTTCGGCTTGATCAAAGATTGCCAATTCTTCTGGAGCACCGTAGCGACCTCGCTCTTTCCAATCATCGCAGGACCTTAGGCCCGCGCCTTATTCTCGAAACACAACCCTGTCCGAGTAAGTCCGATTACACGCGCCGCCGCTTGGGCGGACGGCAGCCGTTGTGCGGTATCGGCGTCACGTCCTTGATCGACGTGACCGTGAAGCCGACCGACTGCAGGGCGCGCAGGGCGGACTCACGCCCCGACCCCGGCCCTTTCACGAACACTTCCAGCGTCCGCATGCCATGTTCCATGGCCTTGCGGCCGGCGTCCTCGGCGGCGACCTGTGCGGCATAGGGCGTCGACTTGCGGCTGCCCTTGAAACCCATGCCGCCGGCCGACGACCAGGCGATCGCATTGCCCTGCGCATCCGTGATCGTGATCATGGTGTTGTTGAACGACGCGCAGACATGCGCCACGCCCGACGTGATGTTCTTACGCTCGCGCCGGCGCGGACGCGCGGCAGTCGCTGGTGCCTTGGCCATTCGAATTGCTCCTTATACCGCCTTCTTCTTACCGGCGATCGGGCGGGCCGGCCCCTTGCGTGAGCGGGCGTTGGTGTGCGTCCGCTGGCCGCGCACCGGCAGCCCCTTGCGGTGACGCAGCCCGCGATAGCATCCGAGATCCATCAAGCGCTTGATGTTCATTGCGATTTCGCGACGCAGGTCGCCTTCGACCGTATAGTCGCGGTCGATGGACTCGCGAATGCCGATGACTTCCTGCTCGCTGAGCTCGCTGACCCGGCGCTCGGGCGGGATGCCGCAAGCCTTGCAGATATCCTTCGCCTTGGTTCGGCCGATCCCATGGATATAGGTCAGGCCGATTTCCACGCGCTTCTGGGTCGGAATATTCACGCCCGCTATGCGTGCCACGTTACCGTCTCCTCATCATTCGCTGTGATACGAACCGAGCGCCCAGCCCCAGTGACCTGGCTGGTCGCTTGCCCGTGTTCCGGATTTCAAGTTGCACCGCCGTCTACGCGCCGCCGGAAAAAACTCAGCGCCGGAAGCCGACGAGTCGGCTCCGGGACGGCGGATTATAGGGGAAAAGCCCATGCTGTCAATTCTCCCCGGCAGCCAGCAATGCATCGATCTGATGCATGACGCCGTCGATATCCGCCATGCCGTCCACGATCTCGAGCCTCCCCTTATCGCGGTAATACGGGAGGATAGGCGCCGTCTGCGCATGATAGACGGCAAGCCGCTTCTTCAAGGTCTCCACATTGTCGTCGGCCCGGGCCTTGCCCTCGGCGCCGAGCTCGCTCGCGCGGCCGGTGATGCGCCCGACCAGCACCGAGTCGTCAACCTGCAGCTCGATCACGTGGTCCAGTTTCAGCCCCTTCTTGGCCAGCAGCTCGTCCAGCGCCTCGGCCTGGCGGACGGTCCGCGGGAAGCCGTCCAGGATGAAGCCCCTGGCGCAATCGGGCTGGTCGATGCGGTCGGCGATGATGCGGATCATCAGGTCGTCCGGCATCAGCTGGCCCGCCTCCATGACATCCTTGGCCCGTTGGCCGAGCGCCCCGCCCGCGGCGACCGTGCCGCGCAGGATCTCGCCGGTCGAAAGCTGGACAATGCCATACTTCTCGACGAGCCGCTGTGCCTGGGTCCCCTTGCCTGCCCCCGGAGGACCCAGGAGGATCAAGATCATCCCCGCCTCCCGCGGAGCTTGGACTTCTTGATCAGGCCCTCATACTGATGCGCCAGGAGATGCGCATGAACTTGCGCCACGGTATCCATCGTGACGGTCACGACGATCAGCAGGCTGGTGCCGCCGAAATAGAAGGGCACCGCGAATTGCGCGATCAGCCACTCCGGGATGATACAGATGATCGACAGGTAGATCGCGCCCAGCACGGTCAGCCGCGTCAGCACGTAATCCAGGTAGTCGGCGGTGTTCTTGCCGGGCCGGATACCGGGGATGAAACCACCGTATTGCCGGAGGTTATCCGCCGTTTCCTGCGGGTTGAAGACGATCGCCGTGTAGAAGAAGGCGAAGAACACGATCAGGGTCACATAGATGACCAGGAACAAGGGCTGGCCCCGGCCCAGCATCGCGGTCAGCGTCGTCAGCCATTCCGGCCCCCGGCCGCCGCTGAAATTGGCGATCGTCAGCGGCAGCAGCAGCAGCGAGCTGGCGAAGATCGGCGGAATGACGCCCGAGGTATTGAGCTTGAGCGGCAGATGCGAGGATTCGCCGCCGAACATGCGGTTGCCGACCTGGCGCTTGGGATATTGCACGATGATCCGCCGCTGCGCCCGCTCGATAAAGACGATGACCGTGATCACCACCGCCGCCAGGAGGAGGAAACCGATGATCACGACCGTCGACAGCGCCCCCGTGCGGCCGAGTTCCAGTGTGCCGGCCAGCGCCCGCGGCAGGGCCGCGACGATGCCCGAGAAGATGATCAGCGAGATGCCGTTGCCCACGCCCCGCTGGGTCACCTGCTCGCCCAGCCACATCAGGAAGACCGTGCCGCCGACCAGCGTGATCACCGTGGTCGCACGGAAGAACAGGCCCGGATCCATCACCGCGCTGCCCGAGGCGCCGCGCATGCCCTCCATGCCGACGGCGAGGCCGTAGGCTTGGAACGCCGCCAGGAACACCGTGCCGTAGCGGGTGTACTGGTTCATCTTCTTCCGCCCCGCTTCCCCTTCCTTCTTCAGCGCCTCGAGCGAGGGCGAGACGGCCTGCATCAGCTGCATGATGATGGAGGCGGAGATGTAGGGCATGATGTTGAGCGCGAAGATCGACATGCGGCTCAGCGCGCCGCCGGCGAAGACGTCGAACATGCCGACGATGCCGCCCTTCTGGTGAGCGAACAGCTCGCTCAGGATCGAGGCATCGATCCCGGGCAGCGGTATATAGGTGCCGCAGCGATAGATCACCAGCGCGGCCAGCGTGAACCAGATACGCTTCTTCAGCTCCGTCGCCTTCTTGAAGGCGCCGAGATTGAAATTGGCGGCTAACTGTTCGGCTGCTGATGCCATGCTCTCGTGTCCTGTCCGCCGCTAGGGGCTGGAAACGCGAATCGCCTCAGCCGGGTCTTGTGCCGGGCTAAGGTTACTTCGCCTTCTTCTGCGACTTGCCGCGCGGGGCGTCGTCCTTCGGCGGCAGCACGACCTTGCCGCCGGCCTTTTCGACGGCCTCGACGGCGGCCTTCGACGCGCCAGCCACCTCTATGGTCACATTGGCGCTGATCGCGCCCTTTGCAAGCAGGCGCACGCCGTCGTGAAGGCGGCGAATCAACCCGGCCTCGACCAGGGACTGCCCGTTGATCGGCTTCTTGGCGTCGACGCGCCCGGCATCGATCGCCTGCTGCAGGCGGCCGAGATTCAGCTCGACGAACCGCTTGCGGAAGATGTTGGTGAAGCCGCGCTTCGGCACCCGCCGGTACAAAGGCATCTGGCCGCCTTCGAACCCGTTGACGCCGCCGCCGGAACGCGCCTTCTGGCCCTTGTGGCCCTTGGTCGCCGTCTTGCCCATGCCCGAGCCGGTGCCCCGGCCGATGCGCTTGCGCGCGCGGGTGGCGCCCTCGTTGTCGGAAATCTCGTTCAGTCTCATGTGCCCATTCCTTAACGCAGCAAACCCGGCGTCAGCCTACTTCTTCGACGCGGACCAGATGCTTCACTTTGTCGATCATCCCACGCACCGAGGGGGTATCCACCAGCTCGCGCGTGCGGTGCATCTTGTTGAGGCCGAGCCCGATCAGCGTCTGGCGCTGATCGGCCGGACGGCGGATCGCGCTGCCGATCTGGGTCACGCGCAGCGTCTTCTTGCCATCAGCCATTTACCTGCTCCCGGCCATTCGCAGCCCCGGCCCCTTCCTCGCGCCGGCCGACGATCTCGCCGACCTTCTTGCCGCGGCGGCCCGCGACCTGACGGGGCGAGTTGCAGTTCGTAAGCGCGTCGAAGGTCGCCTTGATCATGTTGTGCGAGTTGGACGTGCCGACCGACTTCGCGACGATGTCCTGCACGCCCAGCGCCTCGAACACGGCGCGCATCGGGCCGCCCGCGATGATGCCGGTGCCCGCCGGCGCGTTGCGCAGCACCACCCGGCCGGCGCCGAAGCGGCCGGTCACGTCGTGATGCAGCGTCCGGCCCTCGCGCAGCGGCACGCGGATCAGCGCCTTGCGCGCACGGTCGGTCGCCTTGCGGATCGCCTCGGGCACCTCGCGCGCCTTGCCGAGGCCGTGGCCGACCCGCCCCTTGCCGTCACCGACCACGACGATGGCGGAAAATCCGAAGCGCCGGCCGCCCTTCACGACCTTCGCGACGCGGTTGATGCCGACGAGCTTCTCGACGAATTCCTGCTGCTCGCCGCGATCTTCCCGCGGTCCACGCTGCCGTCCGCGCCCCTGCGGTCCCTGTGCCATTACCCGCGATCCCTTTCTAGAATTTCAGCCCGCCTTCGCGGGCGCCGTCGGCCAGGGCCTTGACCCGGCCATGATACCGATAGCCGCCGCGATCGAAGACCACCTGCGACACGCCCGCCTTCACCGCGCGCTCGGCGACCGCGCGCCCGACGGCGGCCGCGGCGTCCTTGTCGGCGCCGGTCTTGAGCGTGCCGCGCAGCTCCTTGTCGACGCTCGACGCGGCGGCAAGCGTGCGCCCGGCGGCATCGTCGATGATCTGGGCATAGACATGCTTGCCCGAGCGGAAAATCGAGAGCCTCGGCTTGCCCTTGCTGAGCCGCTTGATGGTGTAGCGCGTGCGTTGCTTACGACGCTCGAACAGCTTTTTGGAATTCATCGCCGCGGTCCTTACTTCTTCTTGCCTTCTTTACGCAGGATGGTCTCGTCCTGGTACTTGATGCCCTTGCCCTTGTAGGGCTCCGGCCCCCGATAGCTGCGGATCACGCTCGCCACCTGGCCGACCTGCTGGCGGTCGGCGCCGCTGATCGCGATGACCGACTGGCGATCGCCTTCCAGCTTGACCGTGATGCCTTCCGGAATCGGGAAGGGAATGTCATGGCTGTAGCCGAGCTGCAGGTTCAGCTTCTTGCCCTGAAGCTGGGCGCGATAGCCGACGCCGTTGATCTCGAGCCGGCGGGTGAAGCCCTCCGACACGCCGACGACGGCATTGTTGACCAGCGCCCGGACCGTGCCCCACATCGCGCGGGCGCGCTTGTTGCCCGCGACCGGGCTCACCCAGACCTTGCCTTCCTTCATCTCGACGGTGACGTCGTCGGTGTAGGGAACGGTGAGCTCGCCAAGCTTCCCTTTCGCCGTCAGGACGTTGCCGGCGAGCGACACGTTGACGCCATCAGGGATCGCTACGGGATATTTGCCAACACGCGACATGATCTGCTCCTAGAACACCCGACAGAGGACTTCGCCGCCGACATTGGCTTCGCGCGCCTCCGCGTCCGACATGACGCCGCGCGGCGTCGAGAGGATCGAAATGCCCAGCCCGTTGTAGACGCGCTGCAGGTCCTTGATCCCGGAATAAACCCGCCGGCCCGGCCGCGAGATCCGGTTGATCTCGCGGATGACGGGCTCGCCCTCGGCATATTTGAGCTCGATCGTCAGCTCCTGGATGCCGGTCGCCAGCTCGGCCCAGCTGTAACCGCGGATAAACCCTTCGCGCTCCAGCACACCCAGCACGTTCGCGCGGAACTTGGACGCCGGACAGCACACGGTGCTCTTACCGACCCGCTGTCCGTTCCGGATGCGCGTGAGCATATCGCCCAAAGGATCGCTCATCGACATT
>CAZPFL010000232.1:0-6850 GCA_964585785.1 uncultured Rhodospirillaceae bacterium
CGAAGACCTGGAAGATCGCGTTATGCTCGGAATCGACCGGCAGCAGGGTCGCGCCCCGCATCTCGATCTCGCGCATCATCAGCGCGCCGGCGCAAACCAGGCATTCCTTGTTGGCGAAGGCGACGATCGCGCCGCGCCGCACCGCCGCCATGGTCGAGCGCAGCCCCGCCGCGCCGACGATCGCAGCCATGACCCAGTCGGACGGGCGCAGCGCGGCGTCGATGACGGCGTCCTGGCCGGCCGCGACCTCGATGTCCTCGCCCGCCAGCGCGTCCTTCAACGCCTGATAACGGCGCTCGTCGGCAACCGCGACGTAGCGCGGGCGCAGCCGGCGCGCCTGCTCGGCCAGCAGCTCGACCCGGTTGTTCGCGGTCAACGCCTCGACTTGGTAGCGGCCGGGGTTGCGGTCGATGAGATCGATCGTCTGACACCCGACCGACCCGGTCGAGCCCAGAATGGTCACGGTGCGCGGGCTCTCCAACGGCGTTGGCGCCTGCCGTCCGCTGATCACTGCCATGTTACCGGGCTCCCCCCTGCAAGTGCCGACATTAGCGCCGCCGCCGGCATGGCGGTCAAGTATCCGTCGAAACGGTCCAGGAATCCACCATGACCTGGGATCAGCCGGCTCGCGTCCTTGACGTGAAAGGTCCGCTTGAGCTTGGACTCGAGCAGGTCGCCGCCCTGCGAAATCACCGCCAGGACCGCGCTGCCCGCCGCCAGCGCCAGGGGGGCCGCGCCCGCGAACCGGGCGAAGACGGCGCCCGCCGCCGCGGCGCACAGCATGCCGCCGACCAGGCCGCTCCAGGTCTTGTTGGGGCTGATATGGGGGGCCAGCTTGGGCCCTTTAAGGGTCCGGCCGGTGAAATAGGCGCCGACGTCGGTCGCCACCACCGCGGCGACGACCCAGATCGTCGCCGAAAGCCCGCCGACCGTCTCGTTGCGCAGCCAGCCGGCGCTCGCCAGCCCCAGCACCACATAAGGCAGGCCGGCGACCAGGACCACGCGATGCGCGACCTGGCGCCGCAGCAGCAGCGCCACGAGCACGGCCCCGCCGATGGCGACGACCCAGAGCACGGCGGTAAAGCCATACGGCAGGAGCAGCAGCGGCGCCGCGACGGCGGCGGCCGGCATGACGGTCATGGCCTCGATGCAATCGGGACAGCAGAGCCGCGCCCATTCCCATCCCATGGCGCCGCCGATCGCGGCCAGGAGCAGCGCGAACCACCAGGAACCGAGCCAGACGGCGCCGACCGCGACGGGCAGGATCACCGCCGCCGAAGCCACGCGCAGTCGAAGGCCGTTGCCCTCAGGAGGAGCTGACGGTTGCGCCATATCGCCGGTCACGACGGCGAAACTCCTCGACGGCCTCTGCGAGATTGCGTCCGTCGAAGTCCGGCCATAGCACATCCTGGAATACGAATTCGGTATAGGCGAGCTGCCAGATGAGAAAGTTGCTGATCCGCTGCTCGCCGCTGGTGCGGATCAACAGGTCCGGATCGGGGATCCCGGCGGTCGTGAGATAGCGGCTGAACAGCGCCTCGTCGATCGCCCCGGGATCGATGCGGCCCGCGACCGCCTCGCGCGCGAGCATCTGCGCCGCATGGGTAATGTCCTGCCGCCCGCCATAGCTGAGCGCCAGGACGGCGGTCAGGCCGGTGTTGTCCGCGGTGGTGTTCTCCGCCTGCTCGATCTGCTGCACGATGTCGCGGGCGAGCCGGCTGCGGTCGCCAATGATGCGGATGCGGACGTTGTTCTTGTGCAGCTCGGCCGTCTCCGAGCGCAGATAGAGCCGCAGCAGGCCCATCAGGTCCTCGATCTCGCGCTCCGGCCGGCTCCAGTTTTCCGAGGAGAACCCGAACAGCGTCAGATAGGTAATGCCCAGCTCGGCCGCCGCGCGCACGGTCCGGCGCACCGCCTCCGCGCCGTTGCGGTGCCCGACGGTCCGCGGCAGGTTGCGCTGCTTGGCCCAACGGCCGTTGCCGTCCATGATGATCGCGACATGGACGGGCACGGACGCGGTTCCGGATGTGGAGACAAGCGGATCCATTCCTAGACCTGCATGATCTCCTTTTCCTTGGCGGCATACACCTTGTCGATCTCGGTGATGTGCTTGTCGGTCATCTTCTGAATCTCGTCCGCGATGTCGCGGTGCTCATCCTTCGAGATATCGCCGTCCTTTTCCAACTTCTTGAGATGGTCCATGCCGTCGCGCCGGACGTTGCGCACCGCGACCTTCGCCTGCTCGGCGTAGCGCGCGGCGACCTTCTTCAGCTCGCCGCGGCGCTCCTCGCTGAGATTGGGGATCGGCACGCGGAGCGTGGTGCCTTCGGTCTGCGGGTTGAGGCCGAGATCGGATTCCCGGATCGCCTTCTCGACGGCCTTGACCAGCGTCTTGTCCCAGACCTGCACCGTCAGCAGCCGCGGCTCCGGCGCGTTGATCGTCCCGACCTGGTTCATCGGCATCTGGCTGCCATAGGCGTCAACCGTCAGCGGCTCGAGCAGGCTGACGGACGCGCGTCCCGTGCGCAAGCCGCCGAATTCGCGATGCAGCGCCTGTAATGCCCCGTCCATACGGCGCTCTAAGTCGTTAACGTCCGCTGTGGCCATGACTTACGATCCTTCGGCGATAATCGTGAATTTCCCTTTGCGTTGTATCACATTTGCGAAAGCGCCAGAATCGAGAATCGAGAAGACGATGATGGGAATGTCGTTTTCACGGGCGAGTGAGATCGCCGCCGCATCCATCACTTTAAGATCCTTCGACAGGACTTCGAGATAATTGAGCTTCTCGTAACGCTGTGCGTTCGGATCCTTGAAGGGATCGGCGGTGTAGACGCCGTCCACCTTGGTCGCCTTGAACAGCGCGTCGCAGCCCATCTCGGACGCGCGCAGCGCGGCTGCCGTGTCGGTCGTGAAGAAGGGATTGCCGGTGCCGGCCGCGAAGATGACGATGCGCCCCTTCTCCATGTGACGCACCGCGCGCCGCCGGATATAGGGCTCGCAGATCGACTGCATGGGAATGGCCGACAGCACCCGCGTCGCCGTGCCGGCGCGCTCGAGCGCGCTCTGCATCGCCAGCGCGTTCATCACGGTCGCCAGCATGCCCATATAGTCGGCGGTGGCGCGCTCCATGCCGCTCGCCGCGCCGGACATGCCGCGGAAGATGTTGCCGCCGCCGATGACGAGGCAGATCTCGACACCGAGCTCGCTGACCGCCTTGACCTCGGTGGCGATGCGCTCGACCGTCACGGGGTCGAGGCCGTACTCGCGGTCGCCCATCAGGGCTTCGCCGGATAATTTCAGCAAGACCCGGCGGTAAACCGGCGTGGCGCTTTCTTCCATCTTGGCTACCGTCGTGCCAGTTGCCATCGCCGGTCCCCCGATCTTATTGGGTCAATGATGCGACTTCGGCCGCGAAATCAGCCGATTCCTTCTCGATGCCCTCGCCCAGCTGGAAACGGACGAAGCCCGCGATCTCGACCGGGACGCCCAGCTCCTTGGCGGCCTTCTCGACGACCTTGGCGATCCGGCTCTCGTTGTCGATGACGAAGGTCTGCTCGAGCAGCACGACCTCCTGATAGAACTTGCGCAGCCGGCCCTCGACCATCTTGGCGATGATCTCGGCGGGCTTGCCGGAGCCGGCGGCCTGATCGGTCAGGATCGCCCGCTCCCGATCGAGCGCTTCCGGATCGACCTCTTTGGTCGACAGCCATTCCGGCCGCGCCGCCGCGATATGCATGGCGAGCTGCCGGCCGAGCTCCATCAGCTTGTCCTCGGGCGCGCTCGACTCAAGCCCGACCAGCACGCCGATCTTGCCCAGTCCCGGCTTCAGCGCGTTGTGCACGTAGGACGCGACAACACCCGGCGACACGGACAGATACGCCGCCCGGCGCAGGTTCATGTTCTCGCCGATCGTCGCGATGTTGTGGGTCAGCTCCTCGGCGACGCTGCGCCCGCTGCCCGGGAAATCGGAGCCGTTGATGACGTCGAGATCGCCCTGTGCCGTGCAGGCGATCGCCGCGACCTCGATGGCGAAGTTCTGGAAGGTCTCGTTGCGCGAGACGAAGTCGGTTTCGGCGTTGACCTCGACGACCGCGCCTTCCGAGCCGTTGGCGTACACCGCCACCAGGCCCTCGGATGCGACGCGTCCCGATTTCTTCGCCGCGGCGGCGAGGCCGTTCTTGCGCAGCCAGTCGACCGCCTCATCCATGCTGCCGTCGGTCTCGGACAGCGCCTTCTTGCAATCCATCATTCCGGCGCCGGTCTTGTCGCGCAATTCCTTGACCAGCGCCGCGGTAATCTGAGCCATTGATCGAACCTCTCAGTCGGTTGAAGCGGAGCGCCCCCCTCGGGCTGCCGGGCCGTCCCGATCCGCTCAGGCGGTCTGCGTCTCGGTGGCCGCCGCTTCTGTCGCTTCCGGCGCGGCTGCCGCTTCGGCCGTGGGCGTCGCTTCGGCAGCTGGCGTCGCTTCGGCCGCGGGCGCCGCCTCGACGGCGACCGGCTCCGCAGGCAGATTGACGCCTTCCGTTTTCTCCTTGGCCTCGCCGCCCGAGCCGATGAACTCCTTCTGCAGGCCCTCGAGCACCGCGCCCGAAATCATATCGCAGTACAGGTGGATCGCCCGCTGCGCGTCGTCGTTGCCCGGCACCGGAAAGGTGATCCCTTCCGGATCGCAGTTGCTGTCGATCACCGCGATGACGGGAATGTTCAGCTTGGTCGCCTCGTGGATCGCGATCGCTTCCTTGTTGGTGTCGATCACGAACAGGACATCCGGCAGGCCGGCCATTTCCTTGATGCCGCCGAGCGACCGGTCGAGCTTCTCGCGCTCGCGCTCCAGACCGAGCAGCTCCTTTTTGGTCAGGCCGACGGTCTCCTCGGAGAGCCGCGCCTCCAGCTCCTTCAGGCGCTTGATCGAATTCGAAATGGTCTTCCAGTTGGTCAGCATGCCGCCGAGCCAGCGGTGATTGACGTAATACTGGCCGCAGCGCTTCGCGGACTCGGCGATCACCTCCCCCGCCTGGCGCTTGGTGCCGACGAACAGCACCCGGCCGCCGCCGGCGACGACGTCGCGCACCGCTTCCAGCGCGCGGTGCAGCATCGGCACCGTCTGTTCGAGATCGATGATATGCACGCCGTTGCGCTCGCCGAAGATGAAAGGACGCATCTTCGGGTTCCAGCGCCGCGTGGTGTGACCGAAATGGACGCCGGCTTCGAGAAGCTGGCGCATCGTGAAGGTTGGCATAACCATGGATTGGACCTTTCTCCGGTTGATCCGCCGCAGGCCATACCGGGTTTCCGGCACCGGAGCGAACACCGCCGAAAAACGGCAGCCTCCGCACGCCCGCGTGTGGGTTTAAGTTGGCGGGGGTATACCCGCAAGCCGCTGTCCTGGCAAGGCCGAAGACCCTTGGATTACGGCGTTTTGCGTCTGTTTACGGGTATTTCCCGGAAATGCGCAATTCTCACGTGTGGGAACGCGATCGGGCCCGCCCTAGATGTCGTGGACGTCGACCACGCCGGGGATCGACTTGACCGCCGCCCGCATCGCCGGGGTGATCCGGAAGCCGCCGGGGATCGCCATTTCGATCTCCCGGTCCTCGGCGTCCAGCACCAGCGTGACCCGGCCCTTGCCGCGGGTCGCATGGTCGCGGAAGACACCGGCGAGGCGGGGCACCGGCTCCGGCTCGCGCAGGAAGATGCGGAGCCCGGCCGCGGCGTCGGACGCCGCCTCCTCCAGCCGCTGGATGCGGTTGGCGGTGAGCCGGAAGCCGTCCTCGTTGGGCTGGATGTCCACGGCGACCAGCAGCGGCGCGCCGGACTCCAGCAGCTCCCGCGCGGTCGCCAGCAATTCCGAGAAGACGGTCACCTCGTAGGTCCCGGTGGTATCGGACATCTGGACGAAGGCGAGCCGGCCGCGCCGGCCGTTGATGATGCGCTTCGAGCCGACGATGCCCGACAGCTTGACCCGGGGCTCGCGCACCCGGCGGGCCGCCACCTCGGACCACTTGACCACGCCCATGCGCTCGCAGCTCTTGGCGTAGGCCTCGAGCGGATGCGAGGAGAGGTAAAAGCCGATCGCCTCGTATTCGTGCTGCAGGCGCTCCTGGGTCGGCCAGTCCGCCACGTCCGGCAGCGCGATGCGGCTGGTCTCCAGCCCCTCGCCGAACAGGCTGACCTGCTGGCTCTCGCGGTCGCTCTGGGCGGCGGACGCGAAGCGGATCAGCGTCTCGACCGCAAGGTAGACCTGCTGGCGATTCGGGTTGATCGCATCGAAGGCGCCCGCCCGCGCCAGATTCTCCAGCTGGCGCTTGTTCATCACGCGGTTGTCGAGGCGGTTGGCGAAGTCGGCCAGGTCGGCAAAGGGCCCGTTCGCCTTGCGCTCGGCGACCAGCGTCTCCATCGCCGCCTGCCCGACATTCTTGAGCGCGGCGAGCGCGTAGCGCACGGCATAGCCGCCGTCCGCCAGCGGCTCGACGGTGAACTCCGCGCCCGACTTGTTGATGTCGGGGCCGAGCAGCGCGATGCCGAGCCGGTCGAGCTCCGCGCGGAAACCGCCGAGCTTGTCGCTGTTGCCCATGTCGAGGGTCATCGACGCCGCCATGAACTCGACCGGATGGTTGGCCTTGAGATAGGCCGTCTGGTAGGCGACCAGCGCGTAGGCCGCGGCGTGCGACTTGTTGAAGCCGTAGCCGGCGAACTTATTGACCTGCTCGAAGATCCGCCCGGCGACGCTGGCGTCGACGCCGCGCCCGACCGCGCCGTCGATGAAGGCCTTGCGCTGCGCCTCCATCTCTTCCTTGATCTTCTTGCCCATGGCGCGGCGCAGCAGGTCGGCGCCGCCGAGCGTGTA
>CAZPFL010000233.1:0-6849 GCA_964585785.1 uncultured Rhodospirillaceae bacterium
CCCTGGACGACGTGGTTGTTCGTGACGATGTAGCCCTGGGGGTCGATGATAAAGCCCGATCCCGCGCCCATCGTCGGCCGCTCGGGAACCGGGGTCCAGCGGTGCTCGTTGCCCTGCTGCTGCTGCATCCGCTTCTGCCAGTCCGGGCCGAAGAAGCGATTGAGGAAGTCCTGCATGCCTTCGGGGACCTGCATGTCGCCGCTGGCCGCGGTCTTCTGTACCTTCTCGGTCACCACGATGCTGACCACGGCCGGGCCGACCCGCTCGATCATCTTCGAGAAGCCCGACGGCATCGTCGGACCGGCCGCCTCGGAAAGGTTCTGGGCCGGCACCTTGCTTGTATCGGCGATGCTATTGGTCGCGAAACCGACAGCGCCGCCCGCGATCATCAGCGAAGCGATTACGGCGGCGAGGGTGCCGGTCTCCCATTTGCGTAATAGACGCTTCTTTAATTGCATAACGCTTCGTCTCCTAAACGATTGGCAATCGAGACGATCAAGGCGGGCTGCGCGATGGGTGGCAGGTATGGGGAGAGGGGATAAGTCATCGCGCAACCGCCCTGATCAGGCCTCACTCTAGAGAAGCCCCGCTTACGACGGGATTTCCCGACCCTTAAATCCCCGTAAGGTTCGATATCAGGCGCGGAAGGCGCGTCAGGGCTCACTTCCGGCCCCGCTCTGCGCTATGATTGCGGCCGTCAACCAGCAGGAGACCCGGCATGGCCGCGCGCATCGAGCACAATGGCAGAAGCTACCGCCGGCCGGACAAGCCGCTCGCGGTCGTCTGCATCGACGGCGGCGACCCGGCTTACATCGAAAGCGGCCTCAAGGACGGCATCATCCCCAACATCGCGCGCTTCATGCGCGACGGCTTCAGCACGGTCGCCGACGGCACGGTGCCGAGCTTCACCTGCCCGAACAACATGTCGATCGTCACCGGCAGGCCCGCCGCCGTGCACGGCATCTCGGGCAATTTCTACCTCGACCGCGAGACGGGCGAGGCGGTGGTGATGACGGGCCCCGAACTGCTGCGCGCCGATTCGATCATGGCGGCCTTCTCCCAAAGCGGCATCCGGGTCGCCTCGATCACCGCCAAGGACAAGCTGCGCCAGCAGCTCGGCAAGAACATGGCGCTGGACGGCAACGGGGGCTCGGTCAGCTTCTCCTCGCAATGCGCCGACCGCTGCACCCTGGCGGAGAACGGCATCGAGGACGTGCTCGACTTCGTCGGCCAGCCGCTGCCCGACATGTACTCGCCCGAGCTGTCGCTGTTCGTGCTCGACGCGGGAATCCGGCTGCTGGAGACGCGCCGCCCGGACCTGCTCTACCTCTCGCTCACCGATTTCATCCAGCACGCCCATGCCCCGGGGGCGCCCGAGGCGAACGCCTTCTATGCCAACCTCGACCGCCGCTTCGGCCGGCTCGTCGAGCTCGGCGCCACCGTGGCGCTGACCGCCGACCACGGCATGAACGACAAGTCGAAGCCCGACGGGACGCCCAACGTGATCTGGCTGCAGGACGTGCTGGACCAGGAATTCGGCCCGGACCGCAGCACCGTGATCTGCCCGATCACCGACGCCTTCGTCGGCCACCACGGGGCGCTCGGCGGCTTCGTCCGGGTCTACTGCCGGAACGGGCTGACGCCGACCGACGTCATCGGCCTGGTCTCGGGCATGCCCGGCATCGAGGCGGCCTATGAGCGGGCCGAGACGGCGCGCCGGTTCGAGCTGCCGGAGGACCGGGAAGGGGACGTGGCCGTGATCAGCGACGCCGGCACCTGCATCGGCGCGCGGCGCGTCGACCACGACCTGTCGGGCTTGAAGGGCCAGCGGCTCCGCACCCATGGCGGCATCGCCGAGGCCAAGGTGCCGCTCATCATCAGCGCGCCCGTAACCGACGCCTACGCCCGGCGCGCCGAAAAGCACCCGATCAAGTCTTACGACCTGTTCGACTACGCGCTCAACGGGGTGGCCGTGGCGTGAGGCGGCGCGGCATGCCGCCGTCCCGACCACATCTGTATGTGTTAACCAATTACTGAAACCTTTCCTAAATCTTCGATTGCGACCATGTCCACTGGCCTCGTGGCTCTAACGCGTAATCCACAGACGGTGACGGTCGACCATGCGGATCGTTCTGAAACTGGCATTTTTGATGCTGGCGGCGCTGCTCGTACAGCCGGCGGCCTATGCCCAGGGCAAGGCGCCGGACAAAGGCAAAGCTCCCGCAACGGCAAAAGCGAAGACAACAGCACCGGCGAAAGGCAAGACGGCCGGCAAGTTTCGGCCGTTCACGCCGAACATGGCGGCCACGGCCGGCACGGGGCCGCTGGTGCTGACATCGTCGGCGGCGGTGACCTATCAGGAATACTTCGCCCATGCCTGCCCGCTGGTGCTGGCGGCGGGCGCCGCCGGATGGAACACCTACGCGGCCTTCGGCCCGGCGAATAATTGCCCCAAGGGCGCGGTCTCGCCCGAAACGGTGCTGGGCGCGCTGGCCGCCTGCAGCTCCTATGCCGCCAATCCGCCCTGCTCGGTCGTCGCGATCGGCCGCCGGGTCGTCTGGAACGGCCCGATCAGCTTCCTCCCCGGCCGTTACACGCCGCAGGGGGACAGCCAGTACTCGATCGTGCTGCGCAAGGTGCTGCGCGACGACGAGCTTCCGACCGGCTTCGGCACGACGGTCGGCCTGGTCAGCTATGCCGCCGACGGCAAGTCGGGCGACGTCCTGTTCCAGCAGGACGACGAGCTGGGGCAGTGCCGCGGCACCCTGACCCTGTCCGATGACGCGCCGGCTGCCGTCGCGCTCTCCTGCACCAAGGTCGGCGCTCTCACCGGCACGCTCGACCTCAAGCCCGGCGAACACACCGGCCACGGAACGGCGACCGGCGACGCCGGGCGCCGGTTCGCGCTGACGGTGCTGCCGCACGCCGGCTACATGAAGGGCGGCCCGTCGCAGCCGGGACCGGCCGCCGAATTGACGCAACCGAAATCAAGCGGGCCCACGACATGAAAATCCTCTATGCGCTCGCCGCGCTTTTCGCGCTCGTGCTGTTGCCGGCCCGCCCGGCAATGGCGGAGCCTACCTCGGATCCGAACGTGCTCAACGTGAGCGGCCGGGGCACGCTGACGCTCAGCTCAACGGCGGCGGTGTCCTATCAGGACTATTTCCACAGCACGTGCCCGCTGGTCCTCGCCGCGCATGAGTCGGGGCGCTGGGTCACGCAGATGACCGGTCCGAGCGAAAACTGCGACACTAGCGGCGTCGATTTCCGGCGCTATATCTACGCCACCCTCGCCAATTGCGAAGGCGGCGAGCGCTACGGGGAATGCTGGATCGTCGCGATCGGCCGGAACATCGTCTGGAACGGGACGATCCGCGCGCGCCACGGCCGATGGACGCCGCGGACGAGCCGGCAGTTCTCCGTCGTGCTGTCGGGCAAGCCGACCGGCCATGGCGTCTTGCACGCGATCGGACTGGCGACCTACCGCAGCAAGGGCGGGATCGCCGATCTGACCTTCGCGCCGCATGCGCAGTTCGGGCGCTGCAGCGGCGCGCTCACCGTGACACAGGGGCATCCCTGGCCCTTCAAGGTGACCTGCACGAAAGTGGGCGAGGTGACCGGCCTGTTCGATGCGGACGCCGACGGCCATACCGGCGACGGCACCGGCAGCAACCTGGGCAACACGCACGGGAAAGCGGTGCATGACTTCGACCTGACGGTCCTGCCGCATCGGAAGGCCCTCGCGAAGGCGAAATAGGCCCCCCGCCTTCAAATTTCTCGAACCGAAAAACAGCGGCACACCAACCCGTTGCCCCCTTCCCCTTAAGGGGAAGGGTGAGCAACGGGAAGGCGCCCGCTCAACGCGACGCTGCGCTACGGCGTCTGCGGCACGTCGACCAGTTCGAGATCGGAGATCAGCACCTTGCCCTTGGTCTCCGGGCCGAGCAACAACGCCAGGATAAACAGCAGCAGGAAGCCGAGCGTCGTGATCAGCATCGGCATGGCGAAGCCGGTCGCCTGCGTCGCCGCCCAGGCGCCGAGGAGCGGCCCGCACAGCCCGCCCCAGATCGCCCCCTGGTGATAGCAGAAGCCGGCGGCCGTCGCGCGCACCTCCGTCGGGAAGCGCTCGTTCAGGTAGGCCGGGTTCTGGCCGTAGATCGAGCCGACGAAGAAGCCCTGCACCGTGAAGGCAATGACCAGCAGCGTGTAGCTCGTCGTAAAGAAGCCCAGATAGAAGGGCGTGATTCCCATGCCGATGACCGCCGGGATGATCATGCTCCAACGCCGTCCGAGCTTGTCCGCGACCACGCCAAAAATGCAGCTCGAGATGAAGGCCGCACCATTGGCGAGCGCGATCGGCAAGGCCACGACCCCCGGCCCAAAATGCAGGTCCTTCTGGAGATGCGTGGCGAACAGGCCGAACACCGTGTAGTAGACGACGAAGCCGCTGCCCATCCAGAGACAGGCCGTCAGCGTGTTGACGAGCACCCGAGGGCGGAAGATCTCGAACAGCGGCAGGCGGAATTCCTTCTTCTGCGCGCGTTGCTTGTCGCGATTTTCCTTCCAGACCGGCGGCTCCTTGACGAACTTGCGGACAAAGAAGACGACGAGGGCCGGAATGATGCCGATCCACAGCATGCCCCGCCAACCGATCGCGTTGTAGAACAGCCCGTAGGCCGCGCTCGACAAGAGAAAGCCGAGCGCCCAGGAGCCCTGCAGCACGCCGCTCATCAGGCCGCGTGAGCGCGCGGGCCATGATTCCATTGCCAGCGCCGCACCGGCCGGCCACTCGGCGCCCATGCCGATGCCGAGCAGCGCTCGGAACAGGAATAGGAACCAGAATGTCGGCGAGAAACCGGCGATGAAGTTGCAGACCGAGTACCATAAGACCGAGATCATCAGCGGAGCCTTGCGCCCGACACGGTCGGCAAGCCAGCCCGATGCGGTGGCACCGAGCAACCGCAACCACAGCGTCACCGTGAACACCGCGAGGACGCTGACCAGCGGCACGTCGAACTCTTTGGCGATTGGCACCATGATCAACAGGAAAACAGTGAAATCGAATGCGTCGAGCATCCACCCGAGCCATGCGGCAACCCAAGCCAGCCATTGGTCCTTGGTCGGCTCTTTCCACCACGGAACAGGGGATGTCGAAACCGTCGGCGTCGACATGACGATCCTCCCAATTTTGGGTCCCGATTATTCGCACGGGATTCGTGCGGCATACGGGACTCGTTACTTCAGGAACATGTGAAGACGATTTGACATAAAGCGATAAGGTTCAATTTTCGCGAAAATCAAGAAATGTGCCGCCTTACAAACAATTCATGCTTGTCACGGCGACGTGATGCGTCACTTTTGGACGCGCAGATTCGCTTATCCGAGCGGTTGGAACGGCAGGATGGGGAAGGGACGCAGCGCTCAGCGCTGCGTCAGCATGCCTCAGCGCGGCGTTATTCGGCCAGAGCCAGCGTTTCGATCCCGCCGGTCCGCGTGAAGCGCGAATGCTCGGGCAGGTACCAGTCCATCTTGCCCGGGCCGATGCGCTGGCTGTTCTCGTCGTCGAGCCAGAGGCGGAGCAGCTTGCGGGTGTGCTCCGGCGTGTCGCGGTAGCCGGTGCGCGAATGCAGCACCAGGAAATTGTTGACGAACTGGAGGTCGCCCTTGCGCAGCTCCATCGACACGCACATGTCGGGCCGCTGGATCACCTCTTCGAGATAGGCCAGCGCCGCCTTTTCATGCGCCGTGATCTCGATGCCTTCCTCCTCGCAATAGAGGATCGACGGTCCCGCATAGGCCAGGTGGAAATGCCCGCCGAAGAAGCCGAAGACCGGCGTGCGGTAGGGCGTCACCGCGGCGTCCTCGGGCTCCCGCTGGTTACGGCGATGGTGATGGAAGCCGCGCTGCAGCGCCTCGATGAACTCGGGCCGGGTGCGCAGGATCTCGTTGTAGACCGCGGGACCGCTGACCAGCCGGCTCGAGCCGCCTTCCGCCGCCGTCTCGAGACAGAGCAGCGTCACCGTGTTGGTGCCGTCGGTGTGGTAATCGAGATGGGCGTTGGAATGGTAGCCGCGCATCTGCTGGTCGTAGGCCTTGCCCTTGTCCATGACCTCGAGGATGAACTCGCCCTCGCGGTTCTGCAGCGTGATCCGGCCGAGATGCGCGCACAGGCCGCAATAGGCCAGCGTGATCTCGTCCTCGCTGTAGCCCTCGACGGGGAAGCCCGACAGCATGGCGAAGCCAGGGCCGCACTCGACCTCGCGGTAGAGCTCGGCCAGCACGGCGCCGGTGACCTCGAGCGGGAAATCCTCGGGCGTGATGTCCTTGGGCTCGACGCCGCGCGACTGGGCGATGCGCATGCAGCGGTCGATCTCGCCCCGCATTTCGGAATCGAGCGCGTGCACCCAGCTGCGATCGTCGGGATAGTCGGCGCCGGTCCAGACCGTGGCGTCCTTGATGAGCGTGCCCGGCTGGAGCTGCGAAAGCTCGTATTTCCGCTGTACAGTCATAACAATCCTCCCACCGCCCCAATGGGCGCTGCACACCCCCACCCGGCGCTTCGCGCCGACCTCCCCCGTCAAGGGGGAGGTTATCTTATTTAATACTTACCTCCCCCCTTGCGGGGGAGGTCGCGAGCGTCAGCGAGCGGGTGGGGGGTATTCCCCGCATCTCTGTCTCCGGGAATTGCTACCGTCCGACGAAATTCGGCTTGCGCTTCTCCATGAAGGCGCGGCGGCCTTCGATATAGTCCTGGCTGTCGAAGCAGCCGTCGTAGAGCCGCTTGCAGAGCGCGAGGTCCTGCTTCTCCGGGTCCTTCATGATCTCGCCGACGATCGCCTTGACCGACTT
>CAZPFL010000234.1:0-6812 GCA_964585785.1 uncultured Rhodospirillaceae bacterium
ATGAAGAAGACTATGGCAGCTACAAGAACGAGCTGCATTATGCCCGCAAGATGGCTGGATTGATCGGAGCTGACCATCACGAGCTGCGCCTCAAGCTCGATGACCTCCTGTCCTTCATTCCCACGCTGATTCACCTGCAGGATGAACCGATCGCCGATCCGGTCTGCGTTCCGGTCTATTACGTCTCCAAGTTGGCGCGGGACGCCGGGGTCATCGTCGCCCAGGTGGGCGAGGGTGCGGACGAGCTGTTCTGGGGCTATCCGAACTGGCGCCGGGCGCTCCGGCTGCAGCGGCTGGGCGATCGGTTGCCCTTCCCGAAGGCGCTAGCGGGTTTGGGTCTGCTTGGCCTCGGTGTGATCGGCAAGGCGAACGGGCAAAGCAGCGACTGGTTGATGCGTCTGAGGGATGGCCGGCCCCTTTTCTGGGGCGGCGCCGAAGCGTTTACGCATCACCGGAAGCTGAACCTTCTCTCGCCTCGGCTGCGTGATCACTTCCTCGGGCGCAGCTCCTGGGAGGTGATCGACCCGCTCTGGCGCCGCTACCAGCAAAAGCGGCCCGGACAGGCCGGCCTCGACTGGATGACGTATCTCGATCTCAATTTCCGGCTGCCCGAGCTCCTGCTCATGCGGGTGGATAAAATGAGCATGGGCGTGAGCCTCGAGGGACGCGTGCCGTTCCTCGATCACCGCTTCGTCGAGCTCGCCATGGGTATCCCTGAGACGGTCAAGACGCGCGACGGCATCTTGAAATACATTCTCAAGAAGGCAGTGCGGAAGGTCATTCCCGATTCGGTGATCGACCGTCCGAAACAGGGCTTCGGCGTCCCGGTGCATGAGTGGCTGCTGTCCGGCCTCGGTGATTTTGTCCGGGACGCGCTGGAGGATTTCATGGCGGATACCGATATCCTCGACCCCGCCGCGGTGCGTGCGATGGTGGGGCAGGGCGGTAACGTGAATGTCTGGAACCTTTTGAATCTGGCGATGTGGTGGCGGACTTACATTCAATAGGTGCGCGCGAGAAAAACGCCGCGCAGGCGTTGTGGAACCGGGTCCCTTGCGGCTCGGGCCGTTACCTCGATGAGTACGAGCCCGATACGCTCGACTATTTCGATGCCGTCCGCCGCAGCCGCTATACGGTGACCGACCGCTGGATTCCGCGCACGATCGACTTCGGATCGGCACGCGGCGGCCGCGTGCTCGAAATCGGCTTCGGCATGGGCAGCGACCTGTTGAGCTGGGCCGAAGGCGGCGCCGAGGTGCATGGCATCGACATCACCCAGGAGCATTTCCGCCTGACGCGGCTGAATTTCGATCTGCATGGCCGGGAGGCCGATCTCAAGCTGTGCGACGCGGCAAAGATCGATTACCCGGACAATCACTTCGATGTCGTCTACTCGAACGGCGTGCTGCATCACACGCCCGAGACGGTTCGTTGTATCGGCGAGGCATGGCGTGTGCTCAAGCCCGGCGGCCGACTCATCCTCGCGCTCTATCATCGCTGGAGCGCCTACCATCTCGTGACGCTGCTGCTCTACCGGGGCATCCTGCGCGGCGAGCTCCGCCGTTTGGGCTATGCCGGGCTGCTCGCCACGATCGAGCACGGCGCCGACGGGATCGAGCACAAGCCGCTGGTCAAGCTCTACGGCCGGTGGCAGCTGCGCCATATTCTCGGCGACTTCCGCGACGTGAGTATCTGCGTCCGGCATTTCCGGCGCGAGCATTTGCCGATGGGGCGTCTCTTGCCGCGTTTTCTCGAACCGCTGATCGAGCCCTGGCTGGGCTGGTATGTCGTCGCCGTCGCGACGAAATGAGCCCCTGGTGTCGGCTTTATCCTTGCCGCCCGAAAATCAGTACGGGCACACGAAAAAGCTTCGATTTCTAATCGGCGAGATCGCGCGCCACCGGGCGCAGCTCGGCCGGCCGGTGACGCTGTTGGACTTCGGCTGCGGCAATGGCAGCGCCGTATCCCAATATCTGATGGGCGAGGGCATCCGTTACTACGGCGTCGATATTCACCGGGCGTCGCTCGACTATGCTCGGGCTCGTTTCGGAGGCCCGGATGCGGTTTTCCTGGACCGTGTGCCGGACGGCGTCGCTTTCGACATCATCGTCTATGCCGATGTGCTTGAGCACCTATCGGATCCGGCTGCGGTGATGCGGGCCCACGCAGCGCAACTCGCGCCGGGCGGCATCGTAATCGGCGCCGTGCCCAACGGGCGCGGCCCGTTCGAGATTGAACAATGCGTCGATCGGGGACTTGGCCTGTCCAAGCTCATGGCGGCAGGGTCGCGCATCTGGCGGCGGGTGCGCGGAAAGCCCCAGCCGCAAGAGGGCGGTGCGCTCCCGTATCACCACGAGTCCGGCCATGTCGTCTTCTTTACGCGGCGGTCGTTTCGGCGGGCAATCGAGGAAGCGGGCTTCGAGCTCATTCGATTTAGCCATGGCGCTTTCATGGGGGCTTCGGTCTCCGGCGTGATGTTCGGCCGTTGCCCGCGTCTGACGCAATGGAATGTCGTGGTCGCGGACCGGCTGCCTGGCTGGGCCGTATCGACTTGGTATTTCACGCTCCGGCATACGGGCGACGAGTCTTGGGCAGAACGCTGAGCCGTGCCGACGTGACCGCTGCGCTGCGGCGCTTTCGCGGGATCGGCCGGGAGCCGATAACGATCGATTGCGCGGCGGTCGAGGCAATCGGGTTCCGCGACGTGATCGAGCTGTATCTGGCGCTCAGCGGCGTGCGCGAGGCACGCTGGCGCGACAGCGAGGGCCACGTTGCTGAGCGGCAAGCCCTGCCATGCATCGCGGCGAACCTGTTGCGCGATCTTTGGGCGTTGCCCGCTCAGATCCTTCGGCAGCGGCGGCGCGCCCGGATCGCGGTGGAACAGGCAGGCGCCCGGTTAGTGCCGCCGGCGGGGCCGGCGCGCGCACTGTACCTGCGCTCCGATCATTGGTTCGGCACCCAAAGCGGCGGCTCGGTGGGCCATGTGCGCGGCGTGATCGACGGGCTGCGCCGTCTTGGCGTCGCCACCGAAGTGGTCGCCACCGATTATCTCGCGGGCGTTCCGGCGGATGTGCGGTTTCATCTCTGTCGCCCGACCTACGGCGCAGGTAGAAATCTGCCCTGCGTCCCCGAGCTCGCGTACAACGATCAACTGACGCCCTTTGTCGAAGAGAACTGGACCACTTGGCGGCCGGATTTCATTTACCAGCGTCTCAGCCTCTGCAATTTCGCAGGCGCGGCGCTGCGGCAGCGTCATCGGGTGCCTTACGTTTGTGAATACAATGGCTCGCACGCCTGGATGGCGCGCCACTGGGAAAAGCACCCGCTGTTCCTCGAGAGAACGGCGCTTGCGATCGAAAGGACGGCGCTGGGCTGCGCCGACCTCGTCGTGGCGGTGAGCCGAGCGAGCCGCGATGAGCTGCGCGCCCGTGGCATTCGGGAGGACCGTATCCTGGTCAACCCGAACGGTGTCGATCCGGACGCGTATCGACCCGACGTCGACGGCGGCGCGGTCCGGGTGCGCTATGGTATCGGCGATGACCTTGTCATCGGTTTCATCGGGACCTTCGGCAAGTGGCATGGCGCGGACGTTCTGGCGCGGGCGTTCGCGCGGCTTGTCGCCGAGCGGCCGGACCTGCGCGCCAAGCTGCGACTTCTCATGATCGGCGACGGATTGACCAAGGCCGTCGCGGAGCGGGCGCTGTGCAATCAGGGCGCGGCGGACCGCGCGATCTTCACCGGGCTCGTTCCGCAGGAAGAAGGGCCAGCCCATCTTGCTGCCTGCGATATTCTGGTGTCGCCGCATGTGCCGAACCCGGACGGCAGCCCGTTCTTCGGCTCGCCGACCAAGCTGTTCGAATACATGGCGATGGGCCGGCCAATCCTCGCGTCAAATCTCGACCAAATTGGCGAAGTCTTGAAGCATGGCGAAACGGCATGGATGGTGCCGCCCGGCGATGAGGCCGCGCTGGCGCGGGGTCTGGCGGTCCTGGTCGATGATCCGGCTCTGAGGGCGCGGCTCGGCGCGGCGGCCCGGCGCGACGCGGTGGCGAAATACAGCTGGACCGCGCATGTACAGCGTATTCTCGCGGCCCTTGTGGAGCGGGCATGAGCATAATCCCGCTCCTGCGGCGGGCGGCGACGATGCCGCCGCACCTGCTGCTCCGCAAAACCGGTGGGCTCGTCCTACGGCAGGCGCGGGCACGGTTGCAACGTGGTCGAGACCACCGACGGCCGAGTTATGCGGAAGCGGCGCCGCGCGGCGCATTGCACGCGTATGTCGCCTTGAGCGCGGCGGATATTCCGGCCGACTTGGCCGATGCTCTGCCGGCGATCGCGGCGCGAATCCTCGTCCACCGCTTCGATCTGCTCGGCTCCGGCTGGACCGCGGTGCATCACGGCGCTCTTTGCGCCGGCGTTGAAGGGGTGCGGTACCCACCAGGGAAGCCGGTCGACGCGGATCGTGAGGGCGACTGGCTCGCCGGACGGCTGAATGATGCCAACCTCGCCGAGGCGCAGCGCCTTTGGCGGCTCATCGATCGGCCCGACTATTGCCCGATCGACTGGCAGCTCGATTTCAAGTCCGGCTACCGATGGTCCGAGCGGACCTATTTCCTCGACATCGCCTACGGCAACACCCCGGGTGCCGACATCAAGGTGCCGTGGGAGCTTGCGCGCCTGCAGCACCTTCCGTGGCTTGCCGTCGCTAATGTGCTCGCCCGGGCCGGGCGGCCCGGGTTCGAGCCGGCTGAGCGCTACGCCGGCGAAGTTCGAGACCAGATACTGGATTTTCTCGCCACCAATCCGCCGCGGTTCGGCGTCAACTGGCGCTGCCCCATGGATGCCGCGATCCGTATCGCGAACGGGTTGCTCGCGCTTGATATCTTGCGGAGCGCGGGCGTTACGTTCGACGCGGCCTTTACCGAGGCCGTGGCGCGGGCGGCGCTCGAGCACGGACGCCACATCGTCGGCCACCTGGAATGGTCGGAGACGGGGCGCAGCAATCACTACCTTTCGGATATTGCCGGCCTGCTGTTCATCGCCGCCTATCTGCCGCGCTCGGTAGAGACCGATGCCTGGCTCGCCTTCGCCGTTCAACAGCTCGAAAGCGAGATTGAAACGCAATTCGGCGCGGACGGCGGAAGCTACGAGGGGTCGACCGCCTACCACGGCCTGTCCGCCGAGCTGGCGGCTTATGCCACGGCGCTCGTCCTCGGCCTTCCGGAAGAGAAGTGGGCGGCGCTTCGGGACTATGATTGCCGCGCGATTTCCGTACGGCCTGCATTCGGCTCGGCTCCCATGCCGCTCCACGATCTGCCGGGCGTGGGGCGATCGCCGCTGTCGCTCGAAGCCCTCGCGCGCCTCTCCGCTGCGGGCCGGTTTCATGCCGCAACGACGAAGCCCACCGGCTGGATCTTGCAAGTGGGGGACACCGATTCCGGAAGACTGTTCAAGTTGCACCCGACATGGCGCGCGCCCGGTGAATGCGCCCCGGAAGCCGACGATCTCGACCGGCGCGGCCTCCAAGCTGCGCTCGATGCGCTGTTCGCCAAGTCTGGCGTAGCTAAGGACGACTGGCTGGATGCCGTCGTGATTCGCCATCTTGCAAAGAGCCGCACCGTAGATAGGCCGGCCATAGCGCCGGTTGCGCTGCCCAGGGGCGACGTAGCGTCGCTGTTGGACGAAATCGGCCGGCTGCCGGCGGATTCCCGGCGGGTGACCGAGATCCCGCTCCGCGCCGACGGGCTGCTCGACGGCGGAGTGTCCTGCGAGGCCTTTCCGGATTTCGGACTCTATATCCTGCGCGGACCGCGTCTTTTCCTTTCCCTGCGTTGCGCTGCGCATGGCCGCGGTGACGCGCCGTCTGGCCATACGCATGACGACAACCTGGCGCTCGAGCTGCAGATCGACGGGCGGGACATAATTGTCGATCCGGGCAGCTATCTCTACACGGCGTGCCCCGATAGCCGCGAGCGCTATCGCGCGGCCGGCGTTCATTTCGTGCCGCGTCCTGCCGGCCGGCACGCGGCGTTATCGGTCGGGCTTTTCGAGCTCCGGCACGTTGCGCACGCCGTCTGCCTGCATTGTGCGCCGGACGGCATTGCCGGCAGGCTCGACGGATCGGGCTGGCGTGCCTGGCGCGTCGTCGAGCTTGCGGCCGGCGCGATCCGCATCACGGATGCTTGCGCGCCTGGCCCGCTTGCACCGATCTCGGCGGAACCACCAGCGACCACCATCGGCTATGGCAAGCGCACCCAGGATCCTGCTTATTCTTTTTGAAGGGCTGCCGGGCACCGTGATCGAGTCGCAGGTGCTCGTTCACGCGCGCGAGATGGCGCGTCTCGGCATCGCCTCGTTTGAAATCTGGGCCGTCGCCTGGTCGGGCACGCTTTACAGCCGCTCGATCGCCGGGCAGCCGCGCGCGCAGGAGCTTGCCGGCTGCACGGTTCGCGTCATCCGTGGCGTTCGACCCGCCGTGCCGTTTTCTGCGGTGCTCAACGCTTCGATTCTCAGGATCTCGCTACGACGCTTCCCACCGCAAATCGATGTTTTGCATGCCCGGACCGATTATGCCGCCGTCGTGGCGGGTCTGCTCAAGCGTTGCCGAAGGTTTATCCTGGTTTGGGATTGCCGCGGCGACGCCGCCGGCGAGTTTGCCGACCGCTACCAGCCGCGCGGTCTTGTCGGGCGCGCCATCCGGGCGATCCGGCTGCGCGCGCACGACCGGAACCGGCGTCGTGCTGCGCGCGTCAGCGACCGGGCGATTTTCGTGTCCAGCACGCTGGAGACGATCGCCGAGCCGGATATCGACG
>CAZPFL010000235.1:0-6754 GCA_964585785.1 uncultured Rhodospirillaceae bacterium
GTTTTGTCGTTCAGGCCAAGATTGAGCACGGTGTCCATCATGCCCGGCATCGAGACGCGCGCGCCGGACCGCACGGACACCAGCAGCGGGTTCTTGGCATCGCCGAATTTCGCGCCAACCGCCTTCTCCACGGTCGCCAGCGCCGCCATGACCTGCTCCCGCAGGGCGCCCGGATAGCCCTTACCGTTGCTGTAATAGTGGGTGCAGACCTCGGTGGTGATGGTGAAGCCCGGCGGAACCGGCAGGCCGAGATTGGCCATCTCCGCCAGATTGGCACCCTTGCCGCCGAGCAGGTTGCGCATCTCCGCGCGCCCCTCGGCTTTCCCGACACCGAAATTGTAGACCCACTTATCCATGGCCGCTGCTATCCCTCTATCTTTGAAAAATCGGCAACCTGATGCAGCGTGTTGCCGATCGCGGACAGGAGCCGCAAACGATTGACCCTGAGCGCGCCGTCCTCGGTATTAACCGTCACGTGATCAAAAAACGCATCGACCGGGGGCCTTAGTTCCGCCATGGCGGACATGGCCCCGGCAAAATCTTCCGATTTCAAGGCCGTCTTCGCGCTGGCCGCCGCCTTCCGCAAGGCCTCATAAAGTACGACCTCTTCATTCTGCTTGAAGGCCTTGCTGTCGGGCGCGCCGTCATAGGCGGTCTTGTCCTTGCGCTCCTCAATGCGAACGATATTGGCGGCCCGCTTGTAGGCGGTCAGCAGGTTCGCGCCGTCGTCGCTGCCGAGGAATGTCTCCAGCGCGCCGACCCGCGCCAGCAGCCGCACGAGATCGTCCTCCCCGCCGACCGCAAAGACCGCCGAGATCAGGTCGTGGCGGACGCCCCGCTCGCGGAGATGGACTTTCAGCCGGTCGGCGAAGAAATCGAGCAGGCTGGCGATAACATCCTTCGACTCCGTCGACGCCGCTTCTTTCAGGTTCTCGCACGCTGCGGAAAAGGCGACGGTCAGCGGGATGCGCAGGCCGTTCTCGACGATCAGGCGGATGACGCCGAGCGCGGCGCGGCGGAGCGCAAACGGATCGCGCGATCCCGTCGGCTTCTCGTCGATCAGCCAGAAGGCAGCCAGCGTATCAATCTTGTCCGCCAAAGCGACCGCCACGGAAACCGGCGCCGTCGGGCAGCGATCGTTCGGGCCGAGCGGCGAATAATGCTCGGCGATCGCGTCGGCGACCTCCGCATGCTCGCGGTCATGCAGCGCGTAATAACGGCCCATGGCGCCCTGGAGGTCGGGAAACTCGCCGACCATGCCCGTGACCAGATCGGCCTTGCAGAGCCGTGCCGCCGACCGCACCCGGTCCTTGTCCACGCCGGGCACGTAGTCGGTCAGCGCCTCGGCCAGCGCTTCGATGCGGTCGACCTTCGCGTCCAACGTCCCGAGCTTGGCGTGAAAGACGATCTCCTTGAGCCTCGGCACGCGGCTTTCGAGCGAACGCTTGCGGTCCTGGTCCCAGAAGAATTTGGCGTCGGACAGCCGCGCGCGCAGAACGCGCTCGTTGCCGGCGATGATGCGCTTGCCGCCGTCGGCCGTCTCCATATTCGCGACCACGCCGAAATGCGGCGCCAGCTTGCCGCCCGACGTCTCGAGCGAAAAGTATTTCTGGTGCGCCCGCATCGACGAGGTCAGCACCTCCGGCGGCAGCTCCATGAAGGCCGGGTCGATCCGCCCCAGCAGCACGACCGGCCATTCGACGAGGCCCGTCACCTCGTCGAGAAGCGCCGGATCCGGCTTCACGGCGAGCCCCTGCTTTTTCGCCTGTGCGGCGAGCCCCGCCTCGATCGTAGTGCGACGGTCGGCGGGATCGAGCATCACCTTCGCCGCTTCGAGCTTCCGCTTGTAGTCGGCAAAGCCGGTAACCGTGAACAGCTCGGGCGCCAGAAAGCGGTGGCCGCAGGTCGTGTTGCCGAACGCGAGATGCGCGCCTTGCAGGTCGACGCCGCCGTCGAGCTGGCGGCCGTCGAAAATCGCCAGGACCGAATGCAGCGGCCGCACCCAGCGAAAGCCGGCATGCCCCCAACGCATGGATTTGGGCCACGGCAGCTCGGCAAGCGCGCGGGCGATCAAACCCGGCAAAACGCTGTCGGTCGCCTGACCTTTCTTCTCGATCACCACGAAAAGGAAGGTGCCCTTTTCGGTTTCACGCGTCGCGCATTGCGCGACGCTGGCGAGGCCGGCGCTCGCGAGAAAGCCCTGGATCGCCTTCTCCGGCGCGTCGACGCGCGGGCCGCGCCGCTCCTCGGACAGATCAGGCTGCTTTTCCGGCAGGCCATCCACGACTAGCGCCAGCCGACGCGGCGTGGCGTAAGCCTCGGCCTTCGAAAATCCGAGCCCGGCGGCCTTCAGCCCGTCCGTTACTAGACGTTTGAGGTCGTCGGCCGCGCGCGCCTGCATGCGCGCCGGAATCTCCTCGGAGAAAAGCTCGAGCAGCAGCTCCGCCATCACGCCTGTCCCTGGCTATCGAGCCATTCGGCGCAACAGGCTTTCGCGAGCTCCCGCACCCGCAGGATATAGGACTGCCGCTCGGTCACGCTGATCACGCCGCGCGCGTCGAGCAGGTTGAACAGATGGCTCGCCTTGAGGCACTGGTCGTAAGCGGGCAGCGGGAGCTTGGCGCCGATCAGCGCGCCGCACTCTTTCTCCGCATCCGCGAAATGCCGGAACAGCATCGCGGTGTCGGCATATTCGAAGTTATAGGCCGAGAACTGGCGCTCGGCGGCGAGATAAACATCGCCGTAGCGCTTGCCGCCCTGGTCCTTCGGCACGCCGTCCCAGTCGAGGTCGTAGACGTTCTCGACCCCCTGCACATACATGGCGAGGCGCTCGAGCCCATAGGTCAGCTCGGTGCTCACGGGATTGCAGTCGAAGCCGCCGACCTGCTGGAAATAGGTGAATTGGCTGACCTCCATCCCATCGCACCAGACCTCCCAGCCGAGCCCCCAGGCGCCCAGCGTCGGACTTTCCCAATCGTCCTCGACGAAGCGGATGTCGTGTTCCATCGGATCGATGCCGAGCGCGCGTAAGCTGTCGAGGTAGAGCGCCTGGCTGTCCGCCGGCGACGGCTTGAGAACGACCTGGAACTGGTAGTAGTGCTGCAGACGGTTCGGATTCTCGCCATAGCGGCCGTCGGCGGGCCGCCGCGACGGCTGCACATAGGCGCACTTCCAGGACTCCGGGCCGAGCGAGCGCAGCGTCGTCGCCCAGTGAAAGGTGCCCGCCCCGACCTCCATGTCATACGGCTGCAGCAGGACGCAGCCCTGCCGCGCCCAGTACTGCTGGAGCGTTAGGATGAGCGACTGAAAACTGTTGTCGGAGGCCATTTTCCGGCCCGTTGTCGTGAGCCCCAGCTTAGGTGCGGCGCAAAATACGTGCGCGTCGCAGCAGGGTCAATAAGGACAGCCCTCGCGGCCGCAGTTCGCCGCGCGGCCGGCGACGACATAGGTGCCGCAGACCCGGCACTTCTCCATTTTATCAATAGAATCAGCGTTTTGCCTCTTCCTGCCGCCGCTGTTGCCCGGGCTGCGCATTTCCTGCCGCCCGAACTTCTTGAAGCCGTGCCAGATGACGGCAACGATGATGACAAGGAGAAGCAGCTTGCCAAAGCCAAATCCAAACATCCCTTCTTCTCCGATTCCTGGACGCGCCGTGTTGCGATGCGGCCGAGCGGCCCCTCAGAGGCCGTAACGCGCCCACAGCGCGCGTTCATCGAGCGCGCCAATGACGTCGCGCGACCATTGCGGCGCCTCCCCGTCGAGGCCGAAACGTCGCTGCAGCCAGCTGCGCGGCTGTTCGACGACGCGGAGCCTGACCTTGTCGCCGAAGACCGCGCGCATCTTGCCCCGCAGGTCGGCGACGCCATCGACCAGTCCCAGCGACAGCGCCTGCCTGCCGCTCCAGAAGTCGCCGGAAAACAGCTCCTCGTCCTTGCCGTTCAGCTTATCGCCGCGGCGCAGCCGGACATAGTCGATGAACTGCGCGTGCAGGTCCTGCTGCAGCAGCTTGAGATGCGCCACGTCCTTCTCGTCCTCGGGACGGAAGGGATCAAGCTGGGCCTTGCGCTCGCCGGCCGAGTAGACGCGGCGCTCGATGCCGAGCTTGGTAAGCAGCTCGGGAAAGCCGAAGCCCGCGGAAATAACCCCGATCGAGCCAACGATCGAGGCGCCGTTCGCATAGATCTCATCCGCCGCGCAGGCGAGCCAGTAGCCGCCCGACGCCGCGATGTCCTCGCAAAAGGCATAGACCGGCAGCTCGTTCTCTTCCGCCAGGGCACGGATGCGGCCGGCGATCAGTGCCGACTGGACGGGCGAGCCGCCGGGCGAGTTCACCAGGATCGCGACCGCCTTGGCGCGCGGCATCGTGAAGGCCTTCTCGATAACCCCGGCGAGGTCCGCGAGCGCCAGGCCGCCGCGCCGGATCGGGCCGAGCTGGCCGATGACGCCCGTCAGCCGCACCACCGCCACCGTCGGCGCGCGCGAGAACCGGTCGGCAAGGCGCTGCCCGATGAAAGGGATGCGGCTGAGCCAGCTTTTTCCTGTCGAATTCGCCATGGGCGCTAATGTGCGGTCGGCTTACCGATTTGCCAAGCCAAGAATGTCACAGGTCCAAGGCGGCGCCGTCCCGCAGCACCCTTTCCGCCGCATCGCTGTTGGCGCCGTCGTCGCGATGCAGGACAAGACCCGCCGCGAGCCGCATCGGCGCCTTCGAGCCTTTGCGCGCCCGCACGATCACGCGGCGCGCGTCGGCGCCGCCGGACGCACGCGGCCAGAGGGGGAAGACCGTCACGCCGCCGGCCTTGCCGTGCAGATGAACCAGAATCTCGTCCAGCCGGTCGGCGCGCTGGATCAGCGTTATCCCGCCGTTGGGCGACGCCATAACCAGGCAGAAGGCGATCCAGTCGGCCAGCCTCGCCTCGCCTTCGACGGTCGCCGGCGCGTCCGCGGGCGGCTGCCGCATGTCCGCGCGATTCGCGGGAAGATAAGGCGGGTTGGCCATGACCTCGTCGAAGCTCCCCGGCGGGAGCCCCGGCGGCGGCTGCAACAAATCGCCGCAGACGACAGCGAAACGGCCCGCCATTCCATTCACGCGTGCGTTCTCCTCGGCGAGGCGCGCCCAGTCCGCCCGCAGCTCGAGACCGGTGATCCGGGCCTCGGGAACCCGCGCCGCGTAGCAAAGCGAAGCCGCGCCTACCCCGCAGCCGACATCGAGAACGCGCCCCGCGGTCGGCGGCACCGCCGCGGCGAGCAATACCGGATCGATCGCGACACGATATCCGGTCGCGGGCTGGCGCAGGGCAATCCGGCCGCCGAGCAGGGAATCCGCCGGTTTCGATGCCGCCGGCACGGCTATCTCGCCAGTGTCGCGCAGCACCCCTATGGCCCGCTCATAGTCCTCGTCTTCCACCATGAGGCGGCGCGGAATGGCGCCGATCGAGCCTTCGAGAACGCTGGTGTGGCCATCGAGCACGAGCGTCTCGATCCGGCTCTCCGCCAGCAGCGCCTGCAGCCAGGACAACCGCACAAGATCCGTCGTCCGCAACACCTCGCGCATGCTTCCCAACCGCTCCCGCCGGCCCATCCCCCGACCCTTGACCCATTGGAAGGTTGCACTATGCTCGCTGCAAGCCCTTTTTTTGGGCGCAGGGTGGGAGATAGCTACGTGGGCACCGTTGTCAGCCTGGACGGCCCTCGCCGCGAACGGAAGCCAAGTCTCGAAACCATACACGGCCTGGTCCTCGAAGACCTCAAGCGGGTAAACCAGGTCATCGTCGATCACATGCAGAGCCCGGTCACGCTAATCCCGCAGCTTGCCGGACATCTCGTGGCCGCGGGCGGCAAGCGCCTTCGCCCTGTCCTCACCCTCGCCGCGGCGAAGCTTTGCGGCTACGACGGCCAGCGCCATATCCCGCTCGCCGCCTGCGTCGAGTTCATCCACACCGCCACCCTGCTGCATGACGACGTCGTCGACGAGTCGATGCTGCGGCGCGGGCGCGACAGCGCCAACGCGCTCTGGGGCAACCAGCCGTCCGTCCTGGTGGGCGACTTCCTGTTCGCGCGCGCCTTCGAGCTGATGGTCGCGGACGGGTCGTTGAAGGTGCTCAAGATCCTTTCCAAGGCATCCTCCGTCATTGCCGAGGGCGAGGTGCTGCAGCTCATGACGACGAATGACACGGCGACCAGCGAGGAAGCCTATCTCGAGGTGATCCGGGCCAAGACCGCGACCCTGTTCGCCGCGGCGGCGCAGATCGGCGCGGTCGTCGCCGACCGGCCGAAGGTCGAGGAGGAGGCGCTCGAGAGCTACGGCATGAATCTCGGCATCGCCTTTCAGCTGATCGACGACGTGCTCGACTATTCCGCCGTGCAGGCCGAGCTCGGCAAGACCGTGGGCGACGATTTCCGCGAAGGCAAGATCAGCCTGCCCGTGGTGCTCGCCTGGCGCCGGGGCAGCGCGGAAGAACGCGATTTCTGGCGCCGCACGCTGGAGAAGTTGGAGCAGACGGACGGCGACCTCGAAAAAGCCATTGGGCTGATGGAAAAGCGCGGCGCGCTGCGCGACACGGTCGAGCGCGCCCGCCATTACGGCGCGATCGCGCGCGATGCGCTGGGCATCTTCCCCTCCGGGCCGCTCAAGGCCGCGATGGCCGAAGCGATCGATTTCGCCATCGAGCGCGCGTATTAGGAATCACCGATACCTCCTCACGTCCAGCGCGCCGTGTCCTCGCGGTCTTCGGCGGTCAGCAGCGTCGTGGTG
>CAZPFL010000236.1:0-6683 GCA_964585785.1 uncultured Rhodospirillaceae bacterium
TCGTGACCAGCGCGTTGGAATAGGCGCCGAGCTGGTCGATCTCGATCCAGTCGCCCTCGCGGATATCTTCGGGCAGGAAATAGGGCTGCGGCAGCACATCGAGCGAATCGCAGGTCGGCCCGAACACCCGGAAGTTCCGCTTGTCCGCGGCGAGCGGACGATCGACGCGGATCGCGCGCACCGGATGCGACAGGCCGCCCGTCACCGTCTCCGACAGGCTGTGATAGATGCCGTCGTTGATGTAGATGGACGACTCCTTGCGCAGCTGCACCTGCACCACCAGCGACAGGCCCGACGCCACGAGCGCCCGCCCCGGCTCGCACATGACGATGAGGTCTTCGCCGAAGCCCGCCTCATCGAGGCCGCGCCGGATCGCGGCGAAGAAGTCCTCGAGCGGCGGCGGCACGTCGTTGACATAGGTCGCCGGAAAGCCGCCGCCGACGTCGAGATAGTCGATCGAAACGCCCGAGCGCGCCGCGATGTCCGCGGCGAGCCCGATGCCCTGGCGGTAGGCGTCGGGGCTGAGGCATTGCGAGCCGACATGGAAGGCCAGCCCGGCGCGGCATCCCGCGTCCGTCACCTGCTTCAGCAGATCGGCGGCGTTGGCCGGCAACGCGCCGAACTTCTGCGACAGCTCGTAGCGCGCTACGCCGCCCGGCGTCGCGAAGCGGACCAGGATCACGAGGTCCTTCGCCTGGTTCGTCTCGTAGAAGACCTTGTCGAGCTCGTCGGGGTGATCGACGACGAAATGGCGCACGCCGTAGACGGTGTAGGCGGTCAGGATCGCGTCGCGCGTCTTCACCGGATGCATGTAGTAGACGGAGGTGTCGCGCCCGAGCCCGCGCACCGCGGCGATCTCGGGGATCGACGCGCCGTCGAAATGCACGATCCCCGCCTCGTGCAGGATCTGCAGCACGACGGGATGCGGGTTGCATTTGACGGCGTAGAGGGTGCGACCGGGGAAGCCTTCGAGAAAACGCGCCGCGGCGGCGCGCAGCGCCGCCGGCTTGACGCAATAGACCGAATTTCCCGGCCGAAGCACCGAGACCATCGCGTCGGTCGATCTAAAATGTCGGAGCGCCATCGCAGGGCGCACCATGGCATAGCGCGCCGTTTCCTCCAAGCGTGAAGCGCCGCACGAATTGTGACGGGATTCGCCGCGCCGCTCGGCATAGAATGCCCGCCCCTAAGCCCCCGCAGCAACGACCGGACCGAAAGGCCCCCGTGACCCGCATCCTTCGTTTTCTCCTCGCCGGCCTCGGCGTCCTTCTGGTCCTCCTGGCGATCGCCGGCGTCGCGGGCTGGCTCTGGCTCCGGACCTCGCTGCCGCAGACCCGAGGGACCATCGCGCTCCGCGGCGTGACGGCGAAGGTCGACATCATGCGCGACGCGAACGGCGTACCGCACATCTTCGCCGCCCGCCCGGACGACGCCTTCTTCGCCCTCGGCTATGTGCACGCGCAGGACCGGCTGTGGCAGATGGAAATGATGCGCCGCCTCGGCGCGGGCCGCCTGTCGGAGATCTTCGGCAAGGCGACGCTGCGGCTGGACCGCTTCAGCCGCACCTTCGGGCTCTACCGTCTGGCCGAGGCGCAGACGAAGCGGCTGCAGCCGACCGAGGAACGGCTCCTCGACGCCTACACGCGCGGGGTCAACGCCTATCTGCACACGCATACCGGCGCCTTGCCGCCGGAATTCGTCTTGATGGGGTACAAACCCGAGGATTGGAAGCCGGCGGACAGCCTCGTCTGGGCGAAGATCATGGCGATGCAGCTGTCGCGCAACTGGCATACGGAGCTGCTGCGCCTGCGGCTGAGCCGCCGGCTGTCACCAAAGCAGATCCAGGAGCTCTGGCCCGACAACGACACCAACGCGCCGATTACGCTCGCGGACCATCGCCACGCCTCGGCCCTGGCGCCCGGCAGCCTCGACGGCCTCATCCCGCCTGCGTTCACCTCGGCGGACGCGTCGAACGCCTGGGTCGTCGCGGGCGCGCATACGGCGAGCGGCAAGCCGATCCTCGCGAACGATCCCCATCTCGGATTCAACGCGCCGATCCTCTGGTATCTCGTCGACCTCCAGGCGCCCGGGCTCTCGCTCACCGGCGCCACGGTGCCGGGCGTCCCGCTCCTCGTCCTCGGCCACAACAAGCGCATCGCCTGGGGCATGACGACCACGGGCGGCGACAGCGAGGATCTCTTTCTCGAGCATCCCGATCCGGGCAATCCCGATCGCTACATGACCCCGGACGGGCCGAAGCCATTCACGGTCCGCAAGGAGACGATCCGCGTCAAAGGCGAAGCACCCGTCGTCCTCAAAGTGCGCGCGACGCGGCACGGCCCAATCATTTCCGACCTGCTCCGCGCCGGCGATAAAGACACCGCCCAGAACACCGATCAAGATCAGGCGCCGCTCATCGCGCTCGCCAGCACCGCGCTGCGGCCCGAGGACGACACCGCCCGCGCGCTCTTTCAGATGAACCTGGCGCGGGACTGGCCGTCCTTCCTGGCGGCGACTCGGCATTTCGACTCGCCGCAGCAGAACCTGTTCTACGCGGACACCACGGGCAATATCGGCCTCATCGCCCCGGCCCGCCTGCCGCTGCGCCGCGCTGGCAACGGCCTCTCCCCGGTCGACGGCGCCGACGGCAAGCATGACTGGACCGGCTTCGTTCCCTTCGACGGCCTGCCGAAGGTCTACAACCCGCCGTCCGGGGTGATCATCAACGCCAACAATAGGCTGGTCGGGCCGGCCTACCCTTACGACATCACGCATGACTGGGACTCGTCCTGGCGGGCGATACGCATCCAGGAGCTGCTCGCCGACGTCACCCGATACCGGGTCATGGACGCCAGCACGCAGCAGATGGACACCCTCTCCACCGCGGCGCGGCAGGTCATGCCGCTGCTGCTGGCCGCGCCGGCCACGTCACCGCTGGCGGCGAAAGCCATCGGAATGATGCGGCACTGGGATTTCCACATGCGGCGCGACCGCCCGGAGCCGCTGATCTACGCCGCCTGGCTGCGCCAGCTCATGGGGACGCTGGCCGCGGACGAGCTCGGCCCGCTGTTCGAGGATTACGGCCGGTCGCGGCCCGGCTTCGTGATCGCCGTGCTGACGCGCAATCGGCAATGGTGCGACGACGTGACGACGCCGACGAAGGAACGCTGTTCAGACCGCATCGCGCTGGCGCTCGAGCGCGCGCTGCGCGAGATCGCGAAAAGCCAGGGCGACGACATCGAAAGCTGGCGCTGGGGCAAGGTCCATAGGGCCGCGTTCGATCATCCGCTGTTCAGCCATGTGCCGCTGCTCGACCGCTTCGCCGATCTCTCGATCGCGACCGACGGCGGCAACGATACGATCAACCGCGGACTGTTCCGGGGCTACGGCCCCCATCCCTTCACGCATGTCCACGGCGCCGGATATCGCGGGGTTTACGACCTCGCCGACCTCAACCGCAGCCGTTTCATGATCGCGACCGGGCAGTCCGGAAACCCGCTGTCGCCGCATTATCGCGATCTCATGACGCGCTGGCGCGACGGCGACTCCTTCGAGATCGCGACCGACCGCGACAGCGCGCGCCGGCAGGCGGTCGCGACGCTGACGATCATGCCGAAGCCGTAAAATGTGGGTCGATACGCCGTCGGGAGTGTCGATCCACGACCCGGCTGGTGTAATCTCCCGGGCGACAGGAACCGAAAGCAGGACACGCGCTGCATGACGGTAACCACCGACACGATCCGCGACGCCGCGCGCACGCTTCAGGGCGCGGTGGTGCGCACGCCGACCGTGCGCTCGGGCCCGCTCTCCGCGCTGACCGGGGCCGAGGTCTATCTCAAGCTCGAGACGCTGCAATACACCGGGTCGTTCAAGGACCGCGGCGCCCTGGTGAAGCTTGCGAGCCTGACGGCCGAGCAGGCGAAGCGCGGCGTGATCGCGGTCTCGGCCGGCAACCACGCGCAGGGCGTCGCCTACCATGCCCGCCGGCTCGGCATCCCCGCGACCATCGTCATGCCGCTCGCGACGCCCTTCACCAAGATCAGCCGCACGGAGGCGCTCGGCGCCCGCGTCCTGCTGCATGGCGACACGGTCAGCGGCTGCCTCCCCTTCGCCGAAGACATCATGCGGAAGGAGAAGCTGACCTTCGTGCATCCCTTCGACGACGAAGCCATCATCGCGGGCCAGGGCACGGTCGGACTGGAGATTCTGGAGGACCTGCCCGCCTTCGACGCGGTGATCGTGCCGGTCGGCGGCGGCGGGCTGATCTCGGGCATCGCGACCGCGGTCGCCGCCTCGGGCCGCAAGGCGGAGATCATCGGCGTCGAGGCAGCGCTTTACCCGTCGATGCAATGCAGCCTGCGCGGCGAGCCCATTCCCCCCGGCGGACCAACCCTGGCCGAGGGCATCGCCGTCAAGACGCCGGGCAAGCTGACGCTGCCGATCATCCGCGCGTGTGTGGCGGACATGGTGGTCGCCGACGAGCTGGCGCTCGAAAACGCGGTGCAGACGATGCTGTGCACGGCCAAGGTGCTGGCCGAAGGCGCCGGCGCGGCGCCGCTGGCCGCGCTGACCGCGATGCGCGAGCGCTTTCTCGGCAAGACGGTCGTTCTGGTCGTGAGCGGCGCCAACATCGATTCCCGCATCCTCGCCTCCGTGCTGATGCGCGGCATGGTGCGCAGCGGACAGATGGCGCGGCTGCGCGTGACCATTAGCGACGCGCCCGGCTCCCTGGCGCGCGTCGCGCAGCAGATTGCCGATCGCGGCGGCAACATCGTGGAGATCGTGCACCATCGGCTGTTCTTCGACGTGCCGGTCAAGCAGGCCGAAGTCGACATCGTCGTCGAGACGCAGGATGTCGATCACGTCGCCGAGATCATCGGCCACCTGGAAAAGGAAGGCTTCCCCACCTGGCGGCTCGGCGACACCGCCCATTCGGGCTGAGGTCAGGCGACGGTGCGATAGCTCCCGCGGAAGAACAGCAGGGGCTCGACCTCCGACGCGCAATGCAGCGCCGTCACCCGTCCCAGGATGATGACGTGATCGCCGGCGTCATAGACCGCATATTTCTCGCATTCGATATTGGCGATGCAGCCTTCCAGCACCGGGCAGCCATGCATGCCCGCGGCATAGACCACCTCCTCGAAAGCGTCGCTGTCGAGCGCGAACCGGCTCGAATGCTGGCGCTGGTCGCTGCTCAGCACGTTGATCACGAAATGCGACGCATTGGTGAAGATCGGGAACACCGACGCCTTCCGGTCCAGGCTGAACTGCACCAGAGGCGGGTCGAGCGACACCGAGGTGAAGGAGTTGACCGTCACCCCGACCATACGCTCCTGCCCGCCGCAGGCCGTCACGACGGCCACGCCGGTCGCATAATGCCCGCAAACCTCGCGGAATCGGCGGGAATCGATGACTACGCGCTGCTCTTCCATCTCAAGCTTCAACCCTCATCATTTTTCGCCATTCCGCCACCGGCCGGGTGGCGGCCTCCCTATGACGCAAACGTCAACGCATTCTTAAAATAATGTAGTTCCAATATCTTAAAACCCCCAATCCAATCCCATCAAGTTCCGCTAAATCCTTGTATTAAGCCAATATTAATCACTTTCCTTTAGCCAATCGTGGGGTGAATTTCCACATAGCGTACCTAATTACATGTTCTTGATCATCGGTGGCGTGATCGTCCTGGGCTGCATCATCGGCAGCTTTCTGGCTGAAGGCGGCGAGCTGCATGTCTTGTGGCAGCCCTTTGAGCTGCTCATCATCGGTGGTTCAGGCATCGGCTCCTACATTATCGCAAATCCCAAGACCGTGCTCGGCAAGACCATGAAGGGCTTCGGGTCGGTCATGAAGGGCGCGAAATACAAGAAGGGCGACTACGTCGAGCTTCTCTCGCTGCTCTATCAGGTGTTCAAGCTGGCCAAGACCAAGGGCATGCTCGCGCTCGAAGGGCATGTGGAGCACCCCCACGAAAGCGACCTGTTTTCCCGCTACCCCGGCTTCATGGCGAACCACCACGCCCAGGAGTTTCTTTGCGACTACCTGCGTCTGATGACGCTCGGCACCGACAACCCCCACGAGCTCGAGGCGCTGATGGACATGGAGCTCGACACCCATCACCAGGAGGAGCACCGGATCAGCCACGCGCTGCAGACGCTCGCCGAATCCTTTCCCGGCCTCGGCATCGTCGCCGCCGTGCTCGGCGTCATCCACACGATGGGCTCGATCACCGAGCCGCCGGCCGTGCTGGGCCATTTGATCGGCGCCGCCCTCGTCGGCACCTTCCTCGGTATTCTGCTCTGCTACGGCTTCGTCGGCCCGATGGCCACCTCGCTCAAGGGCAACCAGGAAGAGGAACACCTCTATTTCGTCTGCATCAAAGCCGGCCTGATCGCCCATCTGCAAGGCTACGCCCCGGCGGTCTCGATCGAATTCGCCCGCAAGGTCCTGCAGAGCCACGCGCGGCCCAGCTTCCAGGAACTCGAGGAAGCGACGCAGAACCTGCCGGCCGCCTAGGCCACGGGGACCGCCATGGCCGATACGCTGGAACCGGCGCCCGAACCCCCGCTCATCCTTCGCAAGCGGATCAAGCTGCCGGAGGCGCCCCATGGCGGCGCCTGGAAGGTCGCCTACGCCGACTTCGTGACGGCGATGATGGCGTTCTTCCTGCTGCTGTGGCTGCT